>NZ_CM001439.1:1707179-2050455 GCF_000244955.1 Saccharomonospora marina XMU15 | reverse complement strand
CCCGGTGGTGGGGCACCACGGGTCTTTCCGCGAAGTGGGGCGAACCCCTTTCGCGCCGCCGTCGTTGATGAGCACACGACGCGACGGTGCGAGCGGGAGGACTGCGGATGCGCACAACCAGTCTGGCGGCGGTGGTCGCCCTGACCGCCGGGATCGTGCTGGCAGCACCGGTTTCGGCCGGTGGTGAGCCTTCCGGTCCGGACAACGTCTGCATCCCCAGCGTGGCCGAGACCGACGTGCTCGAACCCGGGCCGGTTGACATCTGTGTGAGCGTGTTCAAGCCCGCCGCCGCGTCGAAGGACAACCGCGTCCCCGTGCTGCTGCACAGCCACGGCTGGGGCGGCAGCCGTACCTCCGCGCCCGGTTCGTTCCAGCGCTACCTCGACGCGGGCTTCGGCGTGGTCAGCATCGACCAGCGTGGCTTCGGGGAAAGCGGCGGTAAGGCACACGTCGAAGACCCCGCCTTTGAGGGCGCGGACGTCATCGCCGTCATCGACTACGTGGCGAGTCTGGACTGGGTGAAGCGCGACGGCCCGGAAGACCCGGTGCTCGGCGCGATCGGCGGCTCCTACGGCGGTGGCTACCAGTTCGTGGGCGCGTTCACCGAACTGATGCTGACCGGCCGCACGCGCTTCGACGCGCTCGCTCCGCAGATCACCTGGTACTCGCTGAACGAAAGCCTCGCGCCGAGCGATGTGGTACGCACGGCGTGGACGGGTCTGCTCTACACCGCGGGTCTCGACGCGCACACCTCGACCGTCCACGCCGGATTCGCCGAGGGCATGGCCACCGGGAACTGGCCCGCGAGCATGGCCGAGTTCTTCCACGACAACGGTCCCGGCTTCCACGTCGAGCAGGGCAGGAAACTGGACATTCCGGTACTGCTGCGGCAGGGCAGCAGCGACAACCTGTTCCCGCTGGATCAGGCGATCGACAACTTCGACCTGGCGCTGACCGACCGTGCCCGCCGCGACAGCCTGCTCATCGGCTACAACGGCGGGCACGCGCTGCCGAACGTGCTACCCATCGGCACGGCGGTGCCCGGTGACGCGTGTTCGGCACGGCTGAGCGGAGCCGGTTACGACGAGCTGGAACTGCGGTTCTTCGCCGAGAACCTGCTGGGCGCCCCGCGCGAGCTGACCGGCCACGGCCGCTACCACCTGATGACCGCCCGCGGTGACTGCCTCAGCGTGGACTCGGTCGCCCCGACGGCGCGGTACTCGCTGCCCGACATCACCACCACGACGGCGGCGGGCCTGCCGCAGCAGATCAAGATCGCCGACGGCCCGCTGACCATCGCGGGCACCTCGCAGCTGGACGCGCTGGTCACCGCACTGGGCGTGGACAGCAGGGCGTTCTTCGCGCTCAGCGTCGGCACCTCGGCGGTGGACGCGCAGGTGGTCCAGAACAACGTGCTGCCGCACCGGGAGGAAAGCGTCGGCCTCGGCACCCGGCGCCAGATCGAGCTGCCGTCGGTGGCCGCCACCGTCGAGGAGGGCGAGTCGCTGTTCCTCACGGTGAGCCCGGTCTCGGACATGTTCGCGCTGCACGGCAGCCGCACGCCCGGCGCGATGCTGCTCAAGGACGTGAGCGTGAAGCTTCCCGTCGTCGGCTGACGCGTGCCATGCTCACCGCTGGGCCGCCGAAGCCGACGAGCGGACCACGCGCAGGGTCCGCACGGCGCGCTCGGTCTCCTCGGTGACCAGGTCGGCGTTGAGCTGGGCCGCCGCCGCGCTGCCCGCTGCGGCGGCCATGCCGACCTGGGCCATGGGGTCACTGACGTTGCCCGCCACCCAGACACCGGGCACGTCGGTGCGCCCGGTCGCATCCGCGGCGAGCGACTCGCCCATCGGGTGCGGCACGGGGGTGCAGCCCCAACTCGGTGAGGAAGCCGGCGCGCGCCACCATTCGCGGCGACACCGCGACGAAATCGAGTTCCACCACGGACCCGTCACCGAGTCGCACGCCGAGGAGTGTGTCGTCGACGATCCGCAGTGCCACCACCTCGCCGTCGATCGTGGCGATTCCGCGTGCTGCCAACTGCTCGGCCTGTTCATCGGTCACCGGCCTGCCCCGCGAGAAGAACCGGACGTGCTCGCTCCACTGGCGCAGCAGCAACGCCTGGTGCACCGACATGGGTCCGGTGGCGAGCACGCCGATCGTGCGGTGTCTGGCCTCCCAGCCGTGGCAGTACGGGCAGTGCAGTACGTCGCGGCCCCAGCGTTGCGACAGTCCCGGGATGTCCGGCAACTCGTCCGCCAATCCGGTGGCCACCAGTAGGCGCCGTGCCCGGGTCTGGCTGCCGTCGGTCAGCCTCACGACGAAGGAGGTCGCCGCGCCCTGCCCGTTCTCGTCGCGGCGAACGGTCTCGACCTCACCGGGCACCACCTCGCCGCCGTAGCGACGCACCTCCGCCCGACCGCGCGCCAGCAACTCCGCCGGCTCGGTTCCCTCGCGGCCGAGCAGGCCGTGCACCCCGGCGGCCGGTGCGTTGCGCGGGCGGCCCGAATCCAGCACCACCACCCTCCGCAGGGCACGGGACAGCGTCAACGCACCGCTCAGCCCCGCCGCACCACCTCCGATCACCACCACGTCATAGCTGTCACGCAACCGATCGACCATGCGAGATCACCTCCACCGGCAACGATCCGCCCACCGCGCGAAAGGTGACAAGAATTCTTGCCGATTCGGCAAAAATGACCACGGATGCTGCGCCGGAGCCGGTTGTCAGGCGCAACCGAGCCGGCCGGCCACCTCGGTGAGCGCCTTCCCCAAGGGCAGCTCCACGCGGAGCCGGGCGTGGCTGTCGCCGCGGGTCTCCCCCTGGTTCACGATCAGCACCGGCTTGCCCTGCTCCGCGGCACGGCGGACGAACCGCAGTCCGGACAGCACCGTCAGCGAGGAACCCAGCACCAGCACGGCGCTGGCTTCCTCGACCAGTTCGTAGCACCGCCGCACCAGCGGGCGCGGCACGTTCTCGCCGAAGAACACCACGTCCGGCTTCAGCACACCGGAGCCGCACGCGGCACACGGCACGAGCCGGAACTCCCGCACCACGTGCTCGGCGAGGTCGACGTCACCGTCGGGGTTGAGCTTCGTCGCCTCGGCGCGGAAGGACGGGTTGGCCTGCCGCAGGCGTCGATCGAGCTCGTGCCGTGCGCTGGTTCGGCGGCAGGAAAGGCACACGACACGGGCGAGGCTGCCGTGCAGTTCCGCCACTGCGCTGGCTCCGGCCCTCTGGTGCAGGCCGTCGACGTTCTGCGTGATGATGCCCGACAGGTAGCCGCCCGCCCGCAGCGCAGCCACAGCGTGGTGGCCCGCGTTCGGCCTGGCGCGCGCGACCGTGGCCCAGCCGAGGTGGCTGCGCGCCCAGTACCGGCGCCTGCCTTCCTCGCTGCCGACGAACTCCTGATAGGTCATCGGCGAGTGCCGCCGCAGCGTCCCACCCGCGCCCCGGTAGTCCGGGATACCCGACTCGGTGGAAATGCCCGCGCCGCTGACCACCACCACGCCACGCTCACCCAGCACCCGCACGACCTCGTCCAGGTCGGTCGTCACGGGCGCGGGCACACCGGTCGGTGTCCAGGTCAGGGTCGGCCTCATCCGCACGGTTTCCAGCCTACGGGGCAACCGCGCCCTGTTCCCTGGGCACGACGCGATCGGGCAGGCGCAGCCGCGCTCCATTGGTACGACGTCGAGCCGACGGCCCGCCAGGCTCACGACGAACTCCTTGCCGGGATGTCGTGATGGCCGCGCTTGATCGTGCCGCCTTCGCCGAACGTGTACCGCCTCCGTTGACCGGCACCTGAACCGGGTTCAGGAAAGACCAAGACCCGCGAAGCACGGGTGATCGTGATCGGCGAGCGGATGTTCACCATCGCGATCACCGCGGACTCGCCGGCGGCGCGGATGGACTGGCGGGCCGATTTCACCGCGTTGCGCTACCAGCTCGTCGATACACCGCCGAATGTTGAGAAGGGCCTGCGCCGCTACCTGGATACCCTGGGTCTGGCCTACGCCGCAGTGGATTTCGCCATCGATGCCGAGGGGCGATGGTGGTTCCTGGAATCGAACAGCTCCGGCCAGTACGGCTGGCTGGAAGCCCAGACCGGGGCACCGATCACCACGGCCCTGGCCGACCTGCTCACCCACCCAAGGGGACGCCCGTGACCACAACGAACACCACCACTGACGTCGAGTGGGAGCCGCACGCGCAGCGGCTCGCCGACGAGTTGGCCGCGGCGGGCAAGCTCACCGACCCGCGTCTGGTCGACGCCGTCCGAGCGGTTCCCCGGCACGCGTTCGTCCCCACGTACCACCAGCAGACCTCGGACGGCAGCTGGGCGCAGCGCGCCAGCGTCGACGACCTCGCCGCCGTCTACGCCAACACCGCGCTGATCACCGCGCTCGCCCCGACCGCGACCGGCGGCACGACGGTGCTGTCGTCGTCGACCCAGCCAGGGTTGATGACCCGCATGATCGAAGCTCTGCACCTCACCGACGGTTCGCGGGTGCTGGAAGTCGGCACCGGCACCGGCTACAACGCCGGCCTCCTGGCGCACCGGCTCGGCGACGAGCAGGTCTACTCGGTCGACGTCGAGGCCGACCTCGTCGAGCTGGCCCGCCAGCGGCTTGCCGGACTCGGCTATCACCCGACGCTGGTCGCCTGCGACGGAGCGGCCGGGCTGCCGGAACACGCGCCGTTCGACGCGATCATCGCCACCTGCGCCGTCCCCGCGATCCCGCGGGCCTGGGTCGAGCAGGTCCGGCCAGGCGGAGTGATCCTGACCGACCTCAAACCCGCGCCCGGCGCAGGCAGCCTCGTCCGCCTCACCCGCACCGCCGAGAACCGCGCGGAAGGCCGGTTCGACGCGACCTACGCCGCGTTCATGGATCTGCGGCACACGCCAGGCGACAACCCGGCCGGATTCCGCGTCGAACGCGACCACGACCAAGCCGAACACCGCACCACCAGCCTCGACCCGAACACCCCCTGGAACTCGCTGCTGGTCTGGTTCCTCGCCTCCTTCGAACTCGGTGCCGAGATCGCCTACGGCTACACCCTCCCCGAGGGCGGCGCCATTCCCGCCTACAGCGGCACCCCACCGACCGCATCCTGGATCGCCACCCCGGACGGCTCCTGGGCCGAGATCGCCCTCGCCACCCACGACGGACAGCATGAGGTCGCCGAAGGCGGACCCCGCCGCCTCTGGCGCTTCGTCGAGCAGGCACACCGCACCTGGAACGACCTCGGAAGGCCAGGCTGGGACTCGTTCGGGCTCACCGTCACACCCGACACCCACACCGTCTGGTTCGACCAGCACACCTGGCGGCTCGCGCCCCGTTGATCGGTCTCAGCAAGATCGCGCTGATCGCCGATCTTCGGCGAAGGACATCACCGCACTCTCGAAACGTCTGGCTGCCATTCGTGCCCTCCGCCTCCACCCGGGTGGTCAGATATCGGCGCCGGACCGCTGTGCCGAGAAGCCGTACGCCTGTGCGATCGCCTCCTCGATGTCGCGGCATTCGATCCCACCTTCCTCGGCAACCGTGAACCCGAGTTCCAGCAGGCGCAAGGCGATGGAGCGCAGCAGCGCAAGGACGCCGGTGTCGCCGCTGTCCTTGCGGCGGTAGAGGGCTTCGGTTTCGCTGTCGACGGCGCGCGCTATGCGCAGCAGCGCGGCGGGTAGGTCGACGTGCGCCGGTGGTCGCAGTGCCCGGATGGCGGCCGCGCCGGGTTCGTTGGTCGCGACGTGCGGCTGCCGCGCCGCCCGCAGCAAAGCGGCGGCCGTACACGGATCGCCTTCGCACAGGAGGAGCCGCTCAATCAGCTCCGCTTGAGCAGGCACGAGCGAGACGGACAGTTCTGCGGTCGCGTTGTCGTACAGCACGGCGGTCGATCCGTTGCCGCTCATCGGGATTCCCGCCTCGCGCAGCCGCCGCCGTGGAGGTCCTCCAACTGACCGTGGGTGCGTTCACACATCTGGGCGAGCACATCCTCGATGTCGTGCCACTGCCGGTGGGACAGTCTGGGCCGGGTGGCGAGTGTGTTGGCCATAGCGCCTGCCTTCCTTCGGTTCGCGGCCGGATCGACCGACAGCACCATGGAATGTGCCCGGGTGGGTGCGACATCGCGCGGCAGCGATACACACCGAGCTTCACACCCATTACTCTCGGGATTCAGGCCTGATCACCGCACAGGGAGCGGAAAGCCGATGGCACGCGAACCGCACCAGATAGCTGAGTTGCGCCGGGAACTGGGCGAACGCCTGTCGGCCTTCCGCAAGGCGGCGGGTCTCACGCAAGGCGAGTTCGGGCGGCTGACGCACCGGGACCGAAGCTCGGTCAGCCACATCGAGAACGGGCGCGCGCAGGCCGACGAGCGGTTCTGGCGGCTGGCGGACGAACGGTGCGGCGCGAAGGGTTCGCTGTTCGCCGCGTTCGAGGAACTCGAAACGGCCAGGCGCGACCACGCCGAGCACGCGAAGTCCCGGGAACGGCGTGAGTGTAGGGCGAAGGTCGAATCGCTGGGCCCGTTGCGCGCACAGCCGTGGGCGCCGCCGGAATCGCGAGGTCTCGACCGCGTGGACGACGAACTCGCCGCGCTGGAACTCGCGCGCCGGGTCGAGGCCAGCGACGTCGGCGATTCGACACTGACCGCGCTGGAACACACCTTCGACGCACTAGCGATGTCGTACTGCGACACGCCACCCGCCGTGTTGCTGGAGCGTTTGCGTACCCATCTGGCCTACGTGGAGCGGCTGCTGGACGCGCGCGCTACCTTGGCGCAACATCGGCGGCTGCTCGTGGTCGGGGGCTGGCTGTCGTTGCTTGCGGCGACCGTGCACATCGACCTCGAACACACTGCCGCCGCTACGGCACGGCTGCGGACGGCCATCGCACTGGCCGAGCAGGTCGGGCACGACGAGATCCGGGCGTGGAGCTACGAGACCGAGGCGTGGCGGGTGCTCACCGATGGCGACTACCGGCGAGCGCTGGAGCTGTCGCGCCGGGCACGGCACGCGGCGCCGCCGGGCAGTTCCATCGCTATCCAGGCCACGGCGCAGGAAGGGCGGGCCCTGGCCCGCCTCGGGCAACGGCGCGAGACCTACCGCGCGATCGAACGCGTGCACGAGTTGGTGTCACCGCGTAAGCGTCCTGACCAGCCGGAGCACCACTACCGGTACGACCCGAACAAGTCCGTCTCCTACACCGCGACCACCCTGGCGTGGGCGGGTGATCCGGCCGCCGAGGAGTACGCGCGGGAGGTCATCGCACGGCTGTCGCCGAGCGAGGATGTCGGCAGGTGGCCCCGCAGGGTCGCCGCCGCGAACCTGGATCTGGCGTTGGCGCTGGTCGCCGCCGACCGGCCGGACGAAGCATGTGACGCCACCCGACGCGCGCTGCTGTCGGGGAAGGTGGTGCCGTCCAATCGCTGGCGGGCCGCCGAAGTAATTCGCGCAGTGGAAGCCCGCGGGTTATCGGAAGTCACGGAAGTACGGGAGCTGTATGACCAAACGCGACGACCGTTGACCGATCCACTTTGAACGGCGCACGGCTAGCGAAAAGCGGGCCGTGGCTGTCAGCTCTCGTCACCGCTGCATACCGCCAACTCTCCACCTGGCATGCAGACCACCTTCATTCCGCCTGGCCCTGCCAGCGTCCACGATTCGTATTCCTCGTCCGAACTGACGTGGACGCTCGTGCCGTCACCGAAAGACACCAGCAGCCCGCCGGATTCGTCTGTGCCCGCCAACTCCACGGTTCGACCTTGCAGCGTGGCCAGAACCGCGCGACCCCGGTCGGGATCCACACCCGGCGAGAGTTCGACCTGTCCTGCCGGATTCGAAACCTGGAAATCGTTCTCGATGCCGATCTCGTAGCCACCGGAGAAGCGAATGACTGCCAGGTGGTCGAAATCGCAGGTTGTCACCGACCGACCTGAGAGGTCGAGCTTTGTCATCACCAGCCCTTGTGTGGGATAGGAACCGTCAGATTCTCACGGATTGTGTGTGTCTTCGATCGTGGACCCTGCTTTCCGTTCAGTCCAGATGAACGACCGGGAGGCTGACGATGCCTTCGGGCAGCCAGAGCCGTTGCACAGTTCCACGCCGGACACGTTGGGACCGCCGCACAAGCCAAGTCCGACTGCGGCCGAGGGCCGAGGCGGCGGCGCGTCACAAAAACCCTAGTTGTCGGGGGCGCGACCGCTGACCACGGTGAACCCAGTTGCGTTACGACTGGGGGAGTTGAGTAGCGTGCAGGACATGTCGAGCCCGGAAAGTTTCAAGGTGGGGGCTTTCGGTCACGCCGTCAGCCCCTTGAACCGATAGGTTCTTCGTTCGCGTCCTGACCTCTTTCGTCGGTCGGGGCTACTGCGCGCGCTGTTGGGGCGCTGACCGCGGTGACGAGACGTCGTCTTCTCGTTGTTCTCTTCACTTCGGAGTAGTTTTATGCCTCTTGCGCTTTCTCTGCTTGCTGTGGCGGTCTTCGCCATGGGTACCTCGGAGTTCATGCTCGCCGGGCTGCTGCCGGACATCGCCTCGAGCTTGGAGGTTACGGTCGGCACGGCCGGACTTCTGACCTCGGCGTTCGCGGGCGGGATGATCGCCGGCGCCCCGCTGATGGCAGGGCTCGCTCGCCGCTGGCCGGCCCGGAAAAGCCTGCTCGGGTTCGTGCTGGTATTCGCGGCAGTCCATGTTGTGGGTGCGCTGACATCGAGCTTTCCGGTTCTGCTCGGTACCCGTGTGATCGCCGCGTTGGCGAATGCGGGTTTTCTGGCTGTCGCCCTGGCGACCGCATCTGCTCTCGTGGCACCCGGTCAGAAGGGGCGTGCTCTGGCGGTGCTGCTGTCAGGAACGACGGTGGCCATCATCGCCGGGGTTCCCGGCGGGGCGGTCCTGGGCACCGTGCTGGACTGGCGCGCCACGTTCTGGGCGATAGCCCTCCTGTGCCTTCCCGCGGCCCTCGGTGTCGTGCAAGGGATTCCCACCTGCCCCAACACGTGCGAGCAGGACACGACCAACCCGGCCCTGGGTACCGAGCTTGCCCAACTCGCCCAGCCGCGGCTGATCTTGGTCATGGTGTTGGCGGCACTTGTCAACGCCGCCACCTTCGGAACTTTCACCTTCCTGGCCCCGATCGTCACCGACACTGCTGGCCTCGCCGAGCTCTGGGTTTCGGTTGTGCTGGTGCTCTTCGGGATCGGATCCTTCCTGGGAGTCAGGATCGCGGGGCGCCTGTCCGATCAGCGTCCGGGCCAGCTCATCGCGGCCTGCGGCCCACTCGTGTTGCTCGGCTGGATCTCACTCGCCGCCCTGGCCGCCCACCCGGTCGCATTGCTCGTGCTGGTACCTGTTCAGGGCGCGTTCTCCTTCGCCTTGGGCAGCACCTTGATCGCCCGGGTGATCTACGAGGCATCAGGCGCTCCCACCATGGGCGGCTCCTATGCGACCGCGGCCCTCAACCTTGGTGCGGCCGGCGGCCCGGTTGTCGCGGCAGCCACCCTCGAAACCGGCCTCGGAGAGCTCGGCCCTGTCTGGGCCAGCAGCATCCTCGTCGCGATCGCGTTGAGCATCGCCCTGCCACTCCTACGGGTCATCACGCCCCGCGTCGCCAGGCAGCAGGCGACCCGATGACCCACGCCAACGCCCCGTTGAATATCGAAGGCCGACAACGCCTCATCGAACGGTGGCCGGACCCGACCGATCGCCCACCTCGCCGCTGAAACGGGTATCTGCCAAGCCTGCGCCACCGAGAGGGTCAACCCGCTGGCGCAGGCTCGGCGAAGCCGGTCCGCCGGACTGAGGCTCGCTCCGTAACACAGCCCAACAGCAACCCCAACCTGGGAGGTAGCACAGGTCGAGACCTGGTGACGGGACCACAAATGGTCCGCGCAGAGGATCACCGAAGAGCTGGTCCGGCCACGGCGTCACCACCGATCGCCGCACTCACCCGTCACCCGAATCGGCTTGGTCCGGGCCGCCGTCGGTTTATTGGCCTACCGTCAGAGCTACGCAGGTTTGCCTGTCTGGTAGCGGGCGAGTTCGCGCTTGAGGATCTTCCCGGTGGGGTTGCGCGGCATCTCGTCGAGGAAGAGCACCTCGCGGGGAACCTTGTAGCGGGCGAGGTTGGCCCGCACGTAATCCTTCACGTCGGCCTCGGTCAGCGTCGCGCCCTCACGGAGGACGACGAACGCACGCAACCGGGCGCCGTAGTCGTCGTCGGGCACGCCCAGTGCTGCCGCCTCCGTGATGTCGTCGTGCCGGGCGAGCAGCTCCTCGACCTCGCCCGGGAAGACGTTCTCGCCACCGGAGACGATCATGTCGTCGTCACGGCCGTCGATGTGCAGCAGGCCGTGCGCGTCGATGTGGCCGACGTCGCCCGACGACATCAGGCCGCCGATGACCTCCTTGGTGCCGCCCCCGGTGTAGCCCTCGAACTGGATGGCGTTGCCCACGAAGATGCGACCGGTACGGCCGTTGGGTACCTCGTTGCCGTGCTCGTCGAGGATCTTCACCGTGGCACCGCGCACCTGCCTGCCGACACAGCCCGGTTCCAGGCGCAGGTCCTCGGGCGTCGCCACGGTGGCGTAGGCGACCTCCGTGGAGCCGTAGAGGTTGTATACCACGGGCCCGAAGGCCGCCATGGCGCGCTCGCACAGCGACGCACCCAGTTGCGACCCGGCGACGAAGGCGATCCGCAGCGACGGCGGGCGGGCAAGGTCGGGATCGGCCTCGATACGTTCCACCATCCGTTGCAGCATCACCGGCACCACGACCATCGCGGTGGAGCCGTGCTCACGCACGCTGCGCAGTGTGGCCAGCGCGTCGAAGCGGCGGCGCAGCACCAGCGTCGTGCCCAGCGTGATGTTGAGGATCGAGTGCGCGAATCCGAGGGTGTGGAACAGCGGGGCACAGCACTCGGTGACTTCCCTCGCGCGAAACGGCACCTTCGACAACAGCGCGCCCACGGGGGCGAGGGAATGCGGGTCGGGGCGCGGTGCGCCCTTCGGTGTCCCCGTCGCGCCGCTGGTCAGCAACACCAGCTTCGGGCCCTGCTCCGGCGCGGGTGGCGGCGTGGTGGCACCCCCGGCGATCAGCGCGTCGAGAGTGTCCGGCGCCGGCGTGTCGGCCCATGCCAGGAACCGGCCGCGCGGCGGGTCCACACCGGACAGCACCGCGCTGTACTCCTCGTCGTGGACGAGCAGATCGGTGCCCTCGCGCTCGGCGACCTCGCGGATCTGCGGACCGGCGAAGTCGGTGTTGAGCAGCAGGATTCGCGCCCCGCACCTGGCGGCGGCGAACACCGCCTCCAGGAACCCCCTGTGGTTGCGCGCGAGGATCGCCACCCCCTCCCCCGGGCGCAGGCCCCGTTCGCGCCACGCGTTGGCGAGCGCGTTGATCCGCGCGTCGAGTTCGGCAAAGGTGAGGGTGCCCCGCTCGTCCACGAGCGCGGGGAAGTCCGGGTCCCGTAGTGCCGCCAGCGCAGGCAGCGCGCCGATCGTGCCGTACCGCGCGAAGGCCTGGACCATGCCCGCGACGCTGCGCGGCGACCGGGCTCGCAGCGCTCCGCTGCGCGCGCACAGCCGCACGTAGGCGAACTCGTCGGCCGCGCGCCCGCTCAGGTGCTTGAGCTGATCGATCATGTAGCTGATCCCCTTCCAGGTGGCGCGGCGCGAGTCCGTCCGTTCGCCCTTCGACCGCCATAACAGTCTGACCGGACTGTTTTCAGCCGGTAAGCCTGCCTCAGTTGCGTCGTCCAACGCAAGCTCTACTTGACCGATAAACAGTCGGATCGTACGGTAAATGGGTGGCTCAGCCGAAGGTGCACCGCACCCAGGAGGAACGCCGCACCGCGACCCGCAAACGCATTCTGGACGCCGCGGTGGAGTCGCTGCTGGAACGCGGCTATGCCGCCACCACCGTCGCCGAGGTGCAGGAACGGGCAGGCGTCGCACGCGGAACGCTACTGCATCACTTCCCCGCCCGCGCCGACATCATGGCGGCCGCGATCAGGCACATCGCCGATCAGCGGGTGGCGCGCGTGGAGCGGGAACTGGCCCTGATTCCCGGCGACGAGGAACGGTTGACCGCGCTGGTGGACCTCGCCTGGCACGACCTGAACAGCCCGATGTTCTTCGCGGCGCTGGAACTGTGGGTCGCGGCAAGGACCGAACCCGACCTGCGCGCGGCGCTCGCGCCGGTGGAGCGCGAATTGTTCGCCCGCATCCACGACAGCATGCTGCGCGTCGCGGGCACCGATCCGGTCGACCCGCGACTGCCGACGCTGGTTCAGTTCACGATCGACATGCTGACCGGACTGAGCATGTCGACGATCCTGAGCAACGACCCCGGCGCCAGGGAGATCCTGCTTCGCCGGTGGAAGACGGCGCTGGGCGTGCTCATCGGCGAACTCGACGCGGGAGAGCTGACCCGGCAGCGCCGGAAGTCACGCACGCGGCGCGGGCAATCTTGACAGAGCACCCTGTCGAAACCCAGACTTGGCGGAACTGACAGACTTCCCTGTCAGTTGTTCACGCGGGCGCCCCTGGGGGATCGACCTGCTCCGCAGAAGGAGGAAGGGATGAACAGCAGGACTCGTCAGGAGTTGCGTGGCAAGGTCGTCGCGATCACCGGAGGTGCCCGCGGGATCGGTCTGGCCACCGCCACGCGGCTTCACCGGCTCGGCGCGGCCGTCGCGATCGGTGACATCGACGCTCCCCGTGTCAAGGCGGCGGGCGAGGAACTGGGCCTGGCGATGCACGGCGAACTCGACGTCACCGACTCCCGCTCGTTCACCGAGTTCCTCGACCAGGTCGAGCGCGAACTGGGCCCGATCGACGTGCTGGTCAACAACGCCGGGATCATGCCCGTCGGCCCGGTGGCGCAGGAGCCGGACACCGTCAGCAAGCGAATCCTGGACATCAACGTCTACGGCGTGATCCTCGGCAGCAAGCTCGCCGTGCGGCGGATGCTCCCGCGCCGGAGCGGGCACATCATCAACCTCGCGTCGCTGGCCGGTGAGACCTTCCTACCGGGACTGGCCACCTACTGCGGCAGCAAGGCGGCCGTGATCGGCTTCACCGAGGCGGCCAGGCGCGAGCACCGCGGCACCGGTGTCCGGTTCTCTGCGGTGTTGCCCACGTTCACCGACACCGAACTCGCCGCGGGAACCCAGGGAGCTCGGGGCATGCGCAACGCCACCCCGGAGGCCGTCGCCGAAGCCGTGCTGAGCCTGATCGTCAGGCCGAGGCCGCAGGTGCGGGTCACGCCCGCCTCTGGTGCGATGTCGATGAGCCAGCGATTCATGACGATCCCGGTCGCGGACTTCCTTCTGCGGGCGTTCGGAATGCACGACGCCTTCACGACCAAAGTGGACACCGAACACCGCCGTGCCTACGAGAGTCGCGCACGAGGCGACGAAACCAGCTGAGCCGCGCCCCGCTCAGATGGTGAAAGCCAGGTTGCGCACCACCCGATCGCCGAGTTCGGTGTCTCCTGCCATCTCCACTTCGGACAGCCGCTCGGCGGCGGGCACCCTGCCACCGGCCAGCCTGGCGAACAGTCCCGAACTCAGTCGCAGCGTCACGGTGGCGGGCCCGGACAGCTGCGGCACCACCGCCGCCCTGCCGTCGACGGCGACGTGCACCGTGCGTCGCAACGGCCCGGTGAACTCCAGCGTCACGGTCGCTCCTTCAGGGGCACCGGCACGCTTGCCGACGAGGTAGCCCAGCGACTCCACGAACTCCTCGAAGGCGCACTCGGCGCACGGCCCGGCCTCGTGCCCTGGCCAACCCACGGCATCGCGGATGTCCAACTCGTGCAGCCAGGTGTCGAACACGCGGATGCGCATGAACCGCCCGTAGGTACGCTGCCCGACCGGAGTCCACGAAGGGGCGTCGAAGTCGGACTGGGTGAGCGAGTCCAGCGCGGCGCGGCGCCGGGCGACGACATCGCGGAAGTGCTGCAGCACGCGCTGCGGACTCCAGTCCCGCATGTGCCGTACCCAGCGCTCGTTGAACGCCGCGATCTCGTTTCGCACGTGCGGCAACTGCTTCACGTCGACATCGGGTTCCGGCGCCTGCTCACCCAGCAGTGACGCCTCGGTGCCGATCACGTGGGCCACGACGTCGCGCACGGTCCAGCCCGGCAGGTTGGTCGGTGTGTCCCACGCGGTTTCCGGCAGCGAGGCCAGCAGTTCTTCCAGCGACGCCCATTGCTCGTCCAGTGCCTTGACCAGGACGTTCCTGTCGAGCTCGGCGGTGGTCATGAGTGGCCTCCTGTAGGTTTCGGCACTTCGACGATTCGACCCCGGTTAACGCTCACCCAGTCCCTGCCACGCACGTACGGCTCCAGTTCGCAGGCGATGACCTGTTCGTCACGCTCGTTCTTGGGTCGCTGCAACTCGTAGACGTGTGGGAACTCGAGCATGCCGGTGACCAGTTCCCACAGCCGCACCGCGGCCTGCCCCGAGGGCGGGTCGACCAGTACGGGACCGAACAGGCACTGCCCGTCGGGGAAGAACAGCGTCGGCACCCCGAAACCACCCGCGTCGATCACCCTGCGATGATCGGCCAGGATGTCGTCATGGGTGGAGGGGTCGGCCAGCGCCTCGTCCAGCAGCCCGGGTTCCACACCGATCTCGGCGAGCAGGTCGCGCGCGGTCGCGGGATCGTGCGGCTTGCCGCCGTCCAGGTGCAGTTCCCTGCCGACACGCGCGTACCAGGCGTCGAGCAGCGCGGGGTCACGCCGACGCAGCAGCGCCGCGATCCGCAGCTGCGACCACCCGTAGGACCACTGCCGCTGCCACGGGTGTTTCTTGCCCTCGAAGCGGTTGACCTCCTCCAGGCTGAAGAACCGCCAATTGACCTTCAACCCGGTGTGCGCGCGGACCTCCCGCACCCAGCGCGAGGTGTGGTAAGCGAACGGGCACATCGGATCGAAGTGGAAATCCACTTCGGTCGGTGTCGCTGTCATACCGCGCCCTCCCGCAGGTGTAGGTCGATGTGGTGGCGCAACGCCTGCGAGACAGTGGCGGAGGAGAGGCCACCGACCTTGGCGAGCAGGATCTGTCCCTGCGCGAGCGCCAGCAGCGAGTGCGCGAGCCGGTCGGGGTCCGCGCCTTCGCGCAGCGCGCCCGCGTCACGAGCCTGGTGGCACAGCTCGGCGAACTCGCGTTCCCAGCGAGCGAACGCCGAGGCGAGGTGATCCCGCAACCCGTCATCCACTGTGGACAGTTCAGCAGCGAGGTTGCCGAACGGGCAGCCCACGATTCTGCCGAACTTCTCCTCGAAGCGGGACTGGATCGCGCCGACGGCGTCGGCGACGCCCCGCAACCGCTGTGCCGGACCGCTGCCGGAGCCGGCGCGTAGTTGGGCGACGAGCGCGTCGGTGTGCAGGTCGATGACGGCCTTGGCCAGCTCGGCCTTGGACGGAAAGAAGTGGTAGAAGCTGCCCTTGCGAACTTCGGCCGACGCGCACAACTCGTCGACGCTCACCGCACCGTAGCTACGGGAGAGGAACAGCCGGGCCGACGCGCGCACGATCCGCTCGCGGGAGTCGCTGGTCCGGCCCATCCCCGAACGCTAGCGGATAGTTGACTAGTCGGTCAACAACGTCAGGGGTCGCGATCTGGCTCACGTCGCAGGCCGATGCTGCCCGAACGGCACCGCACGCAGCAGCGTCACACGCACCGCGTCGCCGCTCGGCACGACGTAACGGCGCTGCTCCCCCTGCCTCGCGTCGAGCAGCGCGGCGCCCAGCGGCGAGTCGGGCGAGCAGACTTCCAGCTCGCCGTCCTCGACGCCGTCGGGCAAACCGAGCAGGAACGTTTCGGTCTCGGGATCGTCGTCGAACCGGACCGTGAGCACCATTCCCGGCTCGGCGATCCCGTCGTCGGGCGGCGCCTCGTCAACCACGACTCGGCGCAACAGCTCCTCCAACTCCCGAATCCGGCGCTGCCTACGGTGCTCGTGAACCAGTTCGTCGGGGTCGGCATCGGCGAAGTCAGGTCCTCGAGCCGTCCTCGACCGCAACAGCGAGAGTTCCTCGCTCAGCCGATCGAAGGCGTCCTTGGTCAACCAACAGCGGGAGTGTTCGTTCACGGTCTTCCTCGTCGTCTCGGTGTTCACCTGGCGGCCGCTCGCGTTCGGCGGTCACCGAAGCGGGTCGCAAGCACGCAACGCCTCGGGCCGCTTTCCGGTGCTGATCTGCTCGGCGAGCAACCTTCCGGTGACGGGCCCCTGGGTCAGCCCCCACATCCCGTGCCCGCAGGCCAGGTACACGCCCGGCGCGCGCACGGCTCCGATCAGCGGGCGCCCGTCGGGGGTGACCGGTCGCGGCCCCACCCACTCGTCGGTGCGCTCGCCCCAGCGCACACCACGCAGGAACGGTCGTGCCGACGCGACGATCGCGTCGATCCGGGCCGTGTCCAGCTTCGCCTCAGGCGGCCGGAACTCCATCGTGCCCGCGACACGAAGCCCGCCACGGTAGGGAGTGCAGGCCACCCGTACCCCCGGCAGGTACAGCGGCCCCGGCACCGGCTCCTCGGTGGCAACGGTGAACGAGTAACCACGGCCCGCCCTTACCGGCACCCGCACGCCCCAGCGCCTGGCCAACCTGCCCGACCACGCCCCCGTGGCCCACACCACGACGTTGCCCGACACCAGCTCGCCGTGAGCCGCTCGTACCGTGGCCGCATGCCGATGCGGCCGCACGTCCACCACCTCGAACCCGCCGCGGATAATCCCGCCTCGCGCCCGCACCGACTCCGCCAGTGCCGCGACGAACTCCCCCGGATCGACATATCGCTGCCCGTCCAACCGAACACCAGCACCGACGCGCTGTGACAGCTGTGGCCGAAGTTCCCGTGCGTGGCCGCCGGAGATCGCGGTGTAGTCGATTTGCTGCCCTGCCTGTGTCAGGCGCCGCAACTCCGCGAGCAGACCCGAAGCCTGCTGTGCGGACTCGAAGGCCGCCACGTACGGGGCCTCGACAGGGTTCGCCCGCACCCCGTTGGCGACGAGCACATCGAGCGCCTCGAAGCAGTCGGCGTTGAGCAGCGCACCGGCACGCGCGGCCGCGTTCCATTCCCGCCAGGTGGAGTGCGCCGCGAAGCGCAGCAGGAACCGCCACAGCGCGGGGTCGACCGTGGCGGGAACGTACAGCGGCGCCCGCCGGTCCAGCAGTGCCCGCAGCCCGTGCCGCAGCACGCTCGGCTCGTTCAGCGGGATCGCCAGACCGGGTGACAGCCAGCCCGCGTTGCCCCACGATGCGCCCGCCGCCACATCGCGCCGATCGAGCACCGTGACCTCGATCCCGCGCTCCTGCAGGAACCACGCGGTCGAAAGGCCAATCACCCCGGCGCCGACCACGACTGCCGTGCGGGGACCCGAACCGCCGTACGCGAGCTCACCCATCGACCTCTCCCTGATCTCGTGGCTTCCAGCACTCCAGCTTCGCCGATCCGGACATCGAAGCGGTTATCGAGATCCGACAATCCCCTACCCGCCGTTTGTCGGTTCCAGCCAATACCCGGTCACGTTGTTGTGCGACGATGGCCCAACCGGCAGGCCCGGCGGGCGAGAGGCAGACCCGGCAATGATCAAACTCGACCGGCTGGTCGCCGTACTGAGCGGCCACGGTGCCCGCCTCGCGGGCGCCAGGCAGGTGCGCGACGTCGAACTGCGCAGCGTCGCGGTGTACGACCCTGCCTCGCCCGGCCCCACGGTCGGCGACGCGTTCCTCGCCATCGGCGTCTCCTCGCTCGCCGACGCTGTCCGGCTCGCCGTCGACGCTCGCGCCAGTGTCGTGCTCGCGCGTGTCGAACCGGGCCAGCGATCCGAACCGCCTGCCGAGGTGCAGGAAGGTAGCCCGCACGTCCTGCTGCTCGACCCGCATGCCAGCTGGAGTCAGGTGGCAGGTGTCGTCTACGGGCTCGTGCTGGAAGGACGCGAAACCGAGTCGGGCCGCGGCCCCAGCGACCTGTTCGCGCTCGCCGACACCCTCGCCACCGCCGTTGGAGGGCCGGTGACGATCGAGGATCCGCGGTCGCGTGTCATGGCGTATTCCGGCCCGCAGCAGGACGCCGACCCCGCCCGGCTGGACACGATCCTCGGCAGGCGCGTTCCCGACTGGGTTCGCGCGCTGTTCGACGAGCGCGGGGTATTCACCCACCTCGCCACGTCCGACGAACCGCTCTACATCCCCGCTGCACCCGAACACGGCCTGCGCGGACGCACCGTGGCCGCCGTCCGCGCGGGCAAGGAACCACTCGGCTCGGTCTGGGTCACCTGCGACGCACCGCTGGACGCCGCCCGCACCCGAATCCTCACCGAGAGCGCACACACCGTCGCACAGCACCTGCTTCGCTCCCGTGTCAGCGCCGACCTCGAGCGGCAGGTCGAGTCCGAACTGGTCATCCAACTGCTCGAGGGCACCCCGGACGCCTCAGCGGTGCTCGCCAAGCTCGGACTCGCCCCGAAAACGCTGCGTGTGCTCGCGCTACAGGCGCACACCGCCGGTGAAAGCAACGCCGCGATCCTGCTGGCCTTCGAGCGCGCCACCACGGGCTTCGGCTGGACGCGGCCCGGGCGCAGCACGCTGTTCGGCAACACCATCTACACCCTGCTGCCCTGCGACGACGATCTTGCTCCCGCCCGCGGTTGGCTGGCCGACATCGGCAAGGCCATGCCTGGCCACGTCACCCTGGTGGCGGGGATCGGGGCGCCCGCCACCGCGAGTGACATCCCGGCCAGCAGGCAGGAAGCCGACGAAAGCCTCGCGCTGCACTCCACTCGCCCTGCAACCGCAGCCGTGAGCTACGACGAGGCATGGGACGAGATCCTGCTGCAGCGACTGCGCACGGCCGCGGCCGCGGGACGGCTGCCTTCGCGCGGCCCGGTCGCCGAACTGGCCCGGCACGACGATCGCCACAACACCCCGTACCTGGCCACGTTGCGGGCCTGGCTCGAAGCGCAGGGCGATCTCAACACCGCCGCCGCACGGCTTGAGGTACATCCGAACACGATCCGCTACCGGCTTCGCAGAATGCACCAGCTCTGTCAGCTTCGGCTGAACGATCCGCGCGAGCGCCTCGCCATGCTCGTCGCCCTCGCCATCCGCGAGCAGCCGCTGGACACCTGACCGGCGGGTCTGCGGATGTGACCGCCCCCATAGGCGCGGGTTCGACGCGACGGGTCAAGGGTCGTCACCGGCGGAAATTCGGGTGAGATCGGCGAGGCGATGCGAAAGACTTCGACTCGACCGATGAGTTTTGTCGGTACCACCGTCTATACCGGTGTCACGAACGAATCCCCGCCGCCCGGCCGTCGGCCGCGCGGTGACCGTGCCCGAAACCGCGAGGTGTTGTCATGTCAACTGCCGTCCAGGAACCACCCGCCGTCAAGGCGGGCCGCACCCCGAAGGTGGTGCGGCTGCTGGTCTTGGCCACCTTCGTGGTGATCCTGAACGAAACCCTCATGATCAACGCCATTCCGCGGTTGATGGATTCGTTGCACGTCACCGAACAGGCGGCGCAGTGGGTGTCGACGGCGTTCATGCTCACGATGGCCGCCGTGATTCCGGTCACCGGCTGGTTCCTGCAGCGAGTCACGATCCGGCAGGCGTACACGATCGCGATGAGCGTGTTCATGGTCGGCACGGCGCTTTCGGCGGTCGCGCCCTTCTTCGCGGTGCTGTTGCTGGGCCGGATCGTGCAGGCCTCGGGAACGGCCGTGATGATGCCGCTGCTGATGACCACGTTGATGACCGTGGTGCCGGAAGGCGACCGGGGCAGGGTGATGGGCAACGTCACCCTGGCGATCTCGGTGGCGCCCGCGCTCGGGCCCGCCGTGTCCGGGTTGATCCTGCAGCTGGGTTCCTGGCGGCTGCTGTTCGTGGCGGTACTGCCGATCGCCGCCACGGTGACCGTGTTCGGGCTACGCAGGATGGACAACATCAGCGAGCCGAAGGTGAGTTCGATCGACTGGTTGAGCGTGGCGCTGGCGGCGCTCGGCTTCGGCAGCCTGGTGTACGGCCTGAGCCTGTTCGGTGACAGGAGTGGCAGTGTCGGGCTGGGCATCGGCATCGCGGCCGCTGGGGTCGCCACGGTCACGGCTTTCGTGCTGCGGCAGCTCAAGCTGCAACGCACCGGCGTGCCGCTGCTGGATCTGCGAACCCTGCGACACCGCACCTACGGGCTTTCGCTGGCCATGCTTTCCATCGGCTTCCTGACGATGCTCGGGTCGATGATCCTGCTACCGCTGTATCTGCAGAACCTGCGCGGAATCAGCCCGCTGGAGACCGGCTTGCTGCTCATGCCGGGTGGGCTGGCGATGGGTCTGCTGGGCCCGACCGTGGGCAAGCTGTTCGACCGGTTCGGCAGCCGCCCACTCGTGGTGCCCGGGTCGATCGCCATCGTGCTCGCCCTCGGTGGCCTCACCCAGATCTCGATGACGATGCCGTACTGGCAGGTGCTGGCGATCCACACGTTGCTGATGTTGGGGCTGGCGGCGACGTTCACCCCGGCCTTCACGCTCGGCATGGGTGCGCTTCCCTCACACCTGTACTCCCACGGCAGCTCGATGCTGGGCACCCTGCAGCAGGTCGCCGCCGCGTTCGGGACCGCGCTCGTGGTGACGGTGATGTCCGCTCGCGCGGCGCAACTGGCCGGCAGCGGCATCGAGTCGGTACCCGCGCAGGTGAGTGGGATGAAGCTGGCGTTCGGCGTCGTGGCGGCACTGGCCGTGGTGACGGTGGTGATCGCGGCGACGCTCCCGCGCCGGGCCGCCACCGCGCACTCCTGAACCGCACGGGGCGACGCGGGCACGGGCACGTCATGTCCGGGTCGCGCGGCCACCGCTCGCGACGGCCGCGCGACCCGGAAACCGGCTCCCGCGACGACGGAGTCATACGATGGGAAGGGCGGTGTCGCGAAGGACAGGAGCCGTCATGCCCATCTCACGTCGCGGCGAGCGCCCGAGCCCGCCCGCCGAGCACAAGCCCTGGTTCGTCGCGGGTGGGTGGTACTACGTCATCACGGTGCTGTCCGCCGGTTTGCTCGCGTGGGTGCCGTTCGTCCACGCCATCAGCAGGCTCGGCCGCCGCCCCGAGTACGTCCGGCGCGCGACGCTCTTCGGCGCGGCCGCCCTGGTCATCACACTGCTGCTGGCGATAACCCCGACGGACGCGCGGGGCAACGCGGTGGGTCGCGACGGCGAGCTGCTGAGCGCCCTGGGCGGCACGCTGGCACTGGTGGTGATCGTGCTCGGCTGCCTTCAGTCGGCCAAGCTGCGCCGCGAGGTCTACCACGGGCCGGTGCACCGGTCCGGCACCGAACTCGGCGAGCACCCGGATCCCGCGGTGGCCGAGGTGCTCGCGGCGCGCGACCGCAGGCAGCAGGCGCGCAAGCTCGCCGACGCCGACCCGCTGATGGCCCGCGAACTCCGGATCGGCAGGCCCGACCTGCCCCGCACCTACGACGACGGCGGGCTTGTCGAACTGAACCACGCACCCGTCTCGGCCATTGCCGAAGTGTGTGGGATCGATCCGGCCATCGCCGGCAACATCGTCGCCGCCCGCGAGGCCCGTGGCGGCTTCCTGACGGTGGACGACGTGTTCACCGCCGTCGACATCCCGATCACCCAGTGGGACATCATCCGCGACCGCGCCATCGTGATCAGGCCCTGACCAGCTCAAAACGCAGCTAATCGACGAACGCGGTTCGACTGGCTCGCGCGCCTCACCCAACGCTGGCTCCAGCCGGTTACGAGCACGCACCACGAGCTGGCAGGGCGCTGCCAAGGTTTCGAAGGTCAAGGGTTCGTCACAAGGAGGGCACGAGAGGTAACCCAGCCACGCTTGTCCGCGACGTGGGTATTGCGGACGGTGACCTCGACCCATCATGTTGCCAGACAACCGAGGTATCACCTCGCTTGCGCGGTACGCGATTGGCGACGGGAGGGGACGGGCAGTGGATGTTGGCGATCGAATCCGCCGGCGAGGCAGCGAGACCATCGGGGTCGTAGTCGATACACGTCCGGGCGGCCTCGTAGAAGTCTCGTTTCCCGAAGGCCTGTCAACCCTCCACCGCAGTGAGCTGAGAGCGGTCGAGCCTGACCCCGCAGAGCGCCTTCGTCAAGGAGACGTCGGCTCGCTCGAGCGCTTCCGGCTACGCATGTACGCACTGTTCCTGAAGCACGCCTACAAGTATGACCCCATCTCCGCGCTCTCCAGCGCGCGAATCGAGCCGGAGCTTCATCAAGTCTTCGTCGCGCACCGGGTGACCTCAAAGCTCGCTCCCCGGATGATCCTCTCCGACGAGGTCGGCCTCGGCAAGACGATCGAAGCCGGGCTCGTGCTGAAGGAGTTGCGCGCCCGGGGCCTGACCGAGCGAGTCCTGGTGTGTGTTCCGGCTTCGCTGCAGCTGCAGTGGCAGCGTGAACTCGAATCGAAGTTCAACGAACGGTTCGAGATCATCGATGGCGCAGCAGCCAAACACTTCGGGCGTGACGGTAAGAACCCGTTCAAGTTGCACGCCAACGTCATCTGTTCACACAGCTTCGCCATCCAACAGCGTCGGGCGGAACAGATCGTCGAGGCGCCGTGGGATCTGGTCATCTTCGACGAGGCCCACCGTGTCCGGCGGAGTCTGCAGGGCGGCAAGACCCAGTCAACGAAGCTGTACGAGCTCGCCGAACAGCTCAAGGAACCAACCTTCGGGATGCTGCTGCTGACAGCGACACCCATGCAACTCTCGCCGTTCGAGCTCTGGTCATCCGTCGAGCTGGTCGAGCCCGGCCTGTACACCTCCTACGAGCGCTACAGCGCGACTGGCCATCTGCTCCCCCTGCTCAACGAGATCATGCGCTGCCTGCAAGGCTGGGGTGCTCTGACCGAGCACGACAAGGCCGTCTTCGCCACCTCGCAGGCAGCGAAGACACTGCAATCCCTGATCGAGCTTCCCGGCGATCTCGGAGCGCTCGACGACCCCGCACAGCGAGACAGGGCCCGGCGGGAACTGGTCAAGGCGCATCCGCTCAGTGAGGTTCTGGTCCGCAACCGCAAGGCCAACGTCGGCGGGTTCACCAAACGAATAGCGCACCGCATTCCGGTCATGCTGAGCCAGGCCGAGTGGGAGGTGCACGAGCGGGTGTCCGAATACCTGCGGGACGGCTACCAAGCCGCCATGCGGTCGAAAAATCAACCACTTGGCTTCTTGATGGTCACCTACCACAAGATGCTGAGCAGCAGTTCCCACGCCATCCGCGGCAGCTTGCAGCGACGACTGGCGAAGCTGCGGGAACTTCGGGAGAGGCAGGCAGCCATGCCGACCTGGAACGGCGGCAACGAGGACGACTTTCGTGACACCGACACCCTGTCCGATGTGGTGGATGAGCTCAGCGCGGTGGTCGACCCCGATCGGCTTGATCACGAGATCACTCAGCTCACCGAGTTGATCGGCCTGCTAGGCCGGGTCCGGGACTCCAAGGCACGCGAGTTGCTGAGGTTGCTGACCACGACGGCGCAACGCGAGCCGGAAGCAAAGGTTCTCGTATTCACACAGTTCATCGAGACCCAGCGGTTCCTGCAGCAAGCTCTACAAGCAAACGGCTTCTCGACCGAGACCTTCAACGGCCGCATGACTCTGGAAGACAAGGAGCGAGCCGTCGAGGCGTTTCGGGGCGGTGCTCAGGTGCTGATCTCGACAGAATCCGGCGGCGAAGGTCGCAACTTCCAGTTCGCGCACATCCTGGTCAACTACGACCTGCCGTGGAACCCGATGAAGGTGGAGCAGCGCATCGGGCGCCTCGACCGCATCGGGCAACGCAGCGACGTCATCGTGTACAACCTGGCATCGGAGGGCACGGTCGAAGACCGCGTGCTCTATCTGCTCCAGGAACGGATCAGGCTGTTCGAAGCGTCGGTGGGTTCGCTGGATCCCATTCTCGGTCAGGTCGAACGAGACATCGAACAGATCGTGATGACCGCCCACGATCTGGCCGCGGAACTCCAGGACTACGGCGAGAAAGATCTCTCCCAGCGCCTGGCTGAAGCCCGCGAGAAGGAGCACGCACTTGCGGACTTCGTCCTGGACGAGGCAAGTCTGCGCCACGACGAAGCGAAACGGCTCCTCGCCGACGCGGATCCGTACGCTCGCGCCCAGGACCTCGAACGGCTCGTTGGTGACGTACTGCAACACTACGGTGGCGCGTTGACCCGTACTGACGAGAACGAAGCGGCGATCACGCTTTCAGCAGGGCTCGCCACGAAGGTTCGAGCCGCCGAACGTGTTTCCATCGGAGTTTTCGATCCCAAGGAGGCACTCCTGCTGGAGCATCGTCCGTTCTTCGCCTTCGGCCATCGATTGATCGACGCCCTCGTTGAACTGCCGATCCAGGACCACCCGGTCACCGCGACGATTCAAGGTCGACCATCGGTGACAGAGCCTCAACTGGAATTGCTCTACGAACTCATCACCCAAGGCCTGATCGGCAAGGGCACGCTGGTCAAACACGTCGTGACCGAAGCCATGCGGGTATCGTCCGAACCGGTCACCAGCCCGCCGGAGGTCGGAAACCCCGTGGTCCATGAGCGAATCCCGGAATGGGTGACCATGGCGGTCGACGCCTCCCAAAGGGCGATGGCAGAGGAATTCGCTCATCGACGGGAAGAGGCCTTCGAGCAAGACACGGCGGTGCGGGCGCAGCTGCTCGAGCGCGAGAAGCGGATCCACGACGACGCGGTACAGCGGATGCGAGCCCGCATCGCCGATTTGGAGGAACGCGTAAAGGACCTACAGGAGCGCGGTAGTGCACAGCAGCGCCGCATCATCCCCGCTGTCCGAGGTCAAGTCGAGCGGACGAGGCAGCGACTCGCGGATCGCCAGGACCTACACCAGGAACGACTGCGCGAAATTGAACAGCGACAGTCATCGTCGCATTTCGAGCTCCTCGCGGCGACTCTGGTGGTTCCGGCATGAACAAACCTCTCGCCTACGGGATCGACTTCGGCACCACGAACACACTGCTGTCGGTTGCGCGAACGGACACCGTCGACCTGCTCGCGGTCGACGGTGAGAGCGAACTCCTCCGCTCCCTGATCTACCTGCACCGCAAGCCGCTTCGCTCGGCCGGAGCGAACGCGGTGCGCGAGTACGTTCTCACGGCGGGAAATCGCACGCGATGCGGGGCATGCTCGCTCGTGCACCACAGTCCGGGCGGTCCACCCATGACCGAGTGCAAGGCATATACCCGCGGGTCAGGATGCTTCGACTCCAGGCTCATCAGCGAAATCAAGCGGGCACTGACCGACGTCGACCGGGACCGCACCCACTCGTGGGCGCGCGACTTCGACTACCCGGACCTGATCTCCACGATATTCCGGACACTGAAACGTAGGGCGGACAGGGCAGTCGGCGCGAACATCCAGCGGGTGGTCGTCGGACACCCGGTGGCCTTCGAGGGCGCCACCGGCGGGCACTTCTCCGAGCTGCAACGCCTTGCCAAGGCACGAATTCGCATGGCGGCCCAACGTGCCGGGTTCACCGATGTCGAGATGCTGGAGGAACCGTCCGCGGCGACCTTGCTCGAAGCCGACGAGGGTACCGTGCTCACCGCGGACTTCGGCGGTGGCACCTTCGACGTCGCCGTCATCGAGTTGACAGCGACGACGGGTGTGGTCAGGGCGCTCAGTGGCGCCAATGTCGGTGGCGCGGACCTCGATGGGATCGTGTTCAAGCACGCGCTGTTCCCCGCACTGGGGCTGGACGACACCGGTAGGCGGGGCCTGCCGAACAGGTACCGCTACTACTTCAGCCGCCGCGACCGAGCGGTGAGAACCCTCAGCGACGCCGACCTGGCTCCGATACTGTCCGAGCTCCAGCGCGACGGCGGCTTTCAAGGGATCGGATCGCTTCGAACCCTCATCGCCAACGGGTGGATCAACGAACTCTACGATGCCGCCGAAGCGGCCAAATGCGCGCTGTCCACGGCACCGGCGACGCAGATCCGGTTCGACAAGCCCGGCGTCGATATTCGCGTCGAGGTGACGCGAAAGCAGTTCGAAGGTTGGATCACTCGCGAGATCGGTGCCGTACGCGAGACCATCTCCACCGCTCTCGCGCAGGCCGGGCTCACCCCTGAGCAGGTCGACCTGGCCGCCTGCACCGGTGGTTCTTCCCAGATTCCGGCATTCCGGCGGGTTCTCACCGACATCTTCGGCGAACAGAAGATCCAGCAACGAGAACCGTATTCGGCGATCGCCCTCGGGTTGGGCCTGCACGCAAGGAGGCTGTGGCATGGATGACGACGACTTCTTCATCCCCACCGGCGAAGAACTCGATCGCGGTGCGGTCCCCGAACGACCGAGGAAGCGCGGACTACTCGGGTGGCTGTCGAGCAAGCGAGAGTCCCGTAACAATGAGCGACCACGCGACCCCAAGCGCCGCAAGGTCGACATCGAGGTGCCGGAGACCGTTGCCAAGGGACACCGAAGCAGCAGGCATTCGTCCTCTCAGCAGGACGGTGAGCTGCTGGACAGCGGTAGCACCGGACGCGTCGTGCGCTCCATCGACATCTCGGCAGACGGCGTGGCCGGCCGCGAGTTGATCATTCCTCAGGAATTGCGCGACAAATACCAGCTCGACGAGTAGCCGCGACGGGATCGCGGGCCCTGCGTAAGGACAGGGCCGGCCGACCTGGCACGACTCCGCGCCCGCTCGGCCCGGCACACCGATTCCGATCCTCGAATTACTTGCATACAGCAATCATCAACCATTCACTCAGCTTTCGCGGCTATTACTCGCTAGTCCTTTCATGCTCGCGCCGTGACGATGGTGATGCGCGAACACCACCATCGAGAGGAGCGAGGATGGCCTCGGAGGAGAGCAAGACCGAGCGATGGGGAGCGGGGGTCATCCCGTATGCCGAGATGGGCTACTGGCAGCCGGACTACGAGCCCAAGCCGACGGACGTGCTGGCCGCTTTCCGGATCACGCCCCAGGACGGGGTGCCTCCGGAGGAGGCGGGCGCCGCGGTGGCCGGTGAGTCCTCGACGGCGACCTGGACCGTGGTCTGGACCGACCGGCTCACCGCATACGAGCATTACCAGGCCAAGTGCTACCAGGTCGACGCGGTACCGGGCAGGCCAGGCGAGTACATCGCGCTCATCGCCTACGACCTCGATCTGTTCGAGGAAGGCTCGATCGCGAACCTGACCTCGTCGATCATCGGCAACGTCTTCGGATTCAAGGCACTCAAGGCTTTGCGCCTGGAGGACATGCGGATCCCGCCCCACTACACCAAGACGTTCCAGGGTCCCGCTCACGGCGTGGTGATGGAACGCGAGTATCTCAACAAGCACGGTCGCCCGCTGCTGGGCGCCACCGTCAAACCGAAGCTCGGTTTGTCCGCTCGCAACTACGGTCGTGTCGTCTACGAGGCGCTGCGCGGCGGGTTGGACTTCACCAAGGACGACGAGAACATCAACTCGCAGCCGTTCATGCGCTGGCGCGACCGGTTCCTCTTCTGCATGGAGGCGGTGAACCGGGCGCAGGCCGAGACCGGCGAGATCAAGGGCCACTACCTCAACGTCACGGCCGCCACCATGGAGGACATGTACGAGCGGGCCGAGTTCGCCAAGGAACTGGGCAGCGTCATCGTGATGATCGACCTGACGGTCGGGTACACCGCGATCCAGTCGATGGCCCGCTGGGCCCGGCGCAACGGGCTGATCCTGCACCTGCACCGGGCGGGCCACGGCACCTACACCCGGCAGAAGTCGCACGGGGTCAGCTTCCGGGTCATCGCCAAGTGGATGCGGCTGGCCGGAGTGGACCACATCCACGCGGGCACGGTCGTGGGCAAGCTGGAAGGCGACCCGAACACGGTGCGCGGCTTCTACGACACGCTGCGCCTGGACAAGGTCGCGGCCGACCCGGTCAAGGGGCTGTACTTCGACCAGGACTGGGCGTCGCTGCCCGGCGTCATGCCGGTGGCCTCGGGCGGCATTCACGCGGGGCAGATGCATCAGCTGCTGCACTACCTCGGCGAGGACGTGGTCCTGCAGTTCGGCGGCGGAACCATCGGGCACCCGATGGGTATCGCTGCTGGCGCCACCGCCAACCGAGTCGCGCTGGAAGCCATGATCAAGGCTCGCAACGAGGGACGCGACTACCTTGCCGAAGGTGGGGACATCCTGAAGGCGGCGGCCAAACGCAGCCGTGAGCTGGACATCGCACTGTCCACCTGGGGCGACATCACCTTCGACTACGCCTCGACCGACACCCCTGACGTCGTCGAGACGCCGACCGCCCTGTGACGGAGGAGACCATGCGTATCACCCAAGGCACCTTCTCGTACCTGCCCGATCTGACCGACGAGGAGATCTCGGCCCAGATCCAGTACGCGCTGGACAACGGCTGGCCGCTCTCGGTCGAGTACACCGACGATCCGCACCCGCGCAACCACTACTGGGACATGTGGGGCCTGCCGATGTTCGACCTGCACGACGCGGCGGGCGTGCTGTACGAGGTGAACGAATGCCGCCGGGCGTTCCCCGAGCACTACGTCAGGGTGAACGCCTACGACGCTTCGTACGGGCGGCAGACCACGGCGCTGTCGTTCATCGTCAACCGGCCCTCGGCCGAGCCCGGTTTCCGGCTCGACCGCCACGAGGACTCCGACCGTCGGCTGCGCTACACGCTGCACCCCTACGCGCTGGACGCGCCCGCGGGCGACCGGTACCGGGGCCAGCCGCGATGAGTGCGGCACACAGCTTCGCCATGCCCCGCCTGCCGCAGGAGCGGCAGGCGGGGCACCAGGCGGAAGAAGAACCCGACGACAACGCGCCCGGGCCGCCGCTGCCCTCGGGGGCAACCATCGACCTCGGTGCCGAACGCGAATCATCCAATGTGGACGAGGTGCTCGACACGCTGGATTCGGAGCTCGTCGGCCTTGCCCCTGTGAAGGCGCGTGTCCGGGAGATCGCCTCGCTGCTGCTGCTGGACCGGGTGCGCCGCAGGTTCGGCCTTTCGGCCAATCGGCCCAACCTGCACATGTGCTTCACCGGCAGTCCAGGCACCGGCAAGACCACGGTTGCCATGCGGATGGCCGAGTTGCTGCACCGGCTGGGATACCTCGACCGGGGCCACCTCGTCGTGGTGACACGGGACGACCTCGTCGGGCAGTACATCGGGCACACCGCGCCGAAAACCAAGGAAGTCCTCAAGCGTGCGATGGGCGGAGTGCTCTTCATCGACGAGGCCTACTACCTCTACCGCGCCGAGAACGAGCGGGACTACGGCCAGGAGTCCATCGAGATCCTGTTGCAGGTCATGGAGAACCAGCGTGACGACCTGGTCGTGATCCTCGCCGGTTACGAGGACAGGATGGACACCTTCTTCGACTCCAACCCGGGAATGAGCTCACGCATCGCTCACCATCTTAAGTTCCCGGACTACGAGTTGGACGAGCTGACGGCGATCGCGCACCTCATGGTCGAGCAGGAGAACTACCGCTTCTCCCCCGAATCCGAGGCCGCGTTGCGTGACTACCTGGAATCCAGGATGCGGCAGCCACGATTCGCCAACGCGCGCAGTGTGCGCAACGCGCTGGAACGCGCCCGGCTGCGGCACGCCCGCCGGTTGTTCGACGGCGAGCCACGCAGGTGTGGCAAGGAGGAGCTCATGACGTTCGAGCCCGATGACTTCCTGGGGCAACCGCGGCGGTGAACCCACCGCCCGCGCTTTCCACGGCGGCGTGGCCGGCTCAGTCCCACTCGAGCCCGCCACGCCGCCACACGTACGTGTAGGCGACCAGCACCGGCACGAGGAAGAGCCCCATCTCCACGAGCCCGAACACACCGAACGCGGCTGAGTTCACCGCCCACGGATACAGGAACACGATGTCGACGTCCAGCAGGATGAACAGCATCGCCGTGACGTAGAACCGGATCGGGATCCGTTGCCCCGGCCGGGAGGCGACCGGTTGCACACCGCACTCGTAGGGGTCGAGGCCGGGGCCGCTGGTGCGGCGCGGCCCGAGGGCACGGCTGGCCACCACCGACACGATGGCGAACCCAGCCCCGAGCGCGCCCAACACCACGATCGGCAACCAGGGGTTCACCGACATCACCTCATCTCGCTCACTGAAGGAAGGAAGCTGCCTGCGTCGCCAGACCCAGCAGCGGACCCGGCAGCACCCCGGCCCCGACGGTCACCAGCCCGGCCGCCGCGATAACCACCGCGACGAGCGGGCCCGGCCTGCTTATCGCCGCGCTGCCCGCTCCCGGCTCATGGAAGTACAGCAGCACGATCACCTTGGCGTAGAGGTAGACCGCGACCGCGCTGGCCAGCGCCGCGACGACCACGGCGACGGTGCCGCCTGCCGCGACCGCGGCCGAGAACACCGCGAACTTGCCGACGAACCCGCTGGTGAGCGGAATCCCGGCGAGGCCGAGCAGCAGCAACGCGAAGATCGCCGCCACGACGGGCGAGCGCCTGCCGAGCCCGGCCCACGAGGACAACCGGGTCACCTCGCCCGCACCGTCGCGAACCAGCGTCACCACCGCGAACGCGCCGAGCGTGCCGAAACCGTAGACCGCGAGGTAGAACAGCGTGCCCGCGATACCGGACCGGCTCGCGGCCACGACCCCGAGCAGCATGAATCCCGCGTGGGCCACGGCGGAGTAGGCGAGGATCCGTTTGATGTCCTGCTGGACGACCGCGATCACCGCACCCAGCACCATGGTCAGCACGGCGACCACGGTCAGCACCGGCCGCCAATCCCGCTGCGCACCGCCGAACACCACGGTGAACAGGCGCAGGAACGCGCCGAACGCGCCGATCTTGGTCACCGCCGCCAGCAATCCCGTCACCGGTGTGGGCGCGCCCTGGTAGACGTCGGGTACCCAGCTGTGGAACGGCGCGGCACCGATCTTGAACAGCAGGCCGACGGCGAGCAGTGCCATGCCGATCAGCAGCAGCGGCCGGTTGCCACCGGCCACCGCGACAGCGGCACGGATATCGGGGAAGGACACCGAGCCCGCGAACCCGTACACCATCGCAGCGCCGTAGACGAAGAACGCCGCGGAGAACCCGCCCAGCACGAAGTACTTCAGCGACGACTCGTGCGCGACCTTCGCGCGGGCGCGGGCGAGACCGCACAGCAGATACAGCGGCAGCGACAGCACCTCGACCGCGACGAACATCGTCAGCAGGTCGTTCGCCGCGGGCAACAGCAGCAGCCCGCCGGTGGCGAACAGCGCCAGTGGCAGCGCCTCGCCGGGCGGTGGTTCACCGGGCCGGCCCGCTATCAGCAGCACCGCGAGGATCGCCAGCACGAGCACGACTGCCTGCAGGAACAACGCGGGACCGTCGATCGCGATCGAACCCGCGGCGGTAGTGGTGCCGGTGTGCGTACCACGCGCGACCACGACCACCAGGCACACCAGTGCCCCGACGAGACCTGCGGTCGCGAGCGGCAGCTGGCCTCGGTGACTGGCCGCGGGTGGGGCGAAGGCGGTCAGCAGCACCCCGAGCACGCCGGTCGCGAAGACCACGAGCATCGGCGCGACGGCGAGGTAGTCGATATGCGGGGCGGTCACGGCAGCCGTCATCTCGCCTCCTGTGTCAGGAGAAGCACCCGGTAGGCCCGGCGAGCAAGGCTGCGCGATCGCGTGTTCATCGGGCCTCCGGTGAGATGCGGTCCCGCGGTGTTGCGACGCCGGTCTGCTGGACGGTGCCCTCGCCCACCGGCTCGATCACGTCGAGCACCGGTTGCGGGTACAGGCCAAGGCCGAGGATCAGCGCCAGCAGCGGCGCGATCACCCAGCGCTCCGCGGTGGCGAGGTCGGTCACGCCCTCGTTGCCCGGCCGCAGGTCGCCGGTCATCGTCCGCTGGTAGAGCCACAGCACGTACACCGCCGCGAGCACCACTCCCCCGGCCGCGATCACCGCCGCGGCCGGGTAGGCGGTGAAGGTGCCGACCAGCACGAGAAACTCGGCCACGAAGCCGGAAAGGCCGGGAAGCGCCAGCGTGGCGAGGCCCGCGAACAGGAAGGTGCCCGCGAGTACGGGCGCGAGTTGCTGCACGCCACCGTAATCCGCGATCAGGTCCGAGCCGCGCCTGCTGATCAGGAACCCGGCGATCAGGAACAGGGCCGCGACGGACAGCCCGTGGCTCACCATGTAGAAGGCGGCACCGGCCTGGCTCTGCGGGGTCATCGCGAAAACCCCGATCGTGATGAACCCGAAATGCGAAAGGGACGTGTAGGCGATCAGGCGCATGATCCGGTTCTGTCCGATGGCGACCAGCGCGCCGTAGCCGATGCCGATCACGCTCAGCACGACGACGAGCGGGGTGAAGAATTCCGACGCGTCCGGGAACAGCGAGAGGCAGTACCGCAGCATGCCGAAGGTGCCGACCTTGTCCAGTATCCCGACCAGCAGCACGGCTGTGCCGGGCGTGGACTCCGCGACCGCGGAAGGCAGCCAGCTGTGCAGCGGCCACAGTGGAGCCTTGATCGCGAAGGCGACGAAGAACCCCGCGAACAGCAGGCGCTCGGTCACCGGGTCCAGCCGCAGCGTGCCGTCACGCACCGCCGCCGCCAGCGTCGGGAAGTCGAAGGTGCCCTGCGGCAGCTGCTGGGCTGAGACCACGTACAGCCCGATCACCGCCACAAGCATCAGCAGGCCGCCTGCGAGGCTGTAGAGCAGGAACTTCATCGCGGCGGCCGACCGCGACCGGCCGCCGTAGCGGCCGATGAGGAAGTACATCGGGACGAGCATCGCCTCGAACAGCACGTAGAACAGGAACACGTCGGTGGCGGCGAAGGCACCGATCGCCGTGGTCTCCAGCGCCAGCGCCAGCGCGAGGAACCCACTGCCTGCGTTGGCGCTCGCGGCGATGACGATCGGCGTGAGCACCGTGGTGAGCGCGACCAGGGTCAAACCCACGCCGTCGACGCCGAGTCCGTAGGAAATGCCGAAGTGCGGGATCCAGTCATGGTGCTCGGCAAGCTGCAAGCCCGACTCGCCGACGCGGAACCCGGTCGTCGCTACCGCCAGCACCACCATCGCGGCCAGCGCGAACGTGAACGCGACACGCCGGGCGAGTCGGTCGGCACCGCGCGGCAGCAACGCCAGAACCCCCGAACCGATGAGCGGCAAGGCACCCACCGTGGTCAGCCAGGGAAAGGCCATCGGGCTCACCACCCCACCAGGAAGGCCGCGAGCAGCAGCGTCGCGCCGCCGAACACCCACAGGGCGTAGCCACGCACGTAGCCGGTCTGCGCCGTGCGCAGCACCACCGCTCCGCGTGCGATCGTGCCCCCGACCCCGGTGACGACCCGGTCGAGAGCCCGCTCGGCCGGGTCGGCGAGCCAGTTCGCGAGCGCCCGGCCCGGCCGCATGACCACGGCCTCGTTGAAGGCGTCACCGTAGAGGTCCCGCCGCGCGGCCCGCCCGAACCACGACGACCCAGCCCGCGGAGCGGGCCGGGCAAGCCGGACATGCTGCCACCACGCCACCGCGACGCCCGCGGCGACGATCGAAAGGACCAGCGCCGTCCACCCCCACGCGGCGTGTGGCGTGCCCGCCTCGGCTGGTCCGCCGAGCACGGGGGCAAGCCAGGCCGCCATCCGGCCACCAAGCCACAGCAGCAGGCCCGCGCCCGCCGAGCCGAGGGCGAGCACCACCATCGGCACCAGCATCGTCGGCGGCGACTCGTGCGGGTGCGCCTGCTCGGCCCACCGCCGAGGCCCGAAGAACGTCAGCAGCAGCACCCGAGTCATGTAGAACGCGGTGAGCCCGGCACCGGCCAGCGCCGCGGTGCCGAGGACCCAGCCCAGCGGGCCTGCGGTGCCGAAGGCGACCTCGATGATGGGGTCCTTGGTGAAGAAGCCCGAGAACGGTGGCACCCCGATGATCGCGAGGTATCCCGCGCCGAACGTGACGAACGTGGCGGGCAGCGCCGCGCGCAGCGCACCGTAGCGGCGCATGTCGACCTCGTCGCGCATCGCGTGCATGACCGAGCCCGCGCCGAGGAACAGCCCTGCCTTGAAGAAGCCGTGCACGACCAGATGCGTGATCGCGAGGACGTAACCGGCGGGACCGAGTCCCGCCGCCAGCATCATGTACCCGATCTGGGACATCGTCGAGGCCGCCAGCGCCTGCTTGATGTCGTACTTCGCGCAGCCGATGATCGCACCGAAGAGCAGGGTTGCCGCGCCGACCAGCGCGACGGCCAGCCGCGCGTCCGGTGCCGCGGCGTAGATCTCGTGCGAGCGCGTGATGAGGTAGACGCCCGCGGTGACCATCGTGGCGGCGTGGATGAGCGCCGACACCGGGGTCGGCCCCTCCATCGCGTCCAGCAGCCACGACTGCAGCGGCAACTGGGCCGACTTCCCGCACGCGGCGAGCAGCAGCAGCAGGCCGATCGCGGTCGCGGTGCCGCCGCTCGACCCCGCTGCCGCGAACACGGTGTCGAAGTCCAGCGAGCCGAAGGCCGCGACCATGAGCATCATCGCCACGAGCAACCCGACGTCGCCGACGCGGTTGACCACGAACGCCTTCTTCGCCGCCACGGCGGCGGCCGGTTTGTGCTGCCAGAACCCGATCAGCAGGTACGAAGCCAGCCCAACGCCCTCCCAACCGATGAAGAGCACAACGAAGTCGTCGGCCAGCACCAGCAGCAGCATCGCCGCCACGAACAGGTTGAGGTAGCCGAAGAACCGGCGGCGGCGCGGGTCGTCGGCAAGGTAGGCCACCGAGTAGATGTGGATGAGCGCACCGACCCCGGTGATCAGCAGCACGAACGTCAGCGACAGCGGATCGAGCAGCAACCCGGCTTCCACCCGCAACTCGCCCACCGAAAGCCACGTGAACAGCGGCGCGTGCTGAACCCGCTGCTGCGGGGCGAGCCCGGCCAGGCCCAGCATGGCGGAAAGGCCTGCGACGAAGGCGGCCGGCACCGTCGCCACCCCCAGGTAATGGCCCCATCGGTCGGTCCGCCTGCCGCCAAGCAGCAACACAGCGGCGCCGAGGGCGGGAAAGCCGACGATGAGCCAGGCAGCGGATCCGGACAGCATCTGTGTCACCACTTCCCTCAGTGCCTGAGCAGGTTGGCGTCGTCGATCGATGACGACCGGCGGTCACGGAACGCGGTCATCACGATCGCGAGTCCCACCACGACCTCAGCGGCGGCGACGACCATGATGAAGAACGCGAACACCTGTCCGTCGAGGCCGTTGTGCACCCGCGAGAACACGACGAACGCCAGGTTCGCCGCGTTGAGCATCAGCTCCACGCACATCAGCACCACGATCGCGTTGCGCCGCGTGAGGACACCGACGGCACCCAGTCCGAACAGGACAGCCGAAAGGTAGAGGTAGCTTTCCGGGCTCATCGTGGCCCCCGCCGTCCCGGCACGGAGTTCCACGCGGGCTCCCCGTCCGGCAGCAGCGCGGGAACGTCCACCGAGTTGCGGCCCGCGTAGACGCCCGGCGGGGGCAGCGGGCTGACCTGGCCACCCCGCGCCAGCGCGCGGATACGCTCGCGGGAGAGTTCGCGTTGCGTTCTGCGGGTGCCGCGATGCCCGGTCAGCGCCATCGTGCCCAGCGCGGCGGTGATCAGCAGCGCGCTGGTGACCTCGAACGCCCAGACGTAGCGGGTGAAGATCAGCGTCGCGAGGCCAGGTACGTCGCCACCGGCGCGGGCGGCCGCCGCGGTGGGCTCCAGCACCAACTCACCCAGCCCTGCGACAACGAGCACGCCGAACGCGAGCCCGGTGAGCGCGGCCGCGACCCGCTGCCCGCGCAACCGCTCCACCAGCGACTCGGCGGAGTCGACACCGACCATCATCACGACGAACAGGAACAGCATCATCACGGCACCCGCGTAGACCACGACCTGCACGACGCCGAGGAAGACCGCGCCGTGTCCGATGTAGAACACCGCGAGGCCGAGCATGACCAGGGCCAGCAGGAGTGCGCTGTGCACGGCCTTCGCCGTCACCAGCATCGTCGCGGCGGCCAGCACGGTGACCGGGGCCAGAATCCAGAAAACGATCACTTCGGTCATCGGGCACTCCCGTCACGCGGGCGCACCCGGTCCGCGTAGTAGTCGGCGGCGGTGGTGCCGGGAGCCATCGGATGCGGCGGCGCGACCATGCCGGGCCCGAGGTCGGCCAGTAGCTGCTCCTTGGTGAACACCAGCTGCTCGCGACCGAGGTCGGCGAGTTCGAACTCGGTACTCATGGTCAATGCGCGGGTCGGGCACGCCTCCACGCACAGTCCACAAAAGATGCAGCGCAGGTAGTTGATCTCGTACCGCCTGCCGTACCGCTCACCCGGCGAGTACCGCTCGGCGTCGGTGTTGTCCGCACCCTCCACGTGGATGGCGTCCGCCGGGCAGGCCCACGCGCACAGCTCGCAGCCGACACACTTCTCCAGCCCGTCGGCGTAGCGATTCAGGACGTGGCGGCCGTGGAACCCGTCCGGCAACTCCTTGCGCTGCTCGGGATAGAACTCCGTGTTGGCCTTCTTGAACATCGCGGAGAAGGTGACACCGAACCCCGCGACCGAGTCGAGGAACCTACCCACGTCCAGCCTCCTCCAGTCGCGTGCGCGGCAGAGGCGGGACCGGGAACCCACCGTCACCGGCGTCGGCGATGTCCGGGCGCGCCCTGCCGCGATCGCGACGCGATCCCAGTGAGACGGCGACGAGCAGCAGCACTGCCACCGCACCGGCGAGCAGCAACGGGGCGGCGCCGCCTGCCGGGTCGGTCAGGGTCCGCACGATGGCCACGACCGCGATCCAGGCGAGCGAGAACGGGATGAGCAGCTTCCAGCCGAGCGTCATGAACTGGTCGTAGCGCAGCCGGGGAAGCGTCCCACGCAGCCAGATGAACACGAACAGCAGCAGCAACACCTTGCCCAGCAACCACAATGCGGGCCAGCCTCCGCGATTGGCCCCTTCCCACAGCGAGATCGGCCACGGTGCCCGCCAACCGCCGAGGAACAGGGTGCTGGCCAGCGCGGAGACGGTGACCATGTTGATGTACTCGGCGAGCATGAACGTCGCGAACTTCAGCGAGGAGTACTCGGTGTGGAAACCACCGACCAGCTCTCCCTCGGCCTCCGGCAGGTCGAACGGTGCCCGGTTGGTCTCCCCCACCATCGCCACGAGATAGATCAGCAGGGATGGCGCGAGCAGCACCCCGTACCACAGCCCCCGCTGAGCCCACACGATGTCGGAAGTGGACATCGAGCCGGCGACGAGGAACACGGCGACGAACGACAGGGCCATCGCGATCTCGTAGGAGAGCACCTGGGCGGTGGAGCGCAACCCGCCGAGCAGCGGGTAAACCGAGCCGGAGGACCAGCCCGCCAGCACGATGCCGTAGACGCCGATCGACGTGGCGGCAAGTACGAACAGCACACCCACCGGCAGGTCCGTGAGCTGCAGCGCGGTGGCCTGCCCGAAAACGGTGACCTCGGGTCCGAACGGGATCACCGCCATGGAAAGGAACGCGCACGTGCCCGCGATCACCGGCGCCAGCACGAACACCACTCGGTCGGCCGCGCGCGGGGTGATGTCCTCCTTCAACGCCAGCTTGAGCCCATCGGCCAGCGACTGCAGCGTCCCCCACGGCCCGACCCGGTTCGGGCCGACCCGCATCTGCATGTAGGCCACGACCTTGCGCTCGTAGACGACGCAGAACAAGGTGATGAGCAGCAGCAGGGCGAAGATAACGACTGCCTTACCCGCGACAAGCCACCACGGGTCCCGCGCGAGTAACTCCGCCGCGTTCATCGGGCCTCCGGTGCCTTGCGGGAAACCCGCACTCGCGCACCCGCGCAGACCCCGAGCGTCTGCTGCACGGTCGAGCCGGGCGAGTTCTGCGGAAGCCAGACGACCCGCTCGGGCAGGTCGGTGACGGCCAGCGGCAGGGTCAGCGAACCCCGCGAGGTGGAGACCGTGACGAGGTCACCCTCCGCCGCCCCGATCTCGGCCGCCGTCGCGGCCGAGAGGCGAGCCACCGGGCGGCGCGCCGCCTCGGCCAGGTTCTCGTCCCCGCCCTGCAGCCGTCCGTTGTCCAGCAGCATCCGCCAGGTGGCGAGCACGGCCTGCCCGGCGGCTGGGGGCGCCGAGGGACGGTCGGCGCGCGCCGGTTCGAGCCGGGGACGCTGCCCCGACCACGAACCCAGCCGCGCCAGCTCCCGCCGCGCCACGTCGGCGCTTCCCAGGTCGGCGTCAGCCCGAGCCGCGATCGCGGCCAGCACCCGGTGGTCCGCCCACTGACCCCGATCCCGCACCGCCGCCTCGAAAACGCGGTGCCGGTTCTCCCAGTTGACGAACGTCCCGGACTTCTCACCGGCCACGGCGACCGGCAGCACGACGTCAGCTCGCTCGGTGACGGCGCTCGCGCGCGTTTCCAGACTCACCACGAACGGTGCCCGCTCGATGCCACCCACCGCCGCGAGCGGGTCGCGCAGGTCCCCGGGCTCGACCCCTGCCACCAGGAGCGCGCCGAGTTCGCCGCGCTGGGCCGCCGCGAGGATCTCCTCGGTATCGCGGCCGGGCTTCGCAGGCAGTTCCCGCACACCCCAGGCCCGTGCGACCTCCGCGCGTGCCAGTGAATCGGCCACCGGCCTGCCGCCGGGCAACACTGTGGGGAACGCACCTGCCTCCAGCGCACCCCGGTCGCCCGCCCTGCGTGGCACCCAACCCAGCGAGGCCCCGGTCACCCTGGCCAGTCGGGTCGCCGCGGACAGCGAGCCTGCCGAATTCGCGAGCCGCTCCCCCACCAGGATCACCGCGCCCGGCCGGGAAAGCTCCCTGCCGGGCTCGTCCCCGGACAGCGTGTCGAGAATGGCCGCTTCCTCGCCCGGCGAAGCCTTCAGCAGTGTGCCGGTCAGCTTCCGCAACCCATAGCTGGCGAACGGAGCGATCGAGAGCACGGAAAGGCCCGCCCGCACGCCCTTTCGCAGCCGCAGGAACACGATCGGCGCCTCTTCCTCGGGTTCGAGGCCGGCGAGCAACACGGCCGGCGCATGCTCCAGGTCCGCGTAGGTGGGTCCCAGCGGGCGACCGGCGACCACCGTGGCGAGGAAGCCCGTCTCCTCCGCGGACAGTGGCCGGGCGCGGAAATCCACGTCGTTGGTGCCGAGCACGATCCGCGCGAACTTCGCGTAGGCGTAGGCATCCTCCAGTGTCAGCCGGCCACCGGTGAGCACGCCCGCGTCGCCGCGCGCCGCGCCGAGGCCCTGCGCCGCGGCGGCGATCGCTTCCGGCCAGGACGCCGGTACGAGCCTGCCGGTCCCGCTGTCGCGCAGCAACGGCGTGGTGAGCCGGTCGGCGGCCGTGGCGTGCCGAAACGCCCACCGTCCCTTGTCGCAGTTCCACTCCTCGTTGACCGCCGGGTCGTCGCCCGCGTTACGCCGCACGACCTCGCCACCACGGGAGTCGGTGCGGATGGCGCAGCCCGCGGCGCAGTGCTCGCACACCCCTGCCGTCGACACCAGGTCGAACGGGCGGGACCGGAACCGGTAGGAAGTCGCGGTGAGCGCTCCGACCGGGCAGATCTGCACCGTGTTGCCGGAGAAGTAGGAGTCGAACGGGCTGTGCTCGCCCACCCCGATCTGCTGCTGGCTGCCCCGCTCCATCAGCTCGATCAGCGGATCACCCGCGATCTGCTCGGCGAAGCGGGTGCAGCGCGCGCACTGCACGCACCGCTCGCGGTCCAGCAGGATCAGGCTGGAGATCGCGACCGGTTTCGGGAACGTGCGCTTGCGCCCGGTGAACCGCGACCGCGCGTTGCCGCCCGTCATGGCCTGGTTCTGTAGCGGGCATTCGCCGCCCTTGTCGCAGACCGGGCAGTCCAGTGGATGGTTGATCAGCAGCAGTTCCAGGATGCCGCGCTGCGCACGGTCGGCCATCGGTGAGGTGAGCTGGGTGTTCACTGTCATGCCAGGTGCCACCGCCGTGGTGCAGGCGGTCACCGGTTTGGCCTGCCCGGCCACCTCGACGAGGCACTGCCTGCACGCACCGGCCGGTTCGAGCAGCGGGTGGTCGCAGAACCGGGGAATCTCGATGCCGAGCGACTCGGCGGCACGGATCACGAGCGTTCCCGCCGGGACGCTGAGCTCCGTGCCGTCGATGGTCAGCGTGACCAGTTCGGTCTGCGCGGTGGTGGCCGCCATCAGCGGGCTCCTTCCTCGGAGAACAGCACACTGCGTTCGGCGGGGAAGGGACAGCCGCCCAGCCGCAGGTGCTCGGAGTACTCGTCGCGGAAGTGGGTCACAGACGAGACGATCGGGCTGGTGGCGGCGTCGCCGAGCGCGCAGAACGAGCGGCCCGCGACACTGGCGCACACGTCGAGCAGCTTGTCCACATCGTCGGGACCCGCGGTGCCCTGCTCCAACTCCTCCAGGATGCGCACCATCCAGAACGTGCCCTCGCGACACGGCGTGCACTTGCCGCACGACTCGTGCTCGTAGAACCGCGACCACCGCAGTACCGCGCGCACGACGCAGGTCGTCTCGTCGAAGATCTGCAGCGCCTTGGTGCCGAGCATCGACCCCGCCGCCGCGACGCCCTCGTAGTCCAGCGCGACGTCCAGGTGCTCGTCGGTGAGGATGGGCGTCGACGAGCCACCAGGCGTCCAGAACTTCAGCCGGTGCCCGGCCCGGACACCACCCGCGAGCGTGAGCAGCTCCCGCAGCGTCACCCCGAGCGGAGCCTCGTACTGGCCGGGCCGCGTCACATGCCCCGACAGCGAGTACAGCGTGAAACCCGGCGACTTCTCGCTGCCCGTCGAGCGGAACCACTTCGCGCCCTCACGCAGGATCGCGGGCACGCTCGCGATCGTCTCCACGTTGTTCACCACGGTGGGGCACCCGTACAGGCCCTCGGTCGCCGGAAACGGCGGGCGCAGCCTTGGCTGCCCCCGCCTGCCTTCCAGCGAGTCCAGCAGTGCTGTCTCCTCACCGCAGATGTAGGCGCCCGCGCCCGCGTGCACCATGACGTCGAGGGAGAACCCGGAGCCGAGGATGTTCTCGCCGAGGTAGCCTGCCTGTCTCGCCTCGGCGACGGCGGCGTGCAGTCGCCGTAGTACCGCGATCACCTCGCCACGCACGTAAACGAAGGCCCGCTCGGCGCGAATCGCGTATGCGGCGATGGCGGCACCCTCGATCAACTCGTGCGGGTTGGCCAGCAGCAGCGGCACGTCCTTGCAGGTGCCCGGCTCCGACTCGTCGGCGTTGACCACCAGGTAGTGCGGCTTGCCGTCACCTTGCGGGATGAAGCCCCACTTGACGCCGGTCGGGAATCCTGCGCCGCCGCGACCGCGCAGGCCGGAGTCCTTGACAAGCGCTGTCACGTCGTCCGGCGCCATCGCGAGGGCCATCGCCAGCGCGCGGTAACCGCCGTGGCGCCGGTAGGTGGCCAGCGTCCACGATCGCGGTTCGTCCCACATGCGCGTGAGCACCGCCGCCGTCACGGTGCCTGCCCTTCGGGGACGAACCCGGCGAGGATGCGCGCGTTCTGCCGGAAGGTACACAGTGCACCTTCTCCACGGGAGGGGAAGACCGCGCGCCCGGCTCGCAGGTCGTCGACGAGTCGGCGCGCCGTCGAGACGGTCATGTTGTCGAAGAACTCCCAGTTCACCGTCACGACGGGTGCGTAGTCGCAGGCCGCGTTGCACTCCACGGATTCGAGCGTGATCGCGCCGTCGTCGGTGGTGCCGTCTTCGCCTGGCCGGAGGTACTCGCGTAACGCCGCCAGGACGGCGTCGCCGCCCATGATCGCGCACAGCGTGTTGGTGCACACCCCCACGAGGTGCTCGCCCGCGGGTGCCCGGCGGTACATCGTGTAGAACGTCGCGACCGCCCTGACCTCGGCGGTGGTGATCCCGAGCAGGCGGGCGCAGAACTCGGTGCCGTCGGTGGACACGTAACCCTCCACCGACTGCACCAGGTGCAGCAGCGGCAGCAGAGCAGACCGGGGCCGAGGGTAGCGCGCGATGATCGCGCCCGCGTCGGCCTCCATCGCCGTCCAGTCGGGACTGTCCGTCGTGGTCATCGGTCGGCACCTCCCATCACCGGGTCGATGGAGGCGATCGCGGCGATCACGTCGGCGACCATGCCGCCCTCACACATCGCCGGAACGGACTGCAGGTTGACGAACGAGGGGTCGCGCAGGTGAACGCGGTACGGCCTGGTGCCGCCGTCGCTGACCGCGTGCACGCCCAACTCCCCGCGCGGTGACTCCACCCCCACGTAGACCTGGCCCTCCCGCACCCGGAAACCCTCGGTGACCAGCTTGAAGTGGTGGATCAGCGACTCCATCGACTCGCCCATGATCTGGCGGACGTAGTTCAGGTCGTTGCCGAGCCCGTCCGCCCGCACCGACAACTGCGCGGGCCAGGCGATCTTGCGGTCGGCCACCATCACCGGCCCCGGCCGCAGCCGCTCCAGGCACTGCTCGACGATCGAAAGCGACTGCCTCATCTCCTCCAGCCGCACCAGGAACCGGCCGTAGGCGTCACAGCTGTTCGAGGTGGCCACCTCGAACTCGTAGTTCTCGTAGCCGCAGTAGGGCTGGCTCTTGCGCAGATCGTGCGGCAACCCGGTGGCACGCAGGATCGGCCCGGTCACTCCGAGCGCCATGCAGCCCGCCAGATCCAGGTAGCCGACATCCCGCGTGCGCGCGGCGAAGATGCGATTGGAGGTGCACAGGTCCTCGTACTCACCGAGCCTGCTACGCATCACCTTCACGAACTCGGCGACGCGTTGCTCCGTGCCCTCCGGAAGGTCACGTGCCACTCCTCCCGGCCGGATATGGGCGTGGTTCATCCGCAGGCCGGTGATGAACTCGAACAGGTCCAGCACCAGTTCACGTTCCCGGAATCCGATCGTCATCACGGTGAGCGCACCGATCTCCATGCCACCGGTCGCGATACACACCAGGTGCGAGGAGATCCGGTTGAGTTCCATCAGCAGCACCCGGATCACGTCGGCGCGCTGCGGTACGTCCTCGGTGATGCCGAGCAACTTCTCCACGGCGAGGCAGTAGCCGACCTCGTTCGCGAACGGAGCGAGGTAGTCCATGCGCGTGACGAACGTGACGGCCTGCGTCCAGTTCCGGTACTCCAGGTTCTTCTCGATACCGGTGTGCAGGTAGCCGATCCCGCACCGGGCCTCGGTGACGGTCTCCCCTTCCAGCTCCAGGATCAGTCGCAGCACCCCGTGCGTGGACGGGTGCTGCGGCCCCATGTTGACCACGACCCGCTCGTCGGTGGCCTCGACCGCGCCTTCGACGACGGTGTCCCAGTCACCGCCCGCGACCGTGAAGTCCGCCGGTCGCTCCTGCGGAAGTGCAGCCCGACCTGTCTCGGAGAATTCCAGTGTGGACATCAGTGGTACGACCTCCGCTCGTCGGGCGCGGGCACGGACACACCGGGGTACTCGACAGGAATGCCGCCGAGTGGGTAGTCCTTGCGCTGCGGGTGGCCATCCCAGTCGTCGGGCAGCTGGATGCGGGTCAGCCCGGGATGACCGTCGAACACGATCCCGAAGAAGTCGTAGGTCTCGCGCTCGTGCCAGTCCGCGGTCGGGTACACCGCGACGATCGACGGGATACGCGGGTCACCGTCGGGACACGACACCTCCACGCGCAGCCGACGGTTGTGAGTGACGGAAAGGAAGTGGTAGACGGCGTGCAGCTCACCGCCCTCGTCGTGCGGGTAGTGCACGCCGGACACCGAGCAGCACAGCTCGAACCGTAACCGAGGCACATCCCGCAGCGCGGTCGCGACCGGAAGCAGCCACTCCCGCGCCACGACGAAGGTGAGCTCGTCGCGGTCGACGACGACCCTCGGCACGGCTGCGGCGAAGGAGGCGCCGTGCTCGGAAAGCGCGGCGGCCAACTCGTCGGCGACCTCGTCGAACCAACCGCCATAGGGACGTGGAGTGCCCTCCGGTTGCCGGATCGTGCGGCGCAGCCTGCCGTAGCCGGAGGTGTCACCCGGGCCGTCCGCGCCGAACATCCCGGTGCGGACGGCCACGATGCCGGGTTCCTCCTGCGGCCGCGGGGAGGCGCCGTTCCCGCCGCTCATGTCGGCGAGCCAAGCGTCACCCGGACCGGTGCCGCCAGCGCGGCGGCACCGACCGCCTCGGCGACCCGCTGCCGGTTGCTTCCCAGCGGCATGTGCTGGATCTCCTCGTGCAGCTTGAGGATCGCGTGCATGAGCATCTCCGGCCGGGGTGGGCAGCCGGGCAGGTACACGTCGACCGGCACGACATGGTCCACGCCCTGCACGATCGCGTAGTTGTTGAACATGCCGCCCGACGAGGCGCACGCACCCATCGACAGCACCCACTTCGGGTTCGCCATCTGGTCGTAGACCTGGCGTAGCACCGGGGCCATCTTCTGGCTCACCCTTCCCGCGACGATCAGCAGATCCGCCTGGCGCGGCGACGCGCGGAACACCTCCATCCCGAACCTGGCCAGGTCGTAGCGTCCCGCGCCGGTGGACATCATCTCGATCGCGCAGCAGGCCAGCCCGAACGTGGCGGGCCACAACGAGTTCTTCCGCACCCAGCCCGCGAGCTTCTCGACGCCGGTGAGCAGGAATCCGCTCGGCAGCTTCTCCTCGAGGCCCATCTCACCAGCCACCCCGGCCAGCGCCAAGCAGCGATCCACAGCGGACGGAGGTCGCTGCGTGAAGTGGTTCGTCCAGCCGTGCCTTCATCGCGGAACTCCTCTGCGCTCTCGGGTTGTCAACGAGCGGGGTCGAGCATGTGGTACAGCAGCAGTAACTGCGTGATGGCCAGCGGCTCGCTTCGAACGCCCGCGCCGAGACTGCCGAGCGTGCCCGGTACCTCTCCTGGGTCGACGCCGAGCCGTTCCCAGATCGCCTTCTCCACCACCAGGCTCTCCTCCCGTGGCGCGTACCCGTGAATGTGCAGGGTGTCGACAGGGCGGCCACCCGAGTCCCTGGTGAGTTTGAGGTGGATGGCTCGTTGCTCGCTGTCGCCGAGTACCCGGCTCAGGTCGAGGTGGTTGATCGTGGGCCGCAGCATCAGTTCCGCCGACAGCGGGGTGTCGGGCGGGTCGTGCCTGCCCGCGATCGGGGCGAACCGCACCACGATGTCGGCGTGTGCCCGCTGCGGGCGGATGAACTCGGCCGACTCCGGCTCTCGCCGCTCGAGTTCGGCGAGTACGGCCTCGGCTTCGTATCCCCGCTTCTGGGTGTCCCGCTTGATCTTCCACTGCCTGCGGATCTCCTCCGGTGGGTCGAGGTAGATCATGATGTCGAAGCAGGCGCGAGCCAGCTTGGTGTGCAGCGGAAGCAGTCCCTCGACGATCACGAACTCACGCGGCCGCACCAGTTCGGGCCGGGTCAGCTGGCCGGTGTTGTGGTCGTAGACCGGTTTGAGGATCGGTCGACCGGTCGCGAGCAGCTGCAGGTGCTGCTCCATGATCTCGACGTAGTTGCAGTCCGGGTGCAGCGCCGTGAACGGCAGCCCCTTGCGCTCCTGGCGATCGTAGCGGTGGTAGTCGTCCACGCACATCGTGGTGACCCGCTCCGGCCCCAGTGCCTCGGCCAGTCCGGCTGTCAGCGTGGTCTTTCCGGCTGCGCTGTCCCCTGCGACAGCGACCATTATCGGTCGGGAGGCCGGGTCGTTACCGACACGCTCGATCTGGATCAGCTTGTGCGGCATACCGGCTCCCGTCCCATCTTCCGCATGGCCGTCTGCACGACGGCGGCGACCGTGAACCCCAGTTCGGCGTATACCGTCGGACCAGGGGCGCTGGCACCGAACCGGCGTAGCCCCAGCACCGCGTCACCGGGGCGGGCCAGTGCCTGCCAGCCGGTCGGCACGCCCGCCTCGATCCACACGGCCGGGCAGTCCGGCAGCCGGAACTCGCCCGCGGCCGTGGCCTGCTCGAACCGCTCCCGCCATGGCACAGAAAGCACCTCGACCGCGATACCCTCGCCCGCCAGCGTCTCGGCGGCGGCGAGCGCGAGCGCCACCTCCGATCCGGTGGCGGCCAGCACGATCTCGGGGTCCCGCGCGTTCGTCCACACCGGACGCGCACCCGTGCGGCCGAGCAGGTTCTCCTCGGGCAGGTCGAGCACGGGCAGGTCCTGGCGGCTGAGCACGAGTGCGGTAGGCCCATCGGTGCGCTCCAGCGCCAGCCGCCAGCACGCCGCGGTCTCGTTGGCATCGGCGGGCCGCAGTACCGCGAGATTCGGGATCAACCGCAGCGACTCGAGTTGCTCGACCGGCTGGTGGGTCGGTCCGTCCTCACCGACGGCGACGGAGTCGTGAGTGAACACGAACACCACCGGCAGTCCCATCAGCGCTGCCAGCCGGATGGACGGCCGCAGGTAGTCGGAGAACACCAGGAAGGTGCTGCCGTAGCCGCGCAACCCGCCGTGCAGCGCGAGACCGTTCAGCACCGCGCCCATCGCGTGCTCGCGGATGCCGAAGTGCAGGTTACGGCCGAGCTGGTCGGCGCGGGTGACGTCGCCACCACCAGGGATCGTCGTGTTGGTGGATGCGGCCAGATCGGCGGACCCGCCCACCAGCCCGGGAAAGGCCGCCGTCACCGACTCGAGCACGGCGCCCGACGCCTTCCGCGTCGCCAACTTGGTGCCCGGTTCGAACACGGGCAGCCACCCGCTGAGGTTGGCGGGTGTTTCCAGCGGAGCCGAAGGGTCCCATCTCGCGGCCAGTGCGGGGTGCTCCCGCGCCCACAGCAGCCGGCGCTCCGTCCAGGCGAACCGTTCGGCCTGCGTGCGGGCCGCCAGTTCCGCACACCGCTTGCCGACCTCGGCAGGCACGTGGAACTTCTCCTCGGGCCAGCCGTAAGCGGTTCGCAGCGTGGCGATCCGCTCCTCGCCCAGTGGCGCGCCGTGTGCCTTGCTTGTGCCCGCGACGTCGGGTGCGCCGTAACCGATGGTGGTTCGCACGGCGACCAGGCTGGGCCTGTCCTGTTCGGCGGCCGCCTCCGCGAGTGCCGCGATCACCGCGGGGCCGTCGTTGCCGTCGGCGACCCGCGCGGTGTGCCAGCCGTAGGCCGCGAACCGGGCGAGCACGTCGTCGGAGCAGCTGTGGCTCGCGGGCCCGTCGATCGTGACGTCGTTGTCGTCGAAGACGACCGTCAACCTGCCGAGCCCCAGATGCCCGGCGAGCGAGGCGGCCTCGTGGCTGATGCCCTCCATCAGGTCGCCGTCCCCGGCCAGCACCCACGTGCGATGGTCGACGACGGTGTGCCCCTCGGTGTTGGCGCGCGCGGCGAGCATCCGCTCGGCAAGCGCCATGCCGACCGCGTTCGCCATGCCCTGACCCAGCGGCCCGGTTGTGGTCTCCACGCCCGGTGTATGGCCGAACTCCGGATGCCCTGGGGTGCTCGAACCCCACTGGCGGAACCGGCTCAGCTGCTCGACGGGCAGGTCGTAGCCGAACAGGTGCAGCAGGGCGTACAGCAGCATCGAGCCGTGTCCGGCCGAGAGCACGAACCTGTCGCGATCGGGCCACTGCGGCTCCGTGGGATCGTGCCGCAGGAAACGCGACCAGATCACCCACGCCGGCACCGCGGCGCCCATCGGCAGCCCGGGGTGGCCACTGCGGGCCTGCTGGACCGCGTCGGCCGCCAGCATGCGAATCGTGGTGACGGCGAGGTCGTCGACCTCGTCCCAGTGCTGTCGCGGGAAGTTCATGCCGCGTCCTCGCTCGCCGTGGCCAGCTGCCGCAGCCGGGCCAGCTCCTGCGACATCGCGTCGCGGCTGCGAAACAGCGCCGACCCGATACAGAACGTGTTCGCACCGGCACGCGCCGCACCGGCGATGGAATCCGGCCCGATCCCGCCGTCGACCTCCAGTTCGATCGCCCTGCCCGCGCGACCGATGAGCGCTGCCGCCTCGGCGATCTTCGACTCCATCGTGGACAGGTAGGCCTGGCCGCCGAAACCGGGATTGACGGTCATCACCAGCACCAGGTCCACCAGGTCGAGCACGTGGGCCACCGCCGAAAGCGGTGTCGCCGGATTCAGCGCGACACCGGCGCGCACGCCGAGTTCACGCAGCCGCGCCAGGGTCCGGTGCAGGTGCACGCAGGTCTCCGCGTGGACGATCACGATCTCGCACCCGGCCTCGACCCAGCGTTCGAGCAGCGGTTCGGGTCGCTGGACCATCAGGTGTGCCTCGAACTCGACGTCGACCACGCGGCGCACCGAAGCGATCACATCGGGCCCGACGGTCAGATTCGGCACGAAGGCACCGTCCATGACGTCCCACTGGATGCGGTCGATTCCGGCATCCTGAAGCGCGCGGCATTCCTCGCCCAGCCTGGCGAAATCCGCGGGCAGGATCGACGCCACAAGGCGCGGCCGCGATGGGATCGGCTGCATTCTCCGCAAAACCTCCCGAGTCGTTGTCAGCCGAAGTTAGGTCGCCTGCACCTGCCAGCGATCCCCCCGCACGGGGGTGGCCGAGGGGGAGATGCGACGAACACGGTGAACGGCAGGCCTGCGCGTAGACTCCGCACATGCACAACCGGCCGTTGCGGGTCCTCGTGGTCGACGACCACGCCATGGTCCTGGAGGGACTCAAGGCGGTCCTGGGACGTTTCCGGGGCCGGGTACGGGTCGTCGGGCAGGCGCTCAACGCGGAGGAGGCACAGTCACTGGTCGCCAGCCTCGACCCGGACATCGTGGTCTCGGACGTGCGGCTGCGCGGCTCGATGAGCGGGCTCGACCTGTGCCGCAGGCTGCTGGAGGAGACCCCGGACCGCAAGGTCATCCTGCTGAGCGCGTACGACGACGAGCAGTACCTCTTCCAGGCCATGCGGGCGGGCGCGGCGGGCTACCTGCTCAAGTCGGTCGGCGGCGAGGAACTGGTACGCCAGCTCGAACTCGCCGCCGACGGCGAGAAGGTGGTCGACCCGATCATGGCGGGGCGGGCCGTCACCTCCGCGGCGAGGTTGCAGGCGGGCGAGTTCTGGCCGGGCGCGCATCTGTCGCTCACCCAGCGGGAGAGCGAGGTGCTCGGCCACCTGGTCGCCGGGCTTTCCAACCGCGCGATCGCCGCCAAACTCGTGCTGGGCGAGGAGACGATCAAAAGTCACGTCCGGGCGATCTTTCGCAAGCTCGAGGTGAACGACCGGGCAGGCGCGGTCGCCATCGCGCTGCGCGAAGGGATCTTCCAGTGAGATACAGGCTCGGCCTCGCCGACCCCGAGCGTGAGAACGCGCTGCTGGTCGGCATCATCGAGGCGATCTCGGCCGGACCGGAACTGACCCTGCTCGCGGCCAAGGTGGCACCGCTGATCACCGCCGCGAGCAACACCGACGTGTGCTTCGTGCACGTGCTCGACGACACCGACCGCTCGATGACCCTGCTCGGTGCGACTCCGCCGTTCGACGAGCAGGTCGGTGCGGTGCGGCTGCCGCTCGGCGAGGGCGTGACGGGATGGGCCGCCAGCCACGGCGAACCCGTGGTCATCGTCGAGCACAAGGAGCGGGACCCGCGCTACCGGTACTTCCCGCAGTTGCGCGGCGAGGACTACACGTCGATGGCATCGGTGCCGATGGCGAGCAAGCCAGGGGGTCTCGTCGGGGTGCTCAACGTGCACACCCGTGCCCGGCGCGACTTCACCGACCGTGACGTGCGGCTGCTCACCTCGATCGGCAGCCTGCTGGCCGGTGCGATTCACCAGGCTCGCCTGCACCGGAGGCTGGCCGCCCGCGAGCGGGCACACGAGCGGTTCACCGAGCAGGTCATCGCGGCGCAGGAGACCGAGCGGCGCAGGCTGGCGGCGGACATCCACGACGGCATCACCCAGCGGCTGGTCAGCCTTCGCTTCCACCTCGACGCCGCGGCGGGAACGCTGACCGAGGAGTGCGGGTTCGCCGCGGGGCAGGTCGAGCGTGCGCGTGAGCTCGCTGACCTCACCTTCGACGAGGCCAGGGCTGCGATCAACGGACTGCGGCCACCGGTGCTGGACGATCTCGGGCTCGCCGACAGCCTGGCGAGCCTGGCCAGGTCGCTGGACGAGTTGGACGTGGTGGTGGACCTCGAGCACTGCGCGCTGCCGGACCACGCCTCGATCGCGCTGTACCGGATCGCGCAGGAGGCGCTACAGAACGTGGTCAAGCACGCCCGCACCAGGGTGGTGCGGCTGAGCCTGCTGTGTGATTCCAGCGAGGTCGTGCTGCGGATCAGCGACAACGGGCTCGGTTTCGATCGGGACGCCACGGCCTTCGGCGACGGCCTGCCCTCGGGCGGCTACGGAATGGTCAGCATGGCCGAGCGCGCGGAGCTCATCGGCGGGCGGCTGGTGGTCACTTCCCGGCCGGGTGAGGGCACCACGGTCACCGCGAGGGTCCCTGTCCGGTAGCGCGCGACCCGACCGGCAACGGGGCGGCCGGGTCCGCTCGCCACGCCGCGAATCCCCGATACACCGCCGCCGCGCCGGTGAAGTCCTCGTGACGCGTGTAGTCGTTGGTCACCACCACGCACCGAAGGCCCGCGGCGACCGCGGCACGCAGGCCGTTGCCGGAGTCCTCCACCGCCATGGCGTGCGACGCGGGAAGCCCGAGCCGGTTCAGGGCCTCGACGTAGGCGGCGGGGTCCGGCTTGAGCGTGTGGACGTCCGAGCCGGTCACCACGACCTCGAACAGGTCCTCGCCGAACAAGCGCCGCAACAACGGCTCCACCCAGTCGCGGGTGCCGGTTGTCGCGACGGCCAATGTCGTCCCCAGCGATGCCAGTTCCCGCAGCAGTTCCCTGGCCCCTGGCCGCGCGGCGATCTCACCGCTTGCCACGAGATCGCGCATCCGCTCGGTCTTGTCCCGGTGCAGCCGGGCGGCGAGGTCGGCGGCCTCCCTCGCGTCATGTCCCCGGCTCTCCAGGTAGGCGGCGAGTCTGCGACGCCCGCCGGTGATCGCGAGCAACCTGCCGTACTCCTCGACATCCCAGCGGTAGGGCAGGCCGGCTGCCGCGAAGGCGGCGTTGAACATCGGCCGGTGGCCGTCGCGCTCGCTGTCGACCAAGGTGCCGTCGACGTCGAACACGACGGCCGCACACGGCTCACGCGACATGGTCGCGGGAGGCGGGCTCGCCGGTCAGCGCGGCCGAGTTGCAGCGCACCCGGTGCGCCAGCGCCTGCTGCCCGGCAGCGACGCGGTCCGGGCTGCCCCGCCACGCCGCCAGCGCAGGGTCCACCAGTGCCCTGCCGAAGGAGAACGTGAGCGGCCACGACACGTCGTAGCCCTGCATCGCGGCGAGGTTGTCCGTCGCCTGCTCGGCAGGCTGACCGCCGGAGAGGAAGGCGATACCCGCGACGTCGTCCGGGACGGCGCCGCTCAGCGTTTCGACCGTGGCCCTGGCGACCTGATCGGGCGTAGCGACCTCACCGGATGACTTACCCGGTACCACCATGTTCGGCTTGAGCACGACGCCGTCCAACTCGACACCTGCCTCGCGCAACTCGACGAACACCTCGTGCAGTGTCACGGCGGTCGCCGCGGCACACGCCGCCATGGAGTGGTCACCGTCCATCAGCACCTCCGGCTCGACGATCGGTACCACACCGGCCTCCTGGCACAGCGCGGCATAGCGCGCAAGCGCGTGCGCGTTCGCCCGGCGCGCCCTGCTGCTGGGCCTGCCGTCGCCGATCACGATCACCGCGCGCCACTTGGCGAACCTGGCACCGAGTGCCGCGTAGTCTTCGAGCCGCTCACGAAGCCCGTCCAGGCCTTCCGTCACCTTCTCCCCCGGCGCCGCCGCGAGTGGTTTGGCGCCGGTGTCGACCTTGATACCGGGCAGCAGTCCGGTGTCGGCGAGCGCCACCGGGAACGGCCTGCCGTCCGAGGTGGCCTGCCGGAAGGTCTCGTCGCACAGGATCACGCCGCTGATCCCCTGGTCCAGTGCGGGTGTCGTGACCAGCAGCTCCCGGTAGGCGCGCCGGTTGTCCTCGGTCGGCTCGACCCCGGCCTTTTCCAACCGCGCGGACATCGTCGCGATGCTCTCGTCGGCGGCCAGGATGCCCTTGCCCGGTGCCACCATCTCGGTGGCGGTGGCGGCCAGTTCGGCTTGCTGGATCACGCGCTGATCTTCCTTTCGTCCAGGTGGTGGTGATAGTCGACAACGCTGTAGGTGCCGAGGCGGTCGAGCTTGTGCTCGCTGATCACCAGGCGCACGGTGCCGCTGCGGGCACGCATCACCAGTGACTCGGTGGTCGCGGCCTGCCGTTCGTACCTGACGCCGCGCAGCAACTGGCCATCGGTGACCCCGGTGGCGACGAAGAAGGCGTCCTCACCCGCCACCAGATCGTTCGTGGTCAGCACGCGGTCGAGGTCGTGCCCTGCGCTCAGCGCACGCTCGCGTTCCTCCTCGTCGCGCGGCGAGAGCCGGGCCTGGATGACGCCACCGAGACACTTCAGCGCGCAGGCCGCGATGACGCCCTCGGGAGTGCCACCTATGCCGAGCAGGAGATCGATGCCGGTGCCCTCGCGCGCGGCCATCACCGCACCGGCCACGTCGCCGTCGGAGACCAGCCGGATCCGGGCACCGGTCGCGCGTACGTCCTCGGCCAGCCTGCTGTGCCTTGGCCGGTCGAGCATGCACACCGTCACGTCCTCGGGTTCGCTGCCCTTGGCCTTGGCCACGGCGCGCACGTTGTGTGCCACGGGCGCCTCGATGTCCACGGTGTCCGCTGCTTCGGGCCCGGTCACGAGCTTGTCCATGTAGAACACCGCGGAAGGGTCGTACATCGTGCCCGCGGGACTGACCGCCAGCACGGAGATCGCGTTGCCCATCCCCTTGGCGGTCAGCGTCGTCCCGTCGATGGGATCGACGGCCACGTCGAACGGCGCCGCGTTCGGGGTGCCGATCCGCTCGCCGTTGTGCAGCATGGGCGCCTCGTCCTTCTCGCCCTCGCCGATCACCACGACACCGCTGATCGGCAGTGTGTCGGTCATCGCGCGCATCGCGTCGACAGCCGCGCGGTCGGCCCCGGTCTTGTCTCCCCGCCCGACCCACCTGCCCGCGGACATCGCGGCCGCCTCGGTGACTCTGACCAGGTCGAGCGCTAGATTGCGATCCGGCGCCTGCCGCGCTGGACTGTCCGTCACAAGGCCCTCCTTCTGTGGCGATGCCGTACCGGCACCGTAGGAGCGCCGCGCGCCGGTCAGCTCCCCCCACGGGTGGAACGCGCGGGGTAATCGGATGGCCACCAGGCCTCTCCGGCGAGCAGGTGTGCCACGAGCAGGTCGACGCTCGCCGGTACCCGGCGGTGGGTCACCGCACGCCACGGCCTGCGCAGCGGCGTGCCGGGCAGCGGCACGGTCGCCAGTTCTCCCGCCGCGAGCTGGCGCGCCACGGCGTCGCGGGACACCAGCGTGATGCCGAGCCCGGCGACGGCACCGGCCACGACCGCGCCGTTGGACCCCAGTGTCAGCCTCGGCGGGTCCAGTTCCAGCTGGTCGAGCAGAGCCTCGCAGGTCGAGCGGGTTCCCGAACCCGCCTCGCGCATCAACCAGGTGGCGGTACCGGCATCGAACGTCGCGGTGACGGGCGGGGCGGCGACCGGGACGAGATCGTTGCCGCGCTCGGCGCGGATCACCAGGTCGGCGGTGTCCCTCGGTGGCCGACCGGCGATCACGAGGTCCGTCTCGTGGCGATCGAGCAATGCCCACACGTGCTCGCTGGTTCCCACGTCCAGTCGAAGCTGCACGTCCGGATAGTCGGCGCGAAAGCCTGCCAGCACCGCGGGCAGCAGATGGTCGGCCGCGGTGGTGACCGCGGCGAGCCGGATGCGTCCGTGAGCCGGGTCGAGGTCGCCACGGGCCGCGGACAGCGCCTCGTCGTGCAGCCCGAGCATGGCGCGGGCGTATTCGGCGAAGGTCTCCCCGGGCGGGGTGAGCCGCAGCCCTCGCCCGTTGCGTTCGAGCAGCGGCACTCCCACCTCGTCACCGAGCGCGCCGATCGCCGCCGACACCGCGGACTCGGTGAGCACGAGGCGGGCCGCCGCGGCCCGCACCGAGCCGGTGTCGGCCACGGCCACGAAGGCCCGCAGCCTCGCTGTGGTCGTCATTCAACCGTCCTACCCGGTCACCGGCCCTCGGCGCCAGCCGGCACCGCCGGGCAAGGCACCCGCGTCAGTGGAACGAGTCACCACAGGCGCAGGAACCGGACGCGTTCGGGTTGTCGATGGTGAACCCCTGCCGGTCGATCGCATCGACGAAATCGATCACCGCGCCCGCCAGGTACGGCGCGCTCATCCGGTCAACCGTGACCCGCAGCCCGTGGTAGTCGTGGACCAGGTCCTGTTCCAGGCTGCGGTTGTCGAAGAAGAGCTGGTAGCGCAGACCGGCGCAGCCTCCCGGCTGCACCGCGATGCGCAGTGAAAGGTCGCCGCCGCCCTCCTCCCTGGCGAGCAGGGCCTTGGCCTTGCCCGCGGCCGCCTCGGTCACGGTGAGGTCCGTCAGTTGCTGCTGCGTCATGCCACTCCTTTGCCTGCGACCGCTGGACGCGAGGCGAGCCTGCGTCGCGCCGCTTCCATGTCGACGGTTCGCACCTTTGCGATCAGTTCCTCCAGCAACGGCTCGGTCGGTACGACCGGGCACGTGTACAACACGATTCGTTCGCGGACGATCATCAGCGTCGGCACGGTCGAGATGCCGAACGCGCGGCCGAGTTCGGGCTCCGCCGTGATGTCCACCGTCCCGAACACCACCTCGGGATGCCGCCGCGCGGCACGAAAAAACGCCGCGGTCACCGGGGAACGGGAGTCATCGAACTCGATGAAGAGAATGTCCGCACTCGTTCCGAAGGCAGCGAAACCTTTGGTCGTTACTCTCACCGGGACCATGCACACCTCCGATCTATACCCTCCCGGGTACCGTACATCGCGTTGCGTGATAACGACACACCCCGGCCCGGCCGACCTTGCGCGAACATCGCGAAAGCACCACGGCCGCACCGCGAACGCGGCCGGAAACCCATGGCTTGCTTACGCATTTCCCGGGTCTGCGACCTTGTCGGCACCCGCCCCAGGTGACTACTATTTGCTTATATACTTATATTCTCGCTTCCCGCGCTTTCGCGGGCCTGACAAGGGAGTCAGATGTCGACGAGCGGTGCGTGGGGCCCGTCGCCTCACCGGCTGCGGGCGAAGTTCCCTCTCCCGATCTTTCCCGATTCCGGCGGCAACCGGGGCCCGATGTGGCACCACTACGCGAAGATCCGGCTCTTCACCAGGAAGGGAGCCGACCGATGATCACGCGGGACAGCGTCCTCGAGGCACTTCGCGCCGTCGAGGACCCCGAGTTGCACCGATCGATCGTCGACCTCGAAATGGTGCGCGGAATCGACATCGACGGCACCGAGGTGACCGTCCACCTGGCTCTGACCATCGCGGAATGCCCGCTGCGCGAGTACTTTCATCGCGCGGTGCCGGAGCGAGTCCGGTCGCAGTGCCCCGAGGTCACCGCTGTTCGAGTGGAGCTCTCAGCCATGACGGAGGAGGAGCGTGCCCGCGTCGTCGGCGGCGTACGGGTCACGGTGCCCCGCATCGGCGAAAGTGGATCGAGCACGCGGATCATCGCCGTCGGCAGTGGAAAGGGTGGCGTCGGAAAGTCCACCGTGGCGGTGAACCTTGCGGCCACCCTCGCGGCGCGCGGACACCGGGTCGGCCTGCTCGACGCCGACATCTGGGGATTCTCCGTGCCACACCTGCTCGGCGCGACAGGACGACCTACCGTGGTCGACGACCTCATCATGCCGCTGCAGGCACACGGGTTCGCCGTGCTGTCGATCGGCAACTTCGTTCCCGAGGACGGTCCTGTCGTCTGGCGCGGCCCCATGTTGCACAAGGCACTGGAACAGTTGCTCGGCGACGTGCACTGGGACGACCGGGACTACCTGGTGGTCGACATGCCTCCCGGCACCGGCGATGTCTCGATCTCGCTGGCACAGTTCCTCCCCAACGCCGATTTCCTACTCGTCACCACGCCGCACGAGAGCGCGGAGCGGGTCGCGTTGCGCGCGGGCCGGATGATGGCCAAGGTCGGGCTGCGGCTGGCAGGCGTGGTGGAGAACATGGCGAGCTTCGTCTGTGGTGACTGCGACAGGGAACACGACCTGTTCGGCACCGGTGCGGGTGCCCGGCTCGCCGAACTTCTCGACACTCCCCTGCTGGCCCGCATCCCACTGGAGCCGGCCTTCGCCACCACCGGAACACCCACCGTGCTCGCGCACCCCGAATCGGCCGGGTCAACCCGCTTCGCGGAGCTGGCCGACGCCATCTCCGCGAAGCCTTCGCTGCTGCACCGCCCGCTACCGCTGTTCACCTGAGGGCAGGACGAGAAAGACCTGGCCTCCTTCCCGCGACACCGTGAAGGTCCGCGCTTGCGAGTCGGCCGGTCCCCGGCACCGCTCACCGGTGCGGACGTCGAACTGGCTGCCGTGCCGGGGGCAGGTCAGGACCGCACCGTCGAGTTCCCCAGTGGACAGCTGCGCGCCCGCGTGCGGGCACCGGTCGGCGATCGCGTACAGCCTGCCCGCCACCTGGTACACCGCCACCGGCCCGACCGGTGTTTCGGGGACCCGGCACACCAGGCCGAGCCGTCCCGCGGCGTCGGCCGCGTCGAGCAGCGGAAACCGGCGTTGAGCGAGTCCACCGGTCAGCCGCTCGGCCAATCTCGCCGCGACCGCGCCCCGGTTGACAACGACATCGCAGCCCGCTCGCTGAGCGGCCCGCCACAACTGCTGATCGGGAACCGCCGAGTAGCCGAGGATCACCGTCTCCGGCCATCGCTCGTGCCACTCGCGCAACGTTTCCAGCGCACCCGGCTGGTCCAGTTCGAGCACGGCCGCGGTGGGCCGACCGTCCGATTCCGACGATCGACCCACCGAGAACCCGCGCTCCTGCGCGACCCTGGACACGCGCCTTGCCACCATCTCGTCCTGGCCGTGCAGCAGGATCTGAGCTCGGGCTTCGACCATCGTCAGATGAACAGCGTGATGTCGGCCTTGGCGGCCATGTCGATGAAGCTCGCCGCGCCAAGCGTCGGCTGCAGACCCTCGACGAAGTCCTCCTGTTTCAAGCCGTAAAGGTCCATCGTCATCTGGCAGGGATGCATCCGGACCCCCACCGACAGTGCCATCTCGAGCAGTTCCGTCGGGGTGGCCACCTTGTACTGCTTCGCCAGTTTCTTGATCATCATTGTGCCCGCGCCACCGAAGTGGATCTTGCCGAGCTTCAGGTGGTCCGTTCCACCCCGGTCGACAAGCGACTCGGCCTTCTGCATCCAGTTCGTCCCGGTCACGCGCTTGTCGTTGCGCTGCAACACCCGCAGACCCCAGAAGGTGAAGAAGACGTCAACCTCCAGACCCGACGCGGCACCGGTGGTGGCCAGGATCAGGGTGGGCCACACCCTGTCAAGGTCACTGCTCCAGCACACCATCGCCAGCCGCTTGGCCCGCTCCTCCACCTCGATCTCGTCCTCGGCCATCGTTCACCTCTCAGTTTCTGATTTACCGACCTCCCGGCCCGGGTCGTGGTTACGGCTCGTACCGGACGCTTCTCACATGTGCTGGATCAGCCAGGCCACACCCTGGACCAGCCGAAAGACCAGGTACCCGGCGAAGACCAGTGCCACCACCAGCCACCAGGGCGACACCCGTCGCCGTTCGTGGCCGGTGCCCTCCGGCACACCGCTCATCACGCGGCTCCCTTCATTCCTCACACCGGTAACAGTGGATGTCGTGCTCGGCCAGGAAGACCTGGTAGGCACGCAACGCCGCGTCACCGTCGAGCAGGTGGGCACGCTCCTCGTCGAACCGCTCCGGACGCAACCGTGCGATCCAGCCCGCGCCGTAGGGGTCCCGGTTGGCCACCGCGATGTCCTCGCCGAACGCCTCCTCGTTCGCGGCGACCAGCACACCGGTCAGCGGCGTGGGGAAAGGTCCCACCCACTTCGCGCTCTCGATGGTCGCCACCGAGCGTCCCCGCGCGAACGTCTTGCCCACCCGCCGCCAGGTGACCTGCACCATCCGGCCGCCCATCGTCTGCGCCACGTCGGTCATGCCGAGCACCACCTCGTCCGCTTCCGGCCGCACCCAGACGTTCATGCCCACGTCGTAGAGCAGGTCGTCCGGGATGACGCAGCCGCGCCACACGACATCGCTCACCGCACTCACCCGTCACACGAGATGCCCTCGGCGTCAAGGAATCGTTGGTAGGCTTCGATCCCTTCCGGGCCGGTCACCAGATCTCCGGAGTCCGTGGCCCAGTCACCGGCACGAAGCTTCGCCACCCACCCTGCGCCGTAGGGGTCGGAGTTGATCTGCGCGGGCGCGCTGGTCAGGCTCTCGTTGACCTCGACGATCTCGCCCGACACGGGGGCAGGCACCGGCCCGACCCATTTCCCGCTCTCCACCGTCGCGACGTTGCGTCCCTTGCGGACCTGCTTGCCCGCCTTCTTCAACGTCACCGAGATGATGGTCTTCGCGAGGTTCTGCGCGACATCGGTCATCCCGACGACCACCAGGTCACCTTCCGGGCGCACCCAGATGTGCTTCTCCACGAGGTAGTACAGCTCCTCGGGAAGGTTGCAGTTCTTGACCACCGTCACCGTTCTCAAGCTCCCGTCTGCTCTGCCGCGTGTTCGGCCACCAGGTGGTGGACCAGCATGTCGAGTGCCACCATGCGGATCTCGGCGCCGAACTCCTCGAGGAACCGGGGATCCCGCGTGCCCTTGCGAACTCGGTGCTCGTAGCTCTCGCCACAGACCGGGCAGGTCACCTCGTAGTACTGAACTCCGTTACGTTCCTTGGTTCCTACGGCGTCGGCGTGCTTGTCGGCGAGATGCGCGTGCAGCGAACGCGGTGCTCCCTCGAACGCGCACCAGGGGCAGTTCATGGCGTCACCACCTTGGTGGCGCTTGCGGCCATCAGGTGCACCAGCGAGACGATCCCGCGCCCGGTCTCGGTCAGCCGCACCAGGTCGCCGTCGAGTTCGCGGCTGACCAGTCCGGCCTGCACCAGGTCGTTGACCTCTTCCCAGGCCACGATCCTGGCGCAGCGCAGCAGATCCGCCAGTTCGGCGGTCGTGACCGCCCCGTCGGTGAGCCGTTCCAGTACGCGCCAGCCCGCCGGATCGCACGCTGCCCGCAGAGCACGCAGCACCAGCGCCACCGTGGCTTCGGCGGCCGCATCGTCAAGCCCGCCGGGGGCTGCCACTTCTTCCCCTGGGCGGAAGGCGAAGCTGTCGTGACGCCGCAGCGCGGCCCGCAGCGTGTTCAGCCGGTCGCCGATACTCTTGCCGATCAGTTCGGGGTCGAAACCGTTCACGGGGCAGCAGCCTCCAGCACGTCGGGTGCCGCGGGGCGGCGCAACGCCTCCCGTACCAGCAGCGTGACGTCTCGCACCGCGAGCCGATCCTCGTTGCGGGTGGTCTTGACGGCGTCGGAGTACATCGTCACGTCCTTCGGGCAGGAGACGACGAAGTAGTCCACACCGAGTTCGATGGCCTCCCGGATCCGGTTCTCGCTCGGGCGTTCGGCAAGCCCACTGTCGTCCATCCAGATTCGCCCGCCGCCGGCGCCGCAGCAGAAGGTGTTCGCGCCGTTGCGCGGCATCTCGACCAGCTCACAACCCAGCGCGCGCAGCAACCGCCGGGGAGCCTCCACCACGCCGTTGTAGCGGGCGAGATAGCACGGGTCGTGGTAGGTCACCCGGTAGTTCAACGGTTCCACCTCGATGGCGCCCGACTCGACCAGGTCGGCCAGCAACTCGGTGTAGTGCCAGACCTTGTACCGGGCCCCGCGCGCCGGATACTCGTTGCGCAGGGTGTTCAGCGAGTGCGGGTCGGTGGTGAAGATCTCCTCGAACTGAGCCTGCTCCAGCGCGGAGACGTTGTGCTCGGCGAGCATCTCGAACAGGCCCTCCTCCCCGGTTCGCCGAACGTCGTTGCCCGCGTTGCGTTCACCGTCGTACAGCAGTCCGAAGTCGACACCGGCGCCGTTCAGGATCTCGGCCAGGGCTCTCGAGTTGTCCTGCAACCGGTCGTCGAAGCTGGCGAAGTCGCCGACGAACCACAGGTAGCGCACAGGCTCCTTGCGCGCGTCGGGGATCTTGAAGTCCAGACCCTTGGTCCACCTGGCGCGCATTCGCGCCGACTTGCCGAAGGAGTTGCCCTGGGTGGACAGGTTCTTCAACGCCTGCTGCAGCGTAGGGTCCAGCTCCCCCTCGTCCACCAGGCCCCGCCTCAGCTGCACGATGGTCGGCACGTGCTCGATGCCCACCGGGCACACCTCGACGCAGTGCATGCACGTGGTGCACGCCCACAACGTCTGCGACGGCACGACCTCACCGGCGATCCTGGCGTCGGCACCGACGGTGAGCGGGCCGGACGCGTCGCCGCGAGTCTCCCTGTCGAGCAACGTCATACCGCCCGCCTGGGTGTCCACCCACTGTCGCAGGTCCAGGATCAGGTCCCGGGGCGACAGCGGTGCGCCCGCCGTGCGTGCCGGGCACACCTCGTGGCAGCGCCCGCACTTGGTGCACGCGTCGAGATCGAGCAGTTCCTTCCAGGTGAAGTCGGAAAGCTCGCGGTAGCCGACGTGGTCGGTCTGCGCCGGTGCGGGCAACTCGCGAGCCGTCGACCGGTCGTGCACGAGCAGGTTCGCCGCGTCCAGCAACATGTGCATGGCCTTGGAGAACGGGATGTAGCCGACGAAGCCCAGCGCCAGCACCGCGTGCACCCACCACTGCGCCAGATGCGCCGAGTTCCCGGCCTCGGCCGACATCCCCAACCCGGAGAACAGCCGTGCCAGTATCCAGCCGATCGGCGACCACACCTCGAACGAGGGGAACCGGGCCCCGACGATGCGGAAGGCCTCCAGCAGGTAGCCGCTGATCAGGATCGCCGCGAACATGCCGAGAAAGACCCAGTCCCCCGCGACGATGCGCGAGCGGGAGTAGCCGCCCTCGGGATTCTCGGCGCGCTGGTAGTCCAGCTTGCGCGGGCGTAGCAGCCCGCGCCTTACCACCATGTAGCCCAGCCCGAGTACGGCGGTGAGGCCCATCGTGTCGAGGATGACCGAGTAGCCGATGTAGAACGGGCCGTTGAAGAAGCTCACCTCGCTACCGGTGAACAGCTTCGAGGCCTTGCGCACGATGTCGTAGTCGATGGTCAGGATCACCGTGCCGATGAACAGCGTGATGAATCCCCAGAAGATGAAGAAGTGCGCGATCCCGACCGCGCGGTCGCGGCGACCCACCGAGGTGTTCGCCGCCACCGCGCCGACCGACCAGTTGTCACCCCGGCGCCGCACCCCCTGCGCGGGGCTGGTGAAAAGCGCCTTCCACAGCGTCGCCATCCGGGCGGCCGGACGCCCTCGCCGGTACTTGCGCACACGCCGGTAGAAACCCCAGAAGAACACGACGATGGTGATCGTGGCGAGAACGTAGAACACGGCCTCGCCGACCACGCCGATACCCTGGAACACCGGCCGGGTCTCGTGCCCGGCGGCGAGAGCGTCCGAAACCACTCGTCACTCCTTGATCTTGTCCACCAACGCGGGCACCAGGTCGAACAGATCCTCGGCCGAGCCGTAGTGCGCGACATCGAAGATCGGAGCGTTCTCGTCGGTGTTGCATGCGATGATCAGTTCGGCGTCGCGCATACCCTCCAGATGCTCCGGCGCGCCGGAGATGCCGAACGCCAGGTATGCCTTCGGCTTGACCTTCAACCCGGACTTGCCGACCTGGCGGGTCTTCGGCAGCCAGCCCGAGTCGATGACCGGGCGCGAAGCCGACAGTGGCGCGCCCAGCGCGTCGGCCAGCTCCTGTACCAGTTCCAGGTTGTCCTGCGAGTCGATGCCGCGGCCCACCGAGACGAGGAGTTCGGCGTCGGTGATGTTGACGTCGCCGCCTTCGGGCTCGATCACCCGCGCCAGGCTCATCCGCAGCTTCTCCAGCTCGTCCGGCGCCGCCGCGGTGACGACCTCCTGGGAGACAGCAGGTGCCTGCCCTGCCGCCGCGGGGAACGCACCGGCCAGCACGGTGCAGATGCCTCGCTCGCCCGCCAGTTCCACCTCCGCCATGACCTTGCCGCCCATCACCTGGCACGTGGCCACCGGCGTGTCACCCTCGGCGCGCAGGTCACCGACGTAGGCGGCCAGCGGGGCGTCCCACAACACCGACAGCGCCGCGCCGAGGTCGAGCCCCACCGTGGCGTTGGACAGCAGCACCAGGCGCGGGGCGCGCTCGGCGAGCACGCTCAGCAGCGCTGTCTCGTAGCCCTCGCAGGTGTAGTCGGCCAGCGCCGGGTGGTCCATCGAAACGACGACATCGGCACCCTCCACCTGCGACACCAGGTCCGACGGCCCGAACAGGGCCACTTCCGCCTTGCCGCCCCAGGCCGCCGCCAGCTCCTTCGCCTTGCCCAGCAGCTCGTAGCTGCTCTCACTGAGCTGCCCGCCGATGTGTTCGGCGAGCACGAGAACGTTGTCACTCATGATTTCCTCACGCCTTGACGATGCCGCGCTCGCGCAGCAGTTCGATGATCTTGGCCGCCACGTCTTCGGTCTCCCCCGACAGCATCTCGGCGTGGCCGCTCGCCTGAGGCGGGTACATCCGCCGTACCGACAGTCCGGAACCGGTTGGCTGCGCCGCCACGCTCACCTCACGCACACCGCCCGCCTGCATCGCCTGGCGAATGCGGGTGATGGGCGCGTAGCGGGGCGCCTCGCGGGAGGCCTGCAGGCCGATGACCGCGGGCGTGGGCAATCGCAGTTCGTGCGAGCGACCACCGGAGAACTCCTGGCGGACCACCAGTTCCCCGTCGTGCACCCGCACCTCTGCCACGACCGAGACGTGCCGCTGCCGAAGCCGTGCGGCGAGCATCGGAGCCAGCTGGCCGTCGAGGTCGTCGGGCGCCTGCACCCCGGTGATGACCACGTCGGCTGGTTCCTCGGCCAGGTAGGCGGCGAAGGCAGCGGCGCGCGAGTGCGTGTCCTGCCCGCCGCCTTCGAGCTTGACGGCGCCGTCCGCCCCCTTCGCGATCGCCGTGTACAGCGCCTGGTCGATGTCCGGGTCCTCGGCCAGTCCAACGGCCAGCACCTCGGCGCCCGTCTCGTCCTTGACGAGCAGCGCCTCCTCCAGTGCCTGGTCGTCCCATTCGTTGAGCACGAACTTCAGGAACTCCCGGTCGATGTCGGTCCCGTCGGGGGTCAGCTCGATCTCCTCGACCAGATCCGGAACCGCTTTCATGGCAACGACAATGCGCACGTTCTCACCTCTTTCACTGCAGGACGTCGGCCAGCCGCAACTGCTGTCGGATCTCGGTCAGGTCGTCGGCGGTGGGGACGAACGGGTAGTCACGGAACGGCTCGCTTGGCCGGTAGGAGCCGTACGGCCTGGTACAGCCCGGCTCGCCGTTCTCGCCGGGACAGCCGTTGGTCACGAACGGGATACCGGTGTCCACAACGGACTCCAGCTGGTCCTGGCCGCCGTCGATGTGCAGCAGGTTGCCCTCGGGGTCGAAGCCGAAAGCGTCAAGGCCGTACCCCTCGGACTCCACCAGGTGCTTGGCCAGCTGCACCCGCCGCCAGCGCCTGATCGGCGACTTGGGGTGATCCGCCATGCGCGAGTCCGGCTCGGGGTTGAAGCAGAACAGGTATGAGAAGATCTCACGCTCGCGCAGCTGGACGAACAGCCGGATCAGGTCCTCGTCCGCCTCGCCCAGCCCGACCAGCGTGTGCACGTTCACCTTCCACGGCCCGAAGATCTCGCGCGAGTCGGTGACGATCTCCCAGTACTTCTCCCAGCTCAGCCTGCCCGCGGGAACGTTGGTGCGCAGGTTGCGGAACAGCTCCTCGGTGACCGCGTCCAGCCCGATGCCGATCATGTCTACGCCGAGCTCCTTGAACCGCTCCAGCCGCTCGCGGTTCAGCGTCGGAGGCGCCACCAGGATCGACAGCGGGGTCCGCACTCCTGCCACGATGCGCTCGGTGATGTCACAGGTGTCGGCGTAGGCGTGCCCGTGCGTGACCATCGAGATGCACAGCCGCGTCAGCTTGTCCTCGTGCTCGACCATCCTGGACACGAGGTCGTCGGTGCGCACGAGCGGCCACTCGACGCGGATGAAGGACTTGTCGTTGTAGTCGCCCGGCCTGGTACGTGCCAGGCCGCAGTAGCCGCAGTCGGAGCGGCACCCCTCGTCGTAGTTCAGCAGCAGGTTGATGCCGCCGAAGTCGAAGTCCCGGGAGAACCGCCCGGACCGAAAGCGCAGCGCGATCGCGCTCGCCATCGAGATGCGGACCCACTCGGGGCTGTCCTGCCTACTCGCGGCGGGAGCCGGTGACGGCAGAACGGGAAGCTGACGGCCCATCGAATCGGCCCCTTTCACTTCGATTCCGGGAAATAGCAGGAACCAGCCGAACGCGCGGGAACGGCGGCGGCCAGCTCACCGGCCTGCCGCCCGGCGGTCAGTACGGTTTCGGCCAGCCGGTCGGCGGTGACACCCAGCGCACGGTCGGCACCGGAGGTGGACACGATCCGGCCGACCGCATCGGGGTCGAGTCGCTGCCAGCGCAGCTGCGCCTCCAGCCTGCCCACCGCGGGTGGCAGTATCGCGAAGTCGCCGACCACGACCGCGCTCTTGACGAGGTCGCCGTGGGTGGAAAGGTAGATCCGCAGCAAACCCTCGGGTGTCTTCAGCAGGGCCGAGCCGCTGCCGTCCGGGATCGCACCCTGCTCCGACAACCAGGACCGCGCCCGGTACTTGTCGCGGGCGAGCCCGGCCGCGCGGTCCAGCTCGGCCCGCTCTGCCGAGCCGGGCACGAGTTCGACGCCGAACGCCTTGGCGAAACCGAGCGCGGCGGACTCACGCACCGTGGTGCCGTCGTGTGCCTTCCCGGTCTCGCGCGTCACGGTCGTCACCCGCTCCCCCACGGCGGCGACCGCCTTGTCCGCCAGTTTGGCCACGGGTATGCGCAGTACCTCGAGCATGAACTCGATGTCGAGGTCGGCGAGCACGCTGGCGTGGAACAGCATGCCGCCGCCCTCGTCGATGTAGAGGCCGAGCCCCGCGATCTTTCGGCCAGCGGCCTCCAGGTCGTTCTTGCCGCGAAACGTCGCTGTGATACCGAGTTCGGCCAGGCCCGCGCTCACCGCGGCCGAGCAGTCCTCGATGATCTCGCGCGGTCGCTTGCCGACCGGCGCGCGGTCGATCAGCGCAACCCCGAGCTGGCCCGCGCCCATGATGATGGCGCCACCGCCGGTGGGGCGGCGGCTCACGTCGGTGCCGGTGCGGCGGCAGGCGGCCAGGTCGACCTCGGCGGCCAGGTTCTGGTACCGCCCGATCAGCGCGCAGTGGTCGCGGTAGGTGTACAGCCGCAGCGTCGGCGGGCGGGGGCGTTCGTCGCGGGCGTATCCGGCCAGCAGCGCCTCGTCCAGCGCCAGCCCCTCGGCGGCACCGACGGCGTCGTCGCTGAGCAGCCTCCATCGCGTGGTCACGAGGCCACCTCCACCGTGCGGTAGGCGACTTCGGAGTCGCCGGTCCACGTCAGCGAGCAGCAGTACTCGAACAGCCTGGGTTCCAGTCCCCGCGACTTGGCGTATGCGATCGCCCCGTCAGCGGGATAGGCGATGCCGTTGAGGCCGAGGTCGATGGCCGCCTGGTCGAGTTCGGTCTTGGCGGGGCCCAGCGGCCGCGCGCAACCCAGGTTCACCGTGGTCGCGGGCGCGGCCAGCCGGGTGGCCCGGAAGAACTCGGTGACGTCGGCGACGGGTGGCGGTGGCAGGTGCGCCATCGGGGTGCCCACCAGGGGCACCAGGACGACCAGGATGATGGTGGACACCGGATGCCGGGTGATGATGTCCAGTGCCCGGTACTCGCCGAGAAACCGGCCGTAGTGCAGGCCGAGCACGATGTGCGGGATGATGCGCAGTTCCCGCTCGGCCAGCAGCCCCAGCGCCCGGTCGAAGTCGGCGACGGTGAGGTCCAGGTGGTAGACGTCGCGGATCGTCTCGTCCGCGCCGATGATGTCGAGCATCACCCCGTCGACGCCCGCGTCGGCCAGTCCCGCGGCCAGCTCCGGTGACACCACTCCGGAGTGGACGATCACTTTCATCCCGAGTTCCTCGCGGATGCGCGGGATGTGCCGCAGGTGCGGCAGCAGCGGCACCCCGCCGGAGCGTGTCGAGCCGCCGGAGACCAGGAGTCCCTCGCTGCCCTGCGCCCGCAACCGCCGCGCCAGCGCGAAGAGGTCCTCCTCCGCCTTCACCGACACCATGCCCTCGAGCACCTTGGTCTGGCAGTGGTCGCAGCTGAGCGCGCAGGCCGAGCCGGTGACCGAGACCGGAAGGAACCGGCGCGGGTTGCTCGGCTGCCATTCCTGGGTCTGCCAGCGTTTCAACCCGGGTGCGAAGAAGTCGATCACGTCGGGAAAGTGGGCCTGGCGTACCGCGAAGGCGCTCGCCGTTTCGGTGCTCATTCGGCGATCACGCCCCGCAGCCGGAAGTCGTCGACCTTGCGCGCGAACCAGTCCCTGATCTCCTCTGGCTGCGACAGCAGTGCCGAGAACTCGGCGGCCTCGTCATGGGCCAGCTCCAGCAGCCAGCCCGCCCCGAACGGATCGGACTCCACCAACCCCGGGTCGGCGAGCACGGCCTCGTTGACCGTCAGCGCGGTGCCGGACAGCGGGCTGAGAAGCGGTCCGACGAACTTCGCCGCCTCCAGTTGCCCGAACGCCTTGCCGCGTACCAGCCGCTCGCCGGGTTCGGCCAGCGACAGCTGCGCGAGTGTCCCGCTCGTCTCCACCCCGAGCGGGTCCAGCCCCAGACGCAGCCTGCCCGGTGCGATCGGCTTCGCCCAGACGTGCGTCTCGGGGTCGTACATCCGATCCAAGGCCACCGGGTAGCCACGGATCTCGACCAGCGCACCACCGCCGGCGATGTGGGTGTTCGTCATGACTGGCCCTTCTGTTTCGTCGTGCCGACCCAGACACCGGCCCTGATCTTGATTCCGTCCGGGGGTCTCGCCGCCCGCGAGCCCGGCCCGGCCGTCCACTCCTCGCTGCTGAACCGGGCATCCAGCTCGGCAAGCGCCGCGCGTTCACCGCTGGTGAGGTCGCCGGGCTCGGCCCGGAGCCCGAGTGCGCGGGCGTAGGCGCGCGCCGCCGCCTGCTTGAAGGCCGCCGGGTCCGCGGGCGTCGCCGCGACGTAGCGGCGCATCAGGCGTAGCACCTCGGCGCGGTCGACACCGTCCGGCATCCGCAACACCGAGGTGGCTCGCTCGTGGTCGAACCGCTCGATGAGGTTCCCGCACACCACGACGGCGTCCTCGATCTGGCCCGCGCCGTGCCCGCAGATCTTGCGGTCCCCGAGACTGATCTCGAGATTTGCGTCCAGCTCCGCCGCCACAACACCGGCGGCCCGGTACGCGGCGACGGCGGGCGTGAGCAGATCGCGGATCGCGGCGGAGCGCGCGGGCGAGACACTGTCCTGTGGCAGGCAGATCTGGAAGAACAGCTGGTCGGAATCGAGATAGACCGGCCCACCGCCGACCATCCGGCGCAACACCGGCAGTCCCTGTGCCGCGCAGTACTTCTCGTCCACCTCGTCCAGCCGCCGGTGGTAGCCAAGGCACACGTAGGGCTCGGCGGGGCGGACGAAGGAAAGCGTCGGCGGGGCGCCCTCCGACACGCCGTAAGCGACCGCGTGCCAGAGCGTCTGTGAACGCAGCGCGGAGGCTCGGCCGAAGTCGATCACCCGCAGCCCGCTACCCCCCATGCCCCATCGCCTCGTCGATGAGCTCGATGATGTCGCGGACCTTCAGCTGAGCGTTTCCGGTGGACTTGGCCGCGTCCTCGAACCGAGAGACCTCGTAGGGGCAGCACACCACGAGCATGTCGGCGCCGGTCTCGGCGGCCTCCCGCACACGCCGTTCCGACAGTCGCTCACTGGTGTAGTCGCGGGTGAAGCCGTCCAGCCACATCCCGCCGCCGCCACCGCCGCAGCAGTACCCGTTCTGCCTGCACCGGCCCATCTCCCGCAGCTCGATACCGGGGATCGCGTTGATGAGGGTGCGGGGAGCGTCGTACTCACCGTTGTGCCTGCCCAGGTAGCACGGATCGTGGAAGGTCACCGTGTACGGCAACTCTTTCGCCCAACTGATCCGGTCGACCAGCGGCGCGAGCAGCTGCGTGTAGTGCAGCGCGTCGAACTCGTGGCCACGCTTGGGATACTCCTTGACCAGCGCGTTGAAGCCGTGCGGGTCGGGGGTGACGATCCGGTTGAACTCGTACTTCGCCAGCGTTGCCGTCACGTCCTCGACCAGTGCGTCGAACAGGCCCTTCTCCCCCGCCAGGCGCTGCGAGTCGCCGAGGGTCTTCTCCTCGTGCCCGAGAATCGCCCAGTCGATGTCCAGCGCGTGCGCGACCCGCGCGAAGGCACGTGCGGCCTCCTGACCGCGCGGGTGGTAGCTCCAGTAGTCCTCCACATAGAACAACACGTCCACCGGCCCGGGTTCCTTCGGCAGGATCCGGACCCCTACGCCCGCGTCGCGCGTCCACTGTGCCCGCCGCCGGGGGTTCTCGCCCAGCGCGTTGCCGTAGCGGAACGTCTTCTCGAACACGTCCTGCAGTTCGCCGGGAACGTTGCCTTCGGTGAGTGCGGCCTCCCTGGCGGCAGGCACGATCTGGATCATGTCGACCTCCTTCGGGCAGACCCGAAGGCAGTTGCCGCAGCTGGTGCACAGCCACAGGTCGGGATCGGAGAGCAGGTCGAATCCGGTCTGCACCTTTCGGTGCAGCTTGCGGGGCCCGTACTCGCCGACCACGTCGACGGGGCAGACCGGAATGCACTTGCCGCAGCCGTAGCACCATTCCAGCGACTCCGCGCCGGGTAGTTCGGCGAGCTTGGCGAAACCGTCCGGCCCGTGCTCGGTGAGCACGCGGGGTTCGAACATGCGGTTCCACATCGCGGGCAGCTCGACCTCCCTGCCGGAGATCGACGAGGCGACGGTGGCTTGTTCCTTCTCGATTGCGTGGGGCGGAACCTTGCGCCCGGAAATGGGCATGGTTCAGACCTCCAGACGGTAGACGCCAAGCAGGCGGCGGACAAGGTCGGGCAGCGGCGGCACCACCCGGTTGAACTCCTGGGTCATGCGCATCCGCAGCACGGTGTAGAGGTAGATGCCGTAGACGGCGGCGAGGAAGACGTCGGTGCCGAACAGGCCAGGACCCGCGGTGGTGAAGCCCGCCGCCTTGCCCGTCTCGTCGACGAACGCCATCGCCTGCCCCACCGAAAGGTAGGTCTGCCCGCGGGAGGAGCCGGCGTGCAGTTCGACGTCGTCGGTGACCACGAGCCGCAGCGCGCCGGTCTCGACGGCCGGGTCCCACACCCACCGGGTCCACAGCCAGTAGCGGTCGGGGAAGGTGAAGTGCAGCAACTCCCCCGGCAGGTCGAATCCGCGGTCGGTGAACGGGGCGAGTACGGCGTCGAACCGCTCGAACCGCTGTTCCAGCCCGCCCTGGGAGTGGAGCAGGTCGTCGATGGCCGCCGCGAGCCGGTTGGGAGTGACCGCGTCGAGGATACTGTCTGCCTGTCGCCTCGTGCCGAACACGTTGCGCAGCACGAGGCGCAGCCCCGCCCGGTCCAGGGCGCACGGCTGGGACAGCAGTTCACGCAGCAGCACCGACTTGCGCTCGACATCGGCTGCGATGACCTCGAGTTCGGCCATCGGCATCCGGCCGGATATCTCCCGCACGAACTCCTGCGCGCTGGGAGTGTCGACCACGGGACCGGGCATCGCGGTACCCCTCGCCTCAGCTCGCGGGCGCGGCGGCGCGCGAGCGGACGAAGGACACGGCCCGTATCGCCGCGTTGGAGGCCGAGGAGACGGTGTCCTCCAGGTCGGCAGGACCGAGCGCGGCGCCACAGGCGAAGATCCCCTCGCGGTCTGTCGACACCGGATCCAGTGGTGCGCCGGGCGAGTCGATGAACCCGTACCTGTTCTGCCCGACCCCGAGCAGTCCGGCCATCTCTCGCGTGCCCGCCGAGGGTTCCATGCCCACCGAGAGGACAACCACGTCCATCGGGATCTCCATCGGACGGCCCATCGTGGTGTCCTCGCCACGTACGATCAGCTGGTCGCCCTTGGGCAGCACCTCGGTGACGATGCCCTTGACGTACTGGACGTGGTGCTTCTCCTGTGCCGGCCAGTAGATCTGACTCTCCCAGTACCCGTACATCCGCATGTCGATGTAGAAGATGTAGACCTTGCAGTCGGGCAGGAGTTCTCGCACCTCGATCGCCTCCTTCGAGGCGACTCCACAGCAGACCTTGGAGCAGTACTCGTTGCCGATCTGGCGGTCCCTGCTGCCGACACACTGGATGAAGCACAGCCGCTGCGGCGGCTTCCCGTTCGACGGCCGCACGACCCGATGCTCCTTGAGCATCGCCTCGAGGTCCTGCAACGCGATCACGTCGGGAAACTCGTAGTAGCCGTACATCTGGGTTTCCCGCCCGGGATCGAAGTGCTGGAAACCCGTCGCGACCACGACTGCGCCGCAGTCGACTCGCTGGGCCCCTTCCGGGCCGTCCACAACCAACGTGAACGCGCCCGGCTCGCCTTCGACGCCGGTCACACGTGTGCTGAGTCGTACCTCGGCGAGGGGGTGCGAGGTGACCAGTTCTGCCATGCGTCGCATCTGCGGCTCGGCCGCCTCGCCGTGCGGGGTGAGGCCCGCGTAGTTCTCCGCGATCGGGGTGCCGCCGAGAAAATCACGTTGCTCGATGAGGACGACTCTCGTGCCCACCTCGGCAATGCCGTGTGCGGCGCGCAGGCCGCCGGGACCGCCGCCGATGACGGCCACCGTGTCCGATGCCATCTGACCTTCCTCGGGTTCGTTGTGCAGGCGCACTCAGTCGACGTCGTCCCAGTCGAGGTAGCGTTGCTCGCCCTTTTCCAGTTTCTTGAGCCCTTCCTGGAACTGCGCCCAGGCCTGCTCCCAGTCGATGCCCATCTTCTCCAGCAGCGGCCGGTAGTCCGCGGAATGCCAGTGCAGCTGGCACACCTTGTACGGATGCGCGCCCATCGCGAGTGCCGCGAACTGCGCCTCGCTCATCACGGCGACCCCGACGTTGCGATCGTGCGCCTTGGCCGCGAACTGGCTCTTGTCCAACGTGGTCACACAGCCGGTGTCGTGAGTGAGCACGACGTCGGGGTCGGCTTCCTCCTTCATGACCTCGATCTTGCGCATGGTCGCGAACGATCGGGTGAAGTCACGCTGCACCAGGATGTGGCGGAAACCGAAACCGCAGCAGTCGAACCACGTGGAGTACTCGCGGACGTCGGCACCGAGCCGCTGCGCCAGACCGGTCACGACTGCCGTGCGTTGACCGCCGTAGACGTCGGGGTCGTAGATCGCGTCGCCCTCGACGAGCTTGTAGTAGTGGCAGGCAGGGTGCACCGTAACGCGAACGCCGGAGAGATCTCTCGTCTGCAACGCGGCGATCTCATCACGCATCGCGTAGAACCACTCCGAGTAGTGGACAAGCTCCTCGGGGAACACGAGGTCCTTGCCGAGCTTGCCCATGATCTGCCGCACCTCGGTGCGCAACTCCGGATGCGACAGCAACTCCTCGCGCACCTCCTTGTAGTGCCCGTAGGAGGTTCCGCAGTGAACCAGCGGGAAATAGCCGGTCTCCCGTGCCGCCGCGAAGTTACGCACCGCGACGGCCGCCTGCGCTGCCACGTTGGACGTGGCGCTGGCGTAGTAGTTCCACGCGGTGCACGAGGTCTGGTCACGTGGGTCGTGGTAGTCGTACCCGAGCTTGCGCATCACCCAGAAGATCGAAGTGGAGTAGCCGGGGATGTGCCCGCACTGGCCACAGGATTTGTGGTGCCACAGGTGTCCTTTCTGGATCCGCTTCTCCCTGCCGAACTTGGTGGGCACCGTGACGACATCACCCTGGATCTTCTGCACTACGAGCTCGCCCTGCTCCTCCAGCCGCAGCAGCTCCGCCCTCGGGTCTTCCAGCGCTCGGTGGTCCTCGCCGCGCTCGAAACGCTCCTTCTTGCGCAACAGCGCTTCGACCGGAATCGTGGTCATAGCTCGATACCTTCCTCTTCGAGGCGCTCCTCCATCACGTCTTGCAGGATCGAATGCAGGCTCGTGTCCACGTCGGCGATCATGTCCAGCGCCCCGGTGTGCAGCCAGATCAGGTAGAGCTCGACCAGCGTCTTGTCCGAGACGTCCCAACCTGTGCTCGTCGTGTGCAGCGTCTCCGAGGGCAGCGCGCGGCGCCACAGGTCCAGGTTGTTCGAAACGTCGCCGGTCTCGGGGCCCCAGTCGGGGAACGCGTCGGGCTGGAGCATGTCAGGCGACACCTGCGTACCCGTGGACATGATCTTGTAGATGATTCGCGAGTATCCTTCGAGCGCTTCCTTCGCGGAGGCGAGCCCGTTGTTGATCGCGACCTCGCGCATGATCGTGATGATCCCGCCGGGGTTGTTCCCGCGAGGGCAGCGCAGGCAGGAGAAGCACTGCGAGCACTCCCAGATGTCCTCCTGCATCTGCTGGTAGATCAGTTCGACGTCCTCGCGGGCGGCGGCCTGCGCGATGCGCCGTGGGCTGAAGTCGTAGAACCTGGCCGAGGGGCAGGCGGCCACGCAGATGCCGCACTCGTAGCAGCCGTAGAGGTAGTCCGAGAAGCGGATGTCGCTCTTCACCTCGTCGAACAACCGCGACTTCTCCTCGTACGACACGTCCGGGTAGCCCGCGACGGTGGGAGATTTGTAGTAGCTCAGCGCTTCGGTCACGACCACTGTCCCCTAGAAGCTGATGACGGCGTCGGCATTGATAGCCAGGTCGTTGAAGGCCGCACCGCCGATCATCTCGACGCCGTCGATCAGGCTGTCGAGGTCCAGATCGTTGAGATCGAGCGACGGCTGGCAGACCAGCAGCCGGACCCCCAGCGTGGTGGCCTGGTCGATGAAGTGGCGCAGCGGCTGCCCCCGGTCGCCCTTGGGACCGATCTTGTCGATCACCTCACGCTGCAACAGCGTCGGGCCGTACATCGTGAAGTAGATCATCACTTCGCTGTCCATCGCGGCGGCGGATGCCGCGAGGAAGAACGGTGTAGCCGATCGTCCCGGGTCATCAACGCCGTGCGTCTGTACATAAAGGATTTTGCTGTCGAACTCCTCCGACCACATGGGATGCTCCTCACTTCACCCTGCGGATGAGGACATGGAAGACATCCCCGTCCTTGCGGACATCCAGCAGGTCGTTGCCGGTACGGCCGGTCCAGGCACGCATGTCGGGATCGACCCCTGGGTCGGTGGCGAGCAGTTCAAGAACCTCACCGGCGGAGATGCTTTTGATCGCCTGAGCCGTCTTGATCACAGGAAGCGGGCACTGCATACCCGTGCAGTCGAGCACTTGATCAGCGGTCGGCAGGGACTCGGCCACGGTATCGTCTCCTCATTGAGATCGAAACCACATGCGTGATTGTCACCACACATGTGAGCTTGCTTATATACTGATATGCGTCGCCCAGATCTGTCCAGACCTTCGACCGAACTTGTTCCGCCTGACGCGCAGAAGGCCATGGCATGACCATCACTGACCTGCACTGCGATCGCTGCGATCGGTTCATTTCCGAGCCGGCCGCGGGCGTGCGCTTCGTCTACCACCCGGGGCGGGCGCAGTTTCGCGACAGTTCCGGGTTGCTCTGTGCCCGCTGCTGGGACGAACTCGAGCTATGGCTTGGTCCGGATCGACCGCTGCGGCGGTGTGCGGTGTGCCGCGAGGAGGTGACGCGGGAGCAGAGCCTGCACCTACACCGCGTCGACGACGCCCAGTCGTGGCGGCTGTGCGCGCCGCATGCCGTGGAGTTTCTGAACCGTTTGCGCACAGTCGAGCCCAAGCTGGACCCGGTGACGTTTCGGTTTCCGGCGCAGGAGTAGGAGGTCAGTCCTCGGGTCGGCCCTGGGCACCCTGCTCGCGCATGAACTCGCAGAGCAGATCGACAGCCTGCACGATCTTGTGGCTGGTCAGCGCGTAGTAGACGTTGTTGCCGTCGCGACGGGCCGTGAGGATGCCCCGATCGCTGAGCATCCGCAGGTGCTGGCTGGCGTTCGGTTGCGAGGTCCCCAGCGCTTCGACGAGTTCGCCGACAGTGCGGTCGCCGTCTCGCAGTTCCTCGATGATGGACAGCCGCATCGGCTCCGCGATGGCCTTGCACACTCGCGCGTAGAGCTCGTGCATCTCCTGCGCTTCGACGTGCATGCGCCACCTCCTGGCTTCGCGGGAACACTACCGGCGCAGCTGACGGACCCTACTCGGTCCGGGGGGTCATCCTGCCAGGTTCACACCGCCGCGCACACCGAGATCCTCGGCCATGAACTCGCGCAACAGGTCGACAGCCTGCACGACCTTCTTACTGGTCAGGGTGTAGAAAATGGTGCTACCTGCACGTTGGGTCGTCACGATTCCCCGGTCGCGCAGCAGCGCCAGGTGCCTGCTGGCGTTGGGCTGGGAGATCTGCAGCTTGTCCGCGATCTCGCCGACCGAGCGCCTGCCGTCCCGAAGCTCGTTGATGATCAGCAGTCGCGTCGGGTCGGCGAGCGCCTTGCAGATGCGGGCATGCAACTCGGTGAGCTCAGCCCGGTTCGTTTGTCTCACACCAGCTCCATCCGCTCGCGGGCACCAAGGCCGCGCAACAGCCCTCCTGCTCACCAGGTTACCCGAGCGAGCAGGCACGGCCGGCGCCCGAAGCCCGCTCGACGTGGTCGATCAGCCGGCCGGTGCGGTTCGCGAACGACCAGGAAAAGATTCGGCCCCGGGGGTAGACCCTGGCCGAATCGTGAGGTAGATCACTACGGCACACAGATCAGCGGCGGTCGAACGACCTGATCCGCCGCTCGAGCGGAAAGGGAATCGTCACGATGACCTCGCACAGACCATTTCCGCGACACAGGACACGGCGTGCCCTACTGCTGGCCGCCGCGCTGCTACCGGGTCTCGCACTCACCGGGATCGGCACGGCATCGGCGACGCACGGTGGCAGCGACTCGCGGCAGCTCGACGTGGTCGGCCATCTCGACCTGGCGGACGTGCCGGGAGAGAACATCACCGATGTCTGGGCCCACGGCAACTACGCCTACCTGGGCACCTTCGACGACGGCTCCTGTTCGCTGGACTACACCGGCGTACACATCATCGACATCGCCGATCCCGCCGATCCCGAAAAGGTCGGCTTCATCCCGTCACCACCGGGGACGCGCGCCAACGACGTCAAGGTGACGCATCTGGACACCCCTGCCTTCTCCGGTGACGTGCTGGTGTATTCGAACGAGTCCTGCGGCTCCGCGTTCAACCCGCGCACCCAGTCCAACGGGGTCGCAGCGGTGCCCGGCCAGGACGGTGTCGGCATCTACGACGTCACCGACCCGACGAACCCGCGATCACTCAAGCGGTCCTTCGGCGACTACCCGGTGCACAACACCTACTCGTGGCAGGACGGCGACAACGCATACATGATCGTCGTCGACGACGTGAACACCCAGGACGTCCACATCGTCGACATGACCAAGCCGCAGAGCCCGCAGGAGATCGCGGTGACCGGTCAGCTCGACTGGCCTGCCGGAATCGACAACATCGGTGACGGCGAGGTGTTCCTGCACGACGTGTGGGTGCAGCAGAACAACGGCAGGACGATCGCGTACCTGTCGTACTGGGATGCCGGGCTCGTCCTCCTCGACGTGACGAACCCCGCCGAACCTGTCTTCCTCGGCGACAGCGACTACGCGTCCCCCGACCCACTCTCCGGTGAGGAACCAGAGGGCAACGGGCATGTCGCCGTGCCGAACGCCGACGGAAGCAGGGTGCTCCTCGGCGACGAGGACTTCGCGGCCGGTTCGCTGAACTCGTTCACCTTCGACGGCGCGGACAGCCCGGCGGCCGAAGCCGGCTTCACCCCGCCGACCTACACGTTGCCCGGCGCGAGCTTCCAGGGGCCGGTGCATTGGACCGGCGGTGAAGGTTGCACCGAGGGCGAGTTCGACCGGCCTGCCGTCGCGGGAGAGGTGGCGCTGATCCAGCGGGGCAGCTGCTTCTTCTCCACGAAGGCTGCCAATGCTCAGGCGCTCGGGTACGCGGGTTTCATCGTGGCGAACAACGCGGGCGACGGCCTGATCACGATGTCGTCCGGCACCAACGACGTCATCACGATCCCCGGCTACTTCGTGGGTCAGTCCACCGGTGAGGCGATGAAGGCCGCCGAGGGCGGCACGATGCACGCCGAGGGCATCTTCGACGGCTACGGCTACCTGCGGTTGCTGGACGTCACCGATCCGGGCAACATCGTCGAACTCGACCAGTTCGCGACGGAGAACGTCTTCGCGAACCCGCCGGTGCCGGGTGATCGCACCATGCACAACGTGGTCGTCGACGAAGGCACCCGGGCCTACATCTCGTGGTACACCGAAGGAATGCGTGTCATCGACTTCTCCGGCGACTCGCTGACCGAGGTGGCACACTTCGTCGACACCGCCCAGGGTTCCAACTTCTGGGGCGTCTACCTGCACGACCACCCGAACGGCCAGCGCTACATCCTCGGCTCCGACCGCAAGACCGGGCTGTGGATCTTCGCTGATCCCGCCTGACCCGTTCGGTTCACAGCCAGGCTGTGCGCGCCGGTAACAAGTCGCCGGAGCGGGCCGCGTCCCCCTACCGGACCGGCCCGCTTCGGCGGCGGTCAGCGCTTGCGGCCCTGTCTACCCCCAACAATCTGCTTTCGAACCGGTCACAAACTGTCCGCATTCGCCGGGACGATTGTGGAATGCCAGGCAACGAGGTTCTCAGCAACCGAGCGCTCAACCGCGCGACGCTCGCGCGGCAACTACTGCTCGACCGCGCCGACAAGCCCGTACTCGACGCGGTCGCGCGCCTGTGTGGCCTGCAGGCACAGGAACCGCAGGAGCCGTTCATCGGGCTCTGGTCACGGTTGCGCACGTTCGAGCCGACGACGCTGTCGGATCTGCTGACCGGGCGCGGCGTGGTGCGAACCCACCTGATGCGCCACACCATCCACCTTGTCGACGCCCGTGACGCGCTGGCCTGGCGAGCCCGCCACAACACCATGCAGCTGCAGCGGGTGCGCGGGGTGTACCGCCGCGAACTCGAGGGCGTGGACCTCGACGCGTTCGCCGAAGCGGTGCGGGCAGTGCTGGCCGACGGCGAGCCCCGGACCATTACCGAACTCGGACGCGCGCTCACCGCTCGCTGGCCGGACAGTGGGCCGAGGGCGCTGGGGGAGCTGGCGCTGGCGCTCGTTCCGATGGCGCAGCTGCCACCGCGTGGGCTGTGGCGCACGAAGGCAGGAGCACGCAACCTGCCGCTTGCCATGTGGCTGGGCAAGGAGATCGACCCGCCCTCGCCGGAGGGTGCCGATCCGGTCGGTGCCGAGTTGGTGCGGCGCTACCTGACCGCGTTCGGCCCCGCCGCCACCGCCGATATTCGCAGCTGGAGTGGCCTGGCCGGGCTACCGGCCACGGTGGCCGCGATGCGCGAGGAGTTGGTCAGCTTCCGCGACGAGCGCGGTCGAGAACTCCTCGACCTGCCCGACGCGCCCCGGCCCGACCCGGACACGCCCGCTGCGGTGCGGTTCCTGCCCGCTTTCGACAACGCGATCCTCGGCTACCACGACCGCAGCCGGATCATCGACGACGAGCACCGTGGGCTGTCGGTCGCAGGCGCCAGGGTCGTGCTCGTCGACGGCAGGGTCGCCGCCACCTGGACGGTGGAAGCGGACCCCGAGGCGGACACCGTCGTCGTCACCCCGCTGCGCAGGCTCTCCCGAGCCGAACGCGCGGCGGTCGCCGAGCAGGGTCGGCAGCTGGCTGGGTTCCTGACCGACTCCGGCAGCCACCGCGTGCGGATCGCGGGCCGCGACTGCTGAGGGCCTGATCCGGGTTCCAACCGGACGCCTGGCCCCACTGCCCCGGCGATGTCGGCGCAACGCATCGCCGCTGCTGTTTCCCCGCGCGACGAGTCGTCCTCGAGACGTTGCGGCGGCGAGGATCCCGATCAGGCCGAACGAACCCCGAATAGATAACGACAATCGTTTTCGTTAGCCTTCGGGTCGTTGCTGCCGGGAGATCGAGGAGTGTTGCCGTGCTGTCATCGTCGGTGCCCGACACGTCAACGCAGGCGGCGCGACGATCTGTGCTTCGGGAAGCGGCCTTCCTGCGACTGTGGGCGGCAGCCACCGCCTCCGGACTGGCGACCTGGGCGCTGCCGTTCATCCTTGGGCTCGCCGTGCTCGATCGTGGCCTGACAGGCACGGGGCTCGGCGTCGTGCTGGCCGCGCGTACCGCCGGATTCCTCGTCGCGGTGCCCCTCGGCGGAGTGCTGGCCGACCGCCATTCCCGGCGCAAGGTCGTGATGTGGGCCGGACTGGCGGCAACGGTGGCCAGCCCGGCGCTCGCCGAGGGCCTGGGCCGATCGCTGCCGCTCATGGCCGTCGCGGCCGCCGTGGTCGGCGCCGGGCAGGGGGCCTGCCGCCCGGCGTTTCAGGCGTTGACCGCCGAGGTGGTCGACATTACCCGGGCAGTCGAAGGTGAGCCGGTCCACCCGAAGCGTCAGCTGACGGCGCCGGCGTGGCCCGCCGCCGCGGTAACCGCCCTGCGGCCGAGACCCGACCCGGTCGTCAGCCCGGAACTCACCCACCATTCAGGACAGTTCCCCCGGCAGATGTCTGCGAAAGGACGAAGGGAGTGCGGCGGCACCGGCGCCTGCCAGGATCGCGAGCATCGCACATGCCGCGGGCAACGAGATCGCGCCTGCGAGGGCAGCCACGGCCAGCGGTGCGACAGCCGAGCCCAACTCTGTCGTCAGGCGCCACGAACTGAGGAACGGTGCGGGTGAGCGTGGATCGGCCAGATCCGAACCCACGGTGGCGACGACACCACCACTCCACCCGTTCGCCATGGCCATCACCATGGTGCTGGCCAGGTACCACCACTGCCCGGCCGGTAACTGCGTCGCCAGCGCGAGCCCGAGGTGCGACAGTCCGAAGCCGACAAGAGCCGACAGCGCGACCGGGAGGCGGCCCCAGCGATCGGCTACCACCCCGCCCAGGTAGAACAGCGAGAAGTCGACGCCCGAGGCGAGGCCCATGACGACGGCTACGGTCACGTCGTCCAAGCCGACCGAGGTGCCGACGAGCGGAACGAGTATGCGCCGGGTGTGACGCATCGTGCTGACCACGGAGATGGTCAGCCCCAGCCGCAGCAGGACATCGCGACGCTGCCACATCGTCCGCAACACGTTCGGACTCTGCCGCGGTTCGGTCTCGCCGCCGTCGGGTTTCGGGAAGGAGACACAAGAAACGACAACAGCCAGCAGCCCGGACATGGCCACCACGGTGAGAAACCCGCCGCGGGCCTCGCCGCAGAGCTGGAAGGCCGCGGCGGCCAGGAACGGTCCGGCGAACATTCCCAACCGAGTCGCTCCGGCGAGCGCGGCGAGAGACCGGCCACGAACCACACCCGCAACGCTCGCGGTGATCCACGCGTGTCGCGCCATAGCGAACACCGCGACGCCAACACCGATCAGGAGCACGCCCAGGGTCAGAATCGCGGGCGAGGAAGCGAGATACGCGCAGAGTGCTCCCGATCCGGTGGCCGCCGTTCCCGCGAGCATCGCGGGTCGCTCCCCGAATCTCGCGACAAGCCATCCCGCTGGCAGCGTCAACGGCAACTGACCCACTGTCAGCATGGCGGCGACCAGAGCGGCTGTGGCCGACGATCCCGTCAACGACACGGCGGCGAGCGGGATCGTCGGGACAGCGGCCCCTTGAGCCGCACCGTGGAGCACGTTCGGGATCAGTGCGGTTGGCAGCAGCCGCCGCCACGGCACTCCGGGACGAGATGCCGCTGTCAAGCGAGCCTCTGCTCACCGCTCGGCCCGCCCGCGCAGCTGTGCACCCTCCCGATCACTCGGCGAACCGCCGCTGTAGCCATGGACTCCTCGAAAGGTTCGGCGTCGCGCCGTTATGCGCGGACTCGAGTGCGCATGTGAATTGTTGTCACAATGTGAAGAACGATCGGAGCGTAGCGGAAGCCGGGGCAACGCTCGACAGGTCGCGAGCCAATGCGCTCAAGCCCTGCGACCGCCGCATTCGGCGACTCGCGCGGCGCCCTGCGACGTGTGCCCGCGCGACGAGTTGTGCCCTGAGCTGCCCAAATGTGCCGGAAGATGAGGGACCCGGGCAGCCCGAGCCGACCTCACAAGTGATAACCCTCACTTATCGGCCGACTATGAAGTCGACACTTTCGAACGTCGGGCCGCGGTCCTAGTGTCTCTGACACGTTGAGCGGACCGACCGCCGCGGCGTGTCGTGAGAAAACGGTTCCCCCGTCACGGAAAACGCACGTGCCGCAACGTCGCGCTGAAACAGCAAAGCGATCCGGAATTTGGAGGCTGGTCAATGAGGTTCAGAACTCTGCTCGCCGGGCCGGTAGTCGTGGTTTCCCTACTACTTGCGGCATGTGGAAGCACCGCGGGCGGTGATACCGAGAACCTGCCCAAGAACGCGGCTGACGCCGGTGGAATGAGTGCCCTGGTCGAGAAGGCCAAGGAAGAAGGCGAGGTGAGCCTCTACGCGGCCACCACCGAGTCGTCGACCACCAAATGGGTAAAACATTTCGAGAAGAAGTACGGAATTCCCGTCAGCGTCTACCGGGACGGCAGTACGACCCTGTACCAGAAATGGGCGCAGGAGGTCAACGGCGGGGTCCACAACGCCGACGTCGTCATCCAGAACGTCTACCAGTTGTGGGAGGAAGCCAAGGACAACGGCTGGATCACCGAGTACCGGACCGAGAACTACGACGGCTACGACTTCGACAAGGTACTTCCCGGCGGTGGGCTGACGGGCCGCGTCTACCCGTTGCACCAGAGCATCGGCGCGATCGCGTGGAACACCAAGGTGACGACGCCGCAACAGCAGAAGTTGCTGCGCGAGGACCCGGTCGCCGCGATGGCCGATCCCGCGTTCAAAGGCCAGATCGCGCTGGGTGACACCGGCGGCGCCACCACGGCGGGCAATTACGCGAACGTCATCATCAACCAGTCGGACAAGTACGGCTGGAAATGGCTGGAAGGCGTCGCGGCCAACGATCCCGCGCTGTTCGAGAGCCAGATTCCGATCGCCGAACAACTGGTGAAGGGCGAGTACGCCGTCACGTTCGGAACAGACACGTTGTACAACGGCTACATCGCCGAGGGCGCTCCCATCGAATACCGATACCCGGAGCCGACCAATGCCGCGCTGTGGATGGTCGGGCTGCCCACGGAGACGCCGCATCCGCATGCCGCCCGGCTGTTCATGGAATGGGCGACGTCCGCGGAGGGTCACGACCTGATGGCCGAGCTCGGTTCCGGTACCGGGACCCGGACGGGCTGGCAGGACAAGCGCGAGATCGCACAGCAGTCCTGGTACTCCAGGCCCGTCGTCTGGTATGGCATGGCCACCCTGCCCGAACTCAGCGGAGAGAAGTTCGCCGACTTCGTCAGCCGGGTGAACGGCACACTGAAGAAGTGATGAGCGTGTTTTCGCCTGCCCAGCGGGTGACGACCGGGTGCGGCGCGACCGCCGTCCCGTGGTGGGGCCGAGCTGTGTACGCACAGCTCGGCCCGGCCGCGTCCGGCCGCACTCCCCGACCGCCCGGTGACGCTAGGATGCGCCGATGACCGCCCCCGGCGGCGACTGGCGGCACACCAGCAGGCAGCGACTCATCGCCGGCATGACGTTCGACCAGCTCTACACGTTCCAGACGCTCGGTCGCACGGGGTCCTTCCGCGCCGCCGCCGTGGAGCTGACACTGACCCAGCCCGCCGTCTCGCAACGAATCCGGCAGCTGGAGCGGCTGCTTGGCTGCACGCTGTTCGAACGCAGGCAGGGTGCGCGGTCCGAGGTGACGGCCGCCGGGCAGGAGCTGATGAGGTTCGCCGACGACATACTCGCGCGCGCCGACCGGTTTCGCCAGCGGTTGGAGCAGATGAAGTACCTGCCGGAAGGATCGACGCTCACGGTCGTCAGCGACTCCGACCACATCAAGCATCTGCTCGTCGGAGCGGTGATGGCCATGAAGGAGACGGCACCGTCCATCCGTGTGGTCATCAAGCACGAGCCGTCCCGGCAGGCGTGCACGAGGACGCTGGCCGAGGGAAACGCCGACCTCGGCATCTGCCGGTATCCGGCGCCGAGCAAGTTCCCGAATCTGGGAACGATCGAGGAGCGGATGTACCTCTTCGCACGGCCCGAGGACCCCATTCACACCCTGCCGGAGGGCGACCGGGTCGGCTACCTCGCGAGCGCGGACTTCGCGACCTTCGCCGACGGGATGCGCAGCCGGCAACTCGTTGACCGCTGGGCGGACAAGGTCGGGGCCTCACTTCGCATCGTTTTGGAGTCACGTGCGCTGGAAGCGATGCGGACCTACGCCACGCGTGGCCTGGCGCTGGCTATCCTGCCGGAATTCTGCGTGGCCGACGATGTCCGCGCCGGCGAGCTGCGAGCGGTGCCGACCCCAGGGCTGCCGCTGCTCAGGGGCGCGGTGATCCTGAGCCCTCCCGACCGCGAGGTCACCCATGCCGCCAGGATCTTCCTCGGCATGATGCCTGCCAGGGTGGACGCGTCACTGAGCCCGGTCCCCCGTTCCCCGGCACCGGAGGGTGGCTAGCGTCCGCGACCGAAACTGGACAGCACATCCTCCCCGAAGAGCTGCAACGCGCGCCGCAGCTGAGCCAGGCTGCCGCGGTTGGCCAGCCACATCCGGCGCACACCACAGGCGCGAAGCTGCCGGATGCGTTCGACCCAGTCCGCCGGGTCGCCCGCCATCCCCCAGCGGCGCATGGCGAAACCGGTGAGCCCGAGCCGCTCCATGAGCTGGTCGTTGGCCCCGCCGTGGTGCTGATGGTCGGCGAGGACGTATCGGCGCACGTACTCTCGGACGGCGTCATGGTGCTGTGTGGGCACCAGCCTGCCTTCGACGCCGTGTCGCATGCTGTGATGCAGGATCGAGGCGAGTGAGGCGCGGACCCTGCCACGTGCCGCGTCACGGTCGACGTCGAGGACGCTGCGCACGGTGAACCACGGCTCCACCTCCGCCGGGTCACGGCCACGCACCCGCGCGCCCTGCTCGACCTGGGCAAGCGACCACCCGACCACCTCCGGGGTGAGCCCGGTTCCGATCGACACCGCGTCGCCGATGCCGCCCGCGAGCCGCAGCATACGAGGACCCTCGGCGCCGATCGATATCCGCACGGGTCCGCGTGGGCCTGCGAAGGAGCGGATGTCTCGCCCCTCGAACCTCCCGTGGCCGGTGGCGAGCACATCGCGGACGCAGCTGACGTACTCCTCCAGCCGGGCGCGAGTGGACGGTTTCCTGCCGATACTGTGTGCGGCGGAGTCCCCCGTAGCGATCTCCATGAACGCGTGCCCTTCGGTCATGGAGTCGATCGTGGCGAGGAATGCCGCGGTGATCTGCGGGTCGCGCGTCCAGGGGTTGGTCGGCCGCATCCCGACGAAGGTGCGTTTCGTCCCCAGCGCCAGGAGAGTTACCCGTGCCGCCGCCTCGTTCAGCCGGAAACCCGTGTCGCCGACGCCGATGGAGTGCAGGCCGTAGTCATCGGCCATCCGGGCCAGCTCGATGAGCTCGAACGCGTGCCCGCGGGTGAAGCCGGGTTCCACGACGGTGAACTGCATCGCGAACTCCATCCGCTCGCCCGCCTTCTCCCGCTGTGGTACCTCGGTCACGAGGAGCGAACCTGCTGCGGCGGATCGACGCGCCGGTACGGCAGCCGTAAGTGTCTGCTGAGCACCGACCGCGCCGTGCGCACGTCCACGAACGCGAGGCCGGGGCGCAACGCGGCCTCGGCGTGCGCGTACGCGGTGTCGGTGTCGATCGTGGTGGCACGCGCTCCGAGGGCACCGGCGAGCGCGGCGAGGCCCGGCGTGGGCACGACGGCGGCGCCTGCGTCGCTACCTTCGAGGTGCAGCCGTTGGTACTCGGTGCCGAGGGCCTGGTCGTTGAGCACGAACACCGTCAGGTCCGCCCCCGCCCGTGCCGCCGTGTCGAGTTCCTGCGCGTGCATCATGAACGCGGCGTCCCCTTCGAACACCACGGTCTTGCGGCCGGGCGCACCGAGCGCCACACCGATCGCTGTCGGCAACGCCTGCCCGATGGACCCGAACCCCTGCGCGGCGAAGAAGCGGCCGCGTGCCGGTGCGGTGACGAAGGCTGCGGCGAAGCCGGAACAGTGCCCGTTGCTGATGACCACGTTCGCGTCGTCCGGTATGTGTTCACTGATCCGCGCGACGGCTCGGCGGGGATCGACCGTGCCGTCGGGGATAGGCGGGGCGAATTCGCGCAAGTCCTCGGCCCAGCATTGCGCGGCGGGACCGACCGGGTGGAACCACGGCTCGCGGGGCTCCGTCGCGACGCGGGCGAGAGCGGTCGTGTGTTCCAGCGTCCGCACCGCGTCGCCGAGCAGCGGCTCGACCCCGGCAACGCCCCTGGCGTCGGAGACCACGGTCACCACCTGGGCGTCGGCGAACAACCGCATCGACTGCGTGGTGCTGCGCCCCATGGTCGCGCCGATACCCACCACAAGGTCGGCGGAGCGCAGCACGCGTTCGGCGGCCGGGTGTGCCAGGCCGCCCGCGATGCCCAGATCGAGGTGGTGCCCGTCGAACAGCCCCTTCGCGGGCAAGGTCGTCGCCAGCCCAGCACCGACGTGCTCGGCAAGCGTGCGCAGCAACCCCACGGACCGGCCGCCCGTCGCCCCCCGGCCCGCGATCAGCACCGGTCGGGCCGAACCGGCGATGAGCTGGGTCAGCCGCTCGGCAGCAGCACCGTCGTCGAGGCCCGGCGGCCCGGGAGTCGGCGCGGGAGGTTCGCCGGGAGCGGGTGAGTCGTCGACGGTCGAGGCCAGCAGGTCGGCGGCGACACCGAGGATCACGGGCCCGGACACGTCACGGGCGGACTCGATCGCGTCGGCGAGCGCTTGGGCAGGCCGCTCCCCTTGCGTCATCCTCCGGTAGCGCGTCTCGCACGCCTCGGCGAACGACTGCTGATCGAAGGTCTGGGCACCCTGGTAGCCGGCCGGTGTCTCGGCGGCGATGACGACCAGCGGGGACCGGTTGCGTGCGGCCACCAGCAACGATGTCGCCACGTGGCTCAGTCCTGGGCCGTGTGTCACCGAGCAGATACCGACCTGGTCACAGGACCACCCGTAGCCCTCGGCCATGGCCACCGCGGCACTCTCGTGCCGCACCTCGACCACGTGGACACCCTGCCGCCGCAACGCGACGAACAGCTGCATGTTGCCGTCGCCCATGAGGCCGAAGACATGGGTGCATCCGGTCTTCGCGACGGCGATGGCCAGTTCTTGCGCGTAACTGGGAACAGTCATGGAGATCCCTTCACCTGCTCGGGCACTGCCCGCGTCGTGGAACGGCCGCCGGCGCCTCGTCCGCCGGTTCAGCCACCGAGCACCGTGGTGGAGGCGGGTACGGCGTCGTGCACCGCCGGGACGGGTTCTTCACCGCTGTCGTGCGGCTCGACGTCGTCACGGCGAAACCACGTCAGGTTCTCCGGCGGAACGAGCAGTGTCTGGTCGGCACCGATCTCGGGAGGTCTCGAGGTCGGCCCGGTGACCGCCTGCACCCGCAGCCGGTGCTCCCCGGCCTCGTACATCCGCTCGAAGTGATCGCCGAGGAACTCGCTGGAGACCAGGCGCGCCCTGAACTCGTTTCGCTCGAGCGCGGCAGGCAGCGGGCCGGTTTCCCTGGAAACCCGCACCCATTCCGGGCGGAAGACCACGGAAACCGCGTCGCCCTTCGAGGGGCAGTCGGCCGCAGTGGCGCGGGCGACGTCGAGCACCGTGCCGTGGCCGAGGGTGGGAACCCGCACCGTGAACGTGCTGCTCCCGATCTCGGTGACCACACCGGGCACCACGTTGGCCTCGCCCACGAACGTCGCGACAAAGGCGTTCTCCGGCCGGTGGTAGAGCGCCCACGGATCGCCGACCTGTTGGATCGTGCCCCGGTTCATGACCACAACACGATCCGACATGGACAGTGCTTCCGACTGGTCGTGCGTAACGTAAAGCACCGTGATCCCGGTCCTGCGCTGGATCTGCCGGATCTCGTCTCGCATTCTGGCACGCAACTGCGCGTCGAGGTTGCTCAGCGGCTCGTCCATCAGCACCAGACTCGGTTCGGTCGCCAGTGCGCGTGCCAGCGCGACCCGTTGCTGCTGCCCGCCGCTGAGGTCGGTGGCGTGCCTGGCCGCGAACTCCGCCAGGCCGACCAGGTCCAGCATCTCCTTGGCCTTGCTGCGTGCCCGCGCCCTCGGCAGCTTCTTCGACTTCAGGCCGTACATGACGTTCTCCAGCGTCGTCATGTGCGGCCACACCGCGTAGGACTGGAACACCATGTTGATGTCGCGCTTGTGCGGCGGGACATTGACGTCGGGCGAGCACAGCCGCTGGCCGTCCAAAGTGATCTCACCGGACCGCGGCGTGTGCAGTCCCGCTACGCAGCGCAGTGTCGTCGTCTTGCCACACCCGCTGGGGCCCAGCAGCGTGACGAACTCCGACCGGCGGATCTCCAGGTTGACGTCGGAACCCGCCGTTGCGCTGCCGTAGCCCGCGAAGAGCCTACTGATCACGAGGCCTTCGTCCTGCGACGGGTTTCGGTGCGGCACGTCCACTGATCTGTTCACCTCTTTGTGTTCCCTTGCGTGTAGTCCGCACAGCTCAGGCGCGGTTGTGCAGGTTGCCCGGGCGCAGCAGCACCCGCATGACGACGATCCACGCGATCATGAGCGCGGTTTCGAGCAACCCGACGACGGCGGCGGATGGCAGCGAAGCCTGCTGCGCGTAGTTGAAGGACAGAATGGACAGCAGCATGGTGTCCGGCGTGTACAGCAGGATCGCCGTGTTGATCTCGCGAACGGTGAACAGGAACACCATGATGATCGCCGCGGCGATCGACGGCCGCATCAGTGGCAGCAGGACGGTGGACATCATCCGGGCCTGGTTCGCCCCGCACATTCGGGAAGCCTCCTCCAGCGACTTGTCGATCTGGGCGAACCCGTTGCCCGTGACACGGGTGGCGTGTGGCAGGTAAGACGCGATGTAGGCCACCACCATGATCGCCAGCGTGCCGTAGAGCGGCGTGCCGAGGTACATGACGAACACACCGGTCGCGAAGACGATCCCGGGGACGGCAAGCGGCGACATCGCGATGGAGTTCAGCAGGCCGGAGCCCTTGTGCCGGACTCGCTCGGTCACGTAGGAGGTCAGCAGACCGACGGCCACGGCACCGATGGCGGTCACGGCCGAGACCAGCACGGTGTTCACCAGCGCGTTGTTCAGCTCGGGTGTGGACAGCACGTCGGTGAAGATCTTGGTGGTGAAGTTGATCTCGGAGAGATTGGTCGAGGTGCTGAAGGCCCGCAGACCCAGCGCCGCGTAGGGCAGCACCGTGGTCACCAACGCGTAGAGGACGAGCAGGAAGACCACGACGTACCTGCCGTTGCCCAGCTTGACCTTCTTCCGGTTCTGTGACCGGCCGGTGACGGTGACGAACTTCGACGACTGGCGAAGGCTTCGCTGGTACAGCCACAACCCGATCACGCTGAGCAACACCAGCATCGTGCCCAGCGCGGCCGCGAGTGCGTAGTCGCTGGGGTAGCCGTTGGTGGCGTGGTAGACGGTCACGGCGAGGGGCCGGAAGTCCATCTTCGCACCCAGCAGCGCGGGCACCGAGAACATGCCGGTCGCGCTGATGGTGATGAACATGACCGACGAGAGCATCGCGTGCCGGATGGCGGGCAACGAGATGCGAAGCGCCGTCTGCAGGGTTCCGCGACCGTTCATGTGCGAGGCCTCTTCGAGGCTCGCGTCCATGTTCTGCAGGCTGCCCGACACCAGGAGGTAGCCGTACGGCACGTAGTGCAGCGCCAGGATGATGATCAGCCACTCGAAGGTCATCACGTCGATCGACACCCAACTCGGCAGGCCGATGTCTCGCGCGATCTGGTTCAGCAACCCGGTGTTGGGCGCACCCAGTTCGAGGAAGGCCAGTGCGCCGATGAACGGCGACAGGAACAGCGGCGCGATCACGATGAGTTCGAGCAGCCGCCTCATCGGAACGTCGGTGCGGGCCACGATCCACGCCAGCGCACTACCGATCACCGTGGCCAGCAGCCCGCACCCCAGCGACATCGCCATCGTCTGGGCCAGGATCTTCCAGATCTCCATCGAGCCGTACGACTCGGCCAGCGCTTCGAGCGTGAAGGTGGACAGCGGGTCGCGCGGGTCTTCCGAGATCGCCCTGACGAACACCAGCGCGGTTGGCAGGAACACCAGAACCGTCAATATCACGACGACGAGGGCGACGAGGGCCCGGTGACCCGGCGCCCTCGTCTCGCGGGGTTGGGAGGTCTCCGGCGTAGCGAGTGTCACCATGCGTTACCACCTCCCCGCCGGCCGTCGGCCGCCGGTGGCGCCGAGCTGGCGGGTGCCAACCGGCAGGACGTGCGCTTCATTGCGCAGAACCTCCAGATCAGTGACAGGAATGTCAGTCTTGCAGGCGCAGTCTGCCAACTCGCCCTTCGATCTCCACCGCGGTGCCGTACTCGGCCGACAGCTGCTGGTAACGCTCCAGGACTCGGGCAGCGTTGACCTGGTCGGCGATGATGGGCCTACCCTCGGTGAGGGGGTGCTGCGCCGACTTACCGGTCGAGCGGGTGATCTTGGCTTCCTTGGAGACCTCACGGCCGAGTTCCACCGGGTGCAGCATCACGTCGGTGAGCCTGCCGTCGGTGAAGCGGACGTCGATGATCGCCGAGCTCCACCAGGTCTCGGAAGGACCGTCGAGGCCGGGGTGCAGCGGGTGCAGGTCCGGAGTGAGCGTGGGCAGCAGGTCGACGTTGTGCCCCCAGGTCTCGTAGCTGTCGTAGGGGACGCGTTCGAGGAACTCGGACTGGGCGAAGAAGTTGCCGAGCCCGTAGAAGATCGGCTTACCTCGGTAGATCTCGATGCCGAGGGTCTTGTGCCAGCCGTGTCCGACGAAAATGTCGGCTCCCTCGTCGATCGCGCGATGCGCGAACTCGCGGACGAACCGTGGCGGCTGGTCACCGCGGGGGCCCTCGGAGATGTTGAAATGGTGCGCCACCATAACCAGGTCGGCCATCGCCGCTGCCGACCGGATCGACCGCAGGTTTCCCTCCAGATCACCCTGGTGGCATTCGGTGAGAATCTCGAAATTCTCGCCTTCGCGAAACACCAGCTCGCCTGCCGCCGACTGCCCTCCGGGCAGGGTGAACTGGAACTCGTTCTCGGTGAGCACCCGGCCGGTCTTGCCGGGCCGCCAGTCCTGGCTTGTCCGCAGAATGTTCAGCCGCTGTGCTGCCGCCCTCAACTGCTCGGCGGTCTCGCGGGGGACGATGTACGTCCAGTTCGTCCGCAGTGGATTGATTCCCGGCCGGCCCGCCATGGTTTCCTTTGGGTGGCCAGCCCACTCGTGTGGCCGGTTTCCCGAACTGGTGGACACCAGCGCCATGCGGCCGCTGGGAGTCTCCACATAGACCGGTGCGCGAGCCTCGTCCAGGTCACGTCCGGTACCGGCGCAGGCCAGTCCGGCGCCGCGACAGGCGTCCAGGGTCGAGACCAGGCCCTGCTCGCCGAAATCCAAGCTGTGGTTGTTCGCCGTCGACATGACGTCCACACCAAGCCAGCGCAGGTCCCGAGCGATTTCCGGCTCCGCGAGCATGTAGCTGCCGAACCAGTCACCGCGCCCGGGGTGGACTTCCCGGGAGCGGGCGAAGTTCATTTCCAGGTGCGCGTAGGCCACATCCGAGGACTTGAACAGATCACGTACTTCCTGGAATTCTTTTTCCGAGCGCATGGAACACGGCCTGGTCACCATGCACTCACCCGCGATCGCGACCGACCAGTCAACGGCGTTGGGCATACTGCCTGCACTCCCTTTCGAATTCCGACGACGCTCGCTGCGGCCATCGCGGCGACGCGTTCCGTCAGTCGGTTTCCGTCAGGCTAAGCGGGCACCCACCACCCCAAAAGCCCACACTTGCTGCTCTGGTAATCAACCGCGCTTATCAGTTTTTGCGCATGAAGCGGGTACCGCTCACAACGGCGCGACCGCAGCGTGGTCAGCCTGCTACCTGACGTGAATCGGCCAGGCAAGCAGCGGCGACCACCGGAACTGCTCAACCTGAGCGCAAGCGACAGCCAGATCGAACTCGTCACGGGTCCCCGGTCGGGCAGGGCAACCCGCGCGTGCGAAGGACGGCCGTCAGGGCCTGCCTGCGTGTGGCACCTCGACGCGTGCCGTCAGCAGACTCCCCTCACGCGCGTTCTTGCGGGCGTCCTCGTGGAAGTCCGGTGCGGCGCACATGAACAGCGTGCGGCCGTCCACGCCGCCGAGCATGCACGCGAAGACGCCCGTTCCCGTGGCTATCTCCTCGCTGATCTCGCCGCCCTCGTGAACGCGGATCACTCGCTCGCCGACGGCGTCGGCGATCCACAGCGCTTCCTCGGCGTCGAGGCAGCACCCGTCCGACGCGACGACGACCTGCGTCAACGCATCGCCGAGGTCGCGATGGGTGGGAGGTTGCCCGAACTCGGCCCAGGTACGACGGTTGCCGAGGGTGCCGTCCTCGCTGACGTCGAACGCGGTGACCCGGTTGCCGAAGGTTTCGCAGACCAGCAGCACGCCGTCGTCGGTAAGCACGCTGCCGTTGGGAAACCACAGCTCGTCGGCGACCGTGGTGACGGCTCCGTCGGGGTCCACCCGCAGCAGCACCGCGGGTTCCAGTGGTTGCCCACCCATCAGATCGAAGCCGAACTCCCCGACGAACGCCCTGCCGCCTGCGTCGACGACCATGTCGTTGGGATGTCCCTCGACGTGGCCGGACAGGTCGGCATGGGTCCCCAACGTGCCGTCGGGCTCGCGGCGCAACAGCAGGGCGTCGCGCATCGAAACCACCAGCAGCCTGCCGTCCGGCAACCACCCCAGTCCCGATGGCTGGTTCGGTACTTCGGCCTCGACTCGCAGGTCACTGCCGTCCTCGGCGGCCGAGTACACCCGGTAGGTGTAGAAGTCGGCGAACCAGATGCGGTCGTCATGCCAACGAGGGCACTCGAGGTAGGCGAATCCGTCGATGGCGGTGTTGGTTTCACGACTCATCAGATTTCGCTACCTCCAGAAACCGCTCCAGCTCACGCTGGACATCGGGACCGCAGGGTTGGTAGACGACTTCGGTAACGCCACGGGCGCGATAGTCATCGAGCTTGCGACGGATGGCCTCGCGCGTCCCGCTCAACGTCACCTCACACAACGTGCCGCTGCCCCCCGCGTACCAGGCCGCCTCGTCCGCGGCGTTCAGCTCGACGCAATGTCCGGAGTGGACGGCGAGGTGCCGCCGCTGCTTCCGGGAGCGCTCGATGACTCCCAGCCATTCCTTCCCGCCCGCGAGCGTGCGCACGGCTTCGGGACCACCGAACTCGTAGGCACCGTGCAACGACAGCGCCCAACCGGGCCCCGCCGCCTCGCGAGCGTGCTCCGAATGCGTGTCCTCACCCTCGTCGAGCACGGTGCCCCACTCCAGGTAGGCGACCCAGGAATGCTCGGTCATGAAGGCAGGCGGCCGCAGCGTGGCGAACAGGCCGTCACCGAGCTCGCGCGCCACCTTGTTGCCTTTCGGCCCGAGCGCGCCCACGAGGATCGGGACCTCGACGGGGCGCGGCGGCGCATGACCGGCCGGGTGCAGCATCCGCATCCGGGCGCCTTCCCACTCGACGACGTCGCCACGCAGCAGCCCCCGAAAAGCGCGGAGGTAGGACTCCATGAACGACCAGCGGATCGGTCCGTAACCCATCGCGCGGCGACCGGTGAACCCCGTCCCGAACGCCACTGCCACCCGCCCCGGCGCCAGCGCGGCGAGTGTCGCGGTCGCCGCCGCGTTGACCATCGGGTGCCGCAGGCTGGGAACGAGCACTCCCGGGCCGAGACCGATGCGTTCGGTGCGCTCGGCCGCCAGCGCCAGGGTCATCCACACGTCCGGGCTCTGCTGGGGAGTGTCGTAGACCCAGGCGCGGTGGTAGCCGAGCCGTTCGGCCAGCGCGATGTTGTCAGCAGAGTCCAAAGCGGTGGCGAAAGCGCACGAGACGTCCATGTGTCCTCCCTGCTATCGGGCAACCGGCTCCGGTTCCGCGTCCTCGACGTCGTGGCGCAACCAGTTGTGGTACACCCAGGCGAACAGCAGCGGCGCCGCGACGGTGGTCACGGGCCAGATCACGTACAGGAACACCGCTGTCGCCGCGGGAAGCCCGCCGATGCGGCTGTCGGCATACAGCGCCACGTCCGCGATCACGAAGAGAGCGAGGAACGACGCCCCGAACGCGATGACGCCGATCACCGGCGCGCCTGGCCACCGCTGCTTCCTGTTGAGCGCGCCCATCAGCATGAACAGCACGGTCAGTATCGGGATCGAGTAGTAGACGAGCTGCCAGTAGTCGAAGACCATGCCGACGATGGCGGTAGTCGTGACCACGAAGCAGGACAGCACCAGCCGGTCTACGCGATCGACACTCATCAGATCACCTCTCGGTCGACGTCGGCTACGGCGGTTGGGCAGCGGGAACCGGCCTACACCAGGCTCTTCGACCCGCGCGGCCGGTTCATGTCCACGAATCTGTCGAGCGAGTCCCGCGACGGTACGGCGACCGAAACGACGATGAACAGCACTATCCCCAGGCACGTGATGAGGCCGCCGGTCTGGATGTAGGTGGGCAAAGTGATCACCTCTTGGGCGGTGAGGACGGTCGACGCGAGGTTCGCCACTACGCCGAAGCCGATGGCCACGGTGGTCGCCAGGCCCGTCGCACGCCGCCAGTACAGCCCGAGAACGAGTGGACCGAAGATGGCCGCCGCGAACGCCGCCCAGCCGATCGCTCCGAGCAGGAACACCACCTGGGACAGGTACAGAGCGAAGACCAGGGCGCAGCCGACGACGAGAACGCTTGCCAGGCGCGCCCAACGCACCTCGTCGCGAACCCGGATGCCGAGGGCACTGGTCAGATCGCGCATCAGCGCCGACGCACCGACGGCGATGAACGAGTTGGCGCTGGACATGATCGCCGCGAGCAGGCCCGCGAGCACGAATCCGGCGAACACCGGTGACACCATGTTGTCGAAGAACCAGGTCGTGGTGTTGTCGATGTTCTCCAGTTCGGGCGCTCGGCCTTCGATGGTGAGTGCCCGCGTCGACAGACCGACGCTGAGCGCGAACAGCGTCGTGACCCCGTAGGCCAGCGAGGCGACCAGCGCTCCCCATTTCAGCTCCGACGAGGAACGCAGCATCAGGAATTTGGCGATCAGCTGTGGTTGGGCCACGGTGCCCAGCACCGCCATGACGATGAACGTGTAGACGTAGGTCAACGGCTGGGACGCGTCCAGGCGTAGGAAGTCGATGTCATGGGCGGCGATGGTGTCGAGCATGGTGCCCCACCCGCCGACCGTGCTGGTCGCCACGAAGAATGTCCCGATGGACATGACGACCATCAGCAGGCCCTGCAGGAAGTCGGTCCAGGCGCCGGCCAGCATGCCGCCCGCGACGGTGTAGAGCGCCACCACCGCGGACCCGATCAGGGCGCCGACGGTGACCGAGGTGCCGAAGATCAGGCTCATGATCACGCCGGTCGCGGTGACCTGCGCGGTCATGTACGCGACGGAACCCACGAACATGGCCACCGACATCGAAAGGTGCGCCCACCTGCCCGGGTACCGGATCCGGATGACGTCGGGTATCGAGTAGACCTCGTACTCGCGGGCCAGCCGGTAAAGGCGCGACCCGAGCAGGAACCAGGAGACGGCGAACGCCAACGGAACCAGAAACGCGGCCGCCACAACGGCCTGCACGCCCCACGAGTAGGTGTTGGCGGTATGGCCGATCATTCCGAAGCCACTTTGGATGGAGGAGAACGTACCGATCGCCATCACGAAGAAGCCGAGCGTCTGACCCGCCACCAGGAAGTCTCTTGACGACTTCATGCGGGACTTGGCCCAGTAGCCGATCGCGAACATGACGGCGAAGTAGACCAGCACGATGATGACGACCGGTGTCATGCCGAACCCCTTGCGACAGCCGTGCGAGCAGGACGGACAGGGCCGCGCCTGGGACCCCGAAATCGCCTCCCATCAGCGATACTACTCAGTATTATGGGAAGGTGAGCACCACAAGTCAACGCCCGATGTGACAGGCAGCGCTCGCGTGGCGGTGCGATGATGGTGGCAATGACCATGACCGTTGGAGGCGGAAGTTGACCGGTCCCGGCGCGGACATCGACACCAAGCGGCGCATCCTGGACGCCGCCGCGGAAGCGTTCCAGGTCCGCGGGTTCGGCAGCACCACGCTCGACGACATCGCGGAAGAAGTCGGTGCGACGAAGGGGCTCATCTACTACCACTTCCGGTCCAAGTTCGACCTCTTCCTCGCCGTGTACGAGGAGGGCATGCGGCGCGTCCGCGCGAAGGTCGAACCGCACGCGGACAGCCAAGGCACCGGCCGCGAGCGACTGGTGGCCATGTCCGTCGCCCACGTGCGCAACCTGATGACCGACCTCGCCTATCACGACGTCGTGCACGAGGGTGTGCGCGCCCAGTCGTCGGCCGCGCTGAAGCCGCGCCAGCGCGAGGCACTGAAGTCCCTCAACAAACTCAGGCACGACTACGAGCAGATGTTTCGCCAGGTGGTCTCCGAGGGAATCGCCGACGGCTCACTGAGGACGATCGACGCGGCACTGGCGACCCGAACACTGCTCAGTAGCCTCAACGCCGTCGACATGTGGTACCGAAAGGCCGACGACCAGCCGGCCGAGGTGGTCGACGACCTGTCCAACCAGATCGTCGACCTCCTCATCGGCGGCCTCGCCGCCCGACCGGCCCGCGACGCGACTTGAGTTGCCACCAGGAGCCGAAGACGGAGATCGTCGCCGCAGCGGCTACTACATCGTGCATCTGGCGAAGCCACGCTGAACACCTGGTTCACGGACGCGTTCCGTGACTCGCTCCGCGGCACGATCGCTGCCGATCACGTGCGGGCTTCGCTGGCGGCCATGAAGCCGAGTGCGTACCGAACGGCGTGTCAGGTCCTCGAGCAAGCCGACGAGACCTCCATCGCCTACCGGCTCCTCGGTAGCGTGAGCGAGGCAGAGGACGCCGTCCAGGAAGCGTGGCGGCGGTTTCGGTCCTACCCGATCGAGCCGACCTCCACGAAGGCGTTCCTGTCGGTCGCGGTGTCCAGGATCGCGATCGACATACTGCGCTCCGTGCGCGTTCGGCGGGAGCAGTAGGTCGGGGATGGTTCCCGGAACCGCTGCTGGCAGATCCCTACGACCAACCGGAGCGTGCGCGGAACTCGCGGAATCCGTTTCCATGGCGGCCCTGTTACTGCTCGAGCGGCTCACTCCGCTCGAGCGCGCGGTCTTCGTACTGCGCGACGTCATCGGTTTCGGCTTCGCCGACATTGCCGCTACGGCGGGCAGGTCCGAGGCGGCGTGCAGGCAGATTCTGGTGGGGGCATGCCGGCACATGGCCGCCGGACGCGCACGGTTCGAAGCGGACCGTCGCGAACGAGACGCACTTGCCGATCGGTTCTTCGACGCCTTCCGGCGAGGTGATGTCTATGGGCTACCGGGTTTCCTGACCGCTGACGTCCGGATGATGATCGCCGACAGCGGCGGTAACGCTCCCTTGTGGGGCAACGGCATCTTCGCGCCAGGCAACGTGGCCAGGTTCTGGCCGCGATGATGACGCCGTTCGAACTGATAGGCGGGAAGGTGGAGCTGCGCGAGCTCAACGGCCAACTTGGAGCGGTCTTTCGGGACCGCCACGACCACGCGGTCAACGCGCTTAGACTGGACATCCTCGACGGTCAGGTACAGACCATTCGGGCTGTGCTCAACCCCGACAAGCTGCGGCATCTCGGGCCGGTGGCCGACGCCTGGGCGGTCCTTCGAGAGGTCAGTCAGCCCGGCCAGCCGACGAATAGGCGACTGAAGGGTTCGGCTGCTCCTAGCCCCCGCCGTCGGCAGTGAGCCGCGCAGAGAGCAGCGAATCCTCCGACCGACCTGGCGAACGGCATGAGCTTGGGCAGGAGCCGCTGTGGCGAGTGCCCTGGGCCGTGGGCTACCCGCGTCGGTCGACGCCGTTGCCGGGGCGTGGGGCTCAGTTACGCCCAACTGGCGATGACGTCGCGCCCTTGAGGGATGGCGAGGTCGAGAAGGCCGGGGAAGCGAGCGTCGAGGTCCTCGCGCCGTAGCCGATTCAGCTTCCTGGTCCCTTCATCTCGTTGGTGAATCACGCCTGCCTCGCGCAGCGTCTTGAAGTGCCCGCTCTGGGTGGACTTGCTCACCGGCAGCGCGAATGTCATACAGGCCAGCTCCCCCTCCGGCTCGACCTCGGCAAGTCGAGCGACGATCGCCAGTCGGACAGGGTCGGCCAGCGCTGCCATCACTGTCGTGAACTCCAGCTCGTGCCGCTCTGGGTGCACGAGCTTGGTCGCGGTCCTACTTGCCATGGCTTCCACCGTACCCAACATGTTCGGCGCACACGAACTTCTGTTATGTTCGGCATCTACGAACATACGGGAGGGGCACATGGCGAAGGACGCCACCGCTACCGAGGCGGCCCGGTCGCGTGATCCAGAGGAGCTGTCCGGCCGGGGCTCGCAGGCCGGTCGGGCGAGCGGCTGGCGGTTTTGGGCCACGGGTTACACGCTGCTGATCCTGCTCACCGGAACGAACCTGCCGACACCCCTGTATCGCAGCTACGCAACGAAATTCGACTTCTCGCCGTTCGTCGTCACGTCGATCTTCGCCGTCTACGTGGCCGTGCTCATCCCGTCCTTGCTGGTGGCCGGCCCGCTCTCGGATGCGGTAGGGCGACGCCGTGTTCTGCTGCCCGCTCTTGTCCTGGCGGGGTTGGGATCGCTCGGATTCGCGCTGGCAACCGGCACGGGGTGGCTGTTCGCCGCCCGCATCCTGCAGGGCCTTGCCGTTGGCGCGGCGTCCGGCGCGTTGACTGCTGCGCTCAGCGAACTCGAACCTTCCGGCAACCACCGCAAGGCCGCACTGGTCACGACCGTGGCGTCCGTTGGCGGGCTGGGCCTGGGTCCGGTGCTGGCTGGACTACTCGCCGAATACGCAACGGCGCCTGACGTGGTGCCGTTCGTCGTCGAGATCGTGCTGCTGATCCCCGCGGCTGTCACGGTCATGCGGATGCCGTCCACGCAACAACGGACCCGATGGCGACCTCGACACCCAACGATTCCGCCCACGATGCGAGCGGTGTTCGTGACCAGCGGGACAGCCAACTTCCTGGCTTTCGCGGTCATCGGCCTGTTCCTCACGCTTATTCCGACCTATGTTGCGACACTCGCGAACAGCACGAACCTGTTACTCGGCGGGGGAACCGCGGCACTGATGCTGGCCTGCTCGACCACCGTTCAGATCCTTACCTACGGACGACCGCCACGCCGCCTCCTGCTCGTTGGGTTATCGGTCCTTGCGCTGGGCCTTGGACTTCTCGTACTTGTCGGGAGCGCCCCCTCACTCGCGCTCCTTCTGGTGGCCACCGCCCTGGCAGGCATCGGCCATGGGTTGGTGTTCCTCGGCGGACTGACCACCGTCAACCACGCGGCGCCTGACGCCGGTCGCGCCGAGGTGCTCTCGAGCTTCTACGTCATCGTCTACACGGGCGTGGGCCTACCCGTCCTCGGCGTCGGCATACTCGCCACCACTGTCAGCCTCACCACGGCCGTGAGCTGGTTTGCCGGAATCGTCGCTGCCTTGTGCCTGCTCGTTGTGCTCGCGCTCAGCCGTAGCAGCTACCAGGCCGCCCGCGATCTCAGCAACTAGCTCATATCGCTTCTCGCCTGGGAAGGCCCCATGGATACCACCAAACTTGATGCCGTCTGTTCCGGCCTGCTCAACGTTTCCGAACCGATCCCAAACACAGCCGGCTACCCTGCGCAAGCGCGAGCAGATATCGACTGGAGACTGGCCACATCGTGTTTAGCGACCGAATGCTCGCTGCTGCGGCTCGTGAAATCCGCGATGGGCACGCTGCGGTCGTCGACAACCAGCCCGCGAGGGACGAGAAGGTCATTATCCGCGGCCACGCAGACCGCATCACGACGTACACAGCAGCGGAGAATCGTGCGGCTCACGACGCGTAAGAACGTACCGCTGACGTCGGAGGGCCGACGCCGGGCCATCGACGGTTGCCGCACCCCGACCATCGCGCATGTCGCGGCGGGGATGGAGATTCCCTTGCGAGCGCACCGAAGCGGTTCTAACGCAGCCGGTACTTCGGCGAGCTTGGTCCCGTACGACGGGGACACAACCGGCGCCGCCCGACGAATCGACGTTCGTGTCACAACTTCGGACCGGCGGGTGTCTTGGGTGCGGCAGTTCGCCCGTAGGCGGTGGGCTGGTGACAAGGAGGACTGGTGAACGTCATATTGTGGATAGTGACAGGGCTGCTCTCGTTGGCCTGTCTCGGCGGTGGCATCGCCGCACTGGTGCTGCCGAAAGAGCGATTTCGTGCTGTCCATCCGAACTGGCATTACGTCGATGATTTCAGTCCCGGCTTCCTCAAGGTGCTCGGCATCATCAAACTGCTTGCGGTCGCCGGGCTGCTGCTTCCACCGATACTCGACGTCGCCCCTGTGCTGGTGCCAATGGCGGCAAGTGGCCTCGTGCTACTGATGACGGGCGCGGTCACGGTACGGATCGTGCGCAAGGAATGGAGCATCGCGCTGGGAGACCTGCTGTTCTTGGGCATGGCGGCGTTCGTCGCATGGGGCAGGTTCGGCCCGGAGTCCTTCGGCGGGTGGTCCTGCGGCTGACTCTCGACGCCGACCCGAACCGATCCAGCGTTTCCGGAGATCGGTGAAGTGGCTGCGGTAGCGTGTCGCACCGAACCGACAGCTCTGAGTCTGAACGGCGAGCACGTCCAGATCCCGACGCAACTGCCGGACGCGCCACTCGTTACCGCGCCGCTTCGGCGTTCGGGCGGCCAGGTCCGATTGCCATCCGGGAGTTCTCCTCGACCTGGAACAGCCGGTGGCAGACACCGACGTTCTGGCCACTGGAGGGGTCGGCGATGTTGGTGAGGTCGCCCTTGAAGCCGTGGGCGCGGACCCACAAGCCGTGGTGTACAGCCACCGCCAGGGCCACCAATTCGGCAACGCGACGGGTAAGCAGACTTGACCAACGTTGACCACCCGGCTGACGAAGTCAATCGGATACGTGCGGCGGATAGTGAAGGTGCAGGAGGCCAAGACGCGGTTTCCCGCGATCTTGGCCGACGTCGAGCGGGGCGACGAGGTCGTCATCGCGCGCGAAGACGTCCCAGAGTTGTCGGCGTGGCAGGCAAATACCACGTCGGCTGATGCTCGACACACACGTGTTGCTGTGGGCATCGACCGAACGTGTTGACTGACCGCGCAGGTCCGCGACTTGGCCACTGATCGCCGGACGGAACGTCGTGTACGCGGCTTCGGGGTGGGAACTCGCGACCAAGAGATGCTTGGGGAAGCTGGTGCAGGCCAACCGGCACCACCTCACGCGGCTCGAAGTGGACGGCACCCCGGTCACCGACAAGCACAGCAGCCTCACGGGATCGGTGGAGTGGAACAACCGGGACCCGTTCGACCGCATGATCGCCGCGCAATGCATGGCAGTGTCACTGCTGCTGGCAACAGCCGACGAAGGGTTCCAGACGATCCTCGCTGTGTCACCGGTCAGCTCATGATCCGTGCGTGAGTGTCGGTACGAGTACGAACCATCACCAGGACGGTCTTCGCTCGCGCCAACCCCTCGGCCAGCGGCCAACCTGCGGAGCGAGCGGGAGGCTTTGCCGCAGTTCAACGCACGCGAGCCGGGTCGGACTCGAACCAGCGGCCAAGGGATTATCAGCGAAGATCCACTCAGCCCGGTGCGAGCGCCGACGCTCCCCCACGGTCTGCGCCCCCGCACGGAGACCGTTCGGACTCGCCGGACAAGGTCAGCCCGACGGATCGGCGCACATCTGGTCGAGTAGTCGCCGGACCGCGGCCACCAGCGGTGGCAGGTCGTCGGTGACGGTCGCCTGGACGATACTGTGCGCGGTGTCGAAGTACCGGTGGGCGAGATGGTCTCGCATGCCCGCCACGTCCACCCACGGAATGGTCGACTCGTGGGCCAGCACCGCGGGATCGATGGCCTTCACCGCGTCCCCGATCTCGATCAACCGCACCCGCACCGCATCGAACACCAGTCCGTCTTCAAGACCGCCACGCCGGGTATGGCTCGCAATGGCCTCCGCGGCCGCGAGAATATCGAGCAGCCGCTGATCGTCATGCCGACTCACAGCGTGATCGCCTCACCGAGCACCTCGGCCCGCACCGCCGGCTTCAGCGTTGCCGCAGGCACCACGTCCACCCCGACCCCCAGCAGCTCGGTCAGCTCCCGGCGCAGCCCGGCCAAGGCCACCACACCCACGCCCTTGTCCAGATCGACCAACAGGTCGATATCACTGGTGGCGGTGTCCTCGCCGCGGGCCACGCTGCCGAACACCCGCACATTCCGCGCCCCCCGCGCGGCGGCGATCTCCAGCACCGCGCGCCGGTGCCGCCGCAACCGCCGACCCAACCGCGTGTCCGGAAGCCCGAACCGATCCCGCGGCGGCGGGACAAGCTCCACCGACAACCCATGGCCGGTCGCCTCGATCAACCGCGCCAACGTCGGCAAACTCGGCTCCCGCCGCCCCGACTCGTACGCACTGATCATCGGCTGCGCCACTCCCGCACGCCGCGCCAGATCCGTCTGCGACAACCGCGCCCCCCGCCGCGCCCGCCGCAACATCACCCCCGCACTCTCCACCACACCAGAACCCTATCACAGATCGTTTATGTCGACACGGTCACCCGCTCGCCGCAGGACGCCTGCCTGGGTGATGTTCATCGTCGGGCATCCGGCGCTGCTGTACTGGTGTACAGCCGGGGTGGCGCGGCGGTGAAGGCGGCGCCGTTCCGCTTGCTGGGTGTGTCGCTTGGCGGGCTGGTGGCCCAGCACATCGCCGCACCAGGCGGCGGGCTGGTCGACTGGGTGGGTTTCATCGACACGGTCGCCTGCTACCCGGACGAACTGCGGCGGATGTGGCGGGATCGGTCCGCCGCCGTGCTGGAGGCCGGCCCCGGCCACTATGTCGAAGCCACGCTGAACACCTGGTTCACCGACGCGTTCCGTGGCTCGCTCCGCGGCACGATCGCTGCCGATCACGTGCGGACTTCGCTGACGGCAATGAAGCCGAGTGCGTACCGAACGGCGTGTCAGGTGCTCGAGCAAGCCCACGAGACTCGCCGGTTGAGCAGCATCGGGGTTCCGACCCTGGTTGTATACGGCGAGCAGGACGCGGTGGCGTTCCATGACGCGGTGCACACCTTCGAATGACTCGTTCCCGAGGTGGAGACTGTGTGGCTTCGTGGCAAGCACGCGGCCGCCATCGAGGACAACGTCGCCTTCGGTCGCGCCGTCGAGGACTTCGGCGCGAGCGTAGCGGCCACGCACGGCGCATAGGCGGGGAACGGTCCGCAGGGATACCCGCCGGTGCGGACGAGCAGGTTCGACTCGTCATAGGTGCGTTCAGTAAGGGGCGAGTTCAGGTGGTGGAAGCATCCGTTTCGAGGAGTTCGGTGAAGACTTCGCTGGGTTTTTTCCAGTTGTGAATCTTACGGGGTCGGTCGCTGATCTAGGCGGCGACGGCGGCGAGGTAGTGGGGGTCGCTGCCACTCTCGACCACCGTGACGGGCCACCTCACGCGACACGACCGACCGATCCGCACAGCGATTTCCTTGTATTCCAACGACTCCGCCAAGCCACGGGAGATCTCCTCCCGATCGGCCAACGTCAACATCCTGTGCACGACAGGGAATCCTTCCCCACCGAACACCAAGATCAGATGCTACGACCCTCTGAACCTGCCAGGTTCAGCCGCTCACGATCCAGCCATGCGCCCCGAGTCCGACGCCCGGTGGCGCCAGATCAACCCGGAACCAAGGCCGGCGGTCGGCTGCTGAACACAGCGGTGGTTGTCACCTCCACTTCGGTTTCGGCGATGACGCGACGGGTGAGCGACGTAGCCGGAGGACGACGAGACCGAGCAGGGCTGCGGTGTAGCCGCAGAGAACGGCGAGCCCGGCCCACCCGGGCAGCGGGTAATAGCCTGCCGATGGCGCGTAGTTGGCGACTACCTGCGGGAACTCCTCCCTGGTCTGCTGGACGGCGAAGCCCGCGGCTGGGGTCAGGCGCAGCAGCCAGTCGGCCACGGTTTCGGGCAGGAGCGGGAGCGCGGCCATGATGTAGGGGACGACGATCGCGGCGATCGCGACGAGGCTCACCACCCAGGCACGTCGGAACAGTGCGCCGAGGGCGAGCGTGAAGAGGGCGGCGACGGCGACCAGCCCGGCTACGCCGACGATGACCCGCAGTTCCGTGAGCGTGGACACCGGACGGACATTGCCGCCGTTGGCGCGCAGCATCGCCACGCCGACCGGTAATGCCACGCCCGCGATGGCGAGCCCGGTCAAGAATGTCACGACACCGATGACGGCGGATTTCACTGTCAAAGCCCGGGCGCTGAGCGGTAAAGCGCCAGTCGTACTGGGTCGGTGCCCTCGGGTCATGAACCGTGCCACCACGATGATCACGATGGTCAGGCCGATGGCCAGGCCGATCAGGGTGTCCTCGACGTCGTAGCCGCCGACGGTACCGATCGGCCCGATATCGCCGGACCCGGTGACGATGAACGTGCCGTTCGACGTGACGAGTCCGGGCGCCCGATGCTCGCGCTCCCACTCGGTGTGGCCCATGTCGCCCACCGGCTCGCCGCGCCATGCGGCGTCGGCCACGCCGCTCAGGGTGACGTTGTCGAAGGTGGCGGTGGCCTGCGTGAAGCGCACCTCCGAGGCGCTCGCCCCAAGGCCGGTGGGCCTGAGCGTAAGGTCTCCCGGAGACGCGGCGAACAGTCCTACCTGGACCGTCTCGGAAAGCCCGGCGAGATGAGCCGTGCCGACCTGCGTCCAGTGGGCACCGTCGGCCGACTCGTAGCCGGTGACGGTGTCGCCGGAGCGGGTCAGCCGTAGCCAGCGCGGTGCCTGTGGCGACAGGCCGCCGGGGCGGCCGGCCGTGTCGTGGACGTAGTCGGACTGCATCCGCACACCGTTGCCGCCGGTGACCATGAGCGCCGCGTAGGAGGAGCCCTGCGTGACACCGTCCTTGATCATGATGCCCGCTTTCGCCCACGGCACGAGACCGGGCACGATCTCGTCGTGGTTCGGCGGCGGGTAGGTGATGATGCCCGTCATCGAGGTCATCCGGACGGTGATGCTGCCGTCGCCGGCGAGTGGCCGGTGCCCGAAGTAGAACGTGTCGCTCACCGCTTGGCCCCGCGGTCCCACCGGGTCGGTGGGACAGGCGACCTCGACGGTCCCTTGGCTGCAGGTGGAGCGGTTGCTGAACGCGAAGAGCAGTCCGAACAGGATGACGACCACCGCCGCGACAGCTAGCGCGACGATCCGGCCCCGACTGCGGAAGGTAAGCCACTCCTGGCGCGCCGCCGCGGTGAAACGTTGGTTGATTGATTGCACGCGTCCGTTCTACGGACCGGGCCCTAACACCGTCCGAACCACCGCTGTCATGCCGCTGTTAGGTCCCATACGGCATCCTGGAGGCCGCATACCGGGGAGAGGACATGGACAAGCTACGGCGTCTGACGCGACAAGCGCGGACAGTACGACTGCGATTCACCCTCCTTTACGTCGGCCTGTTCCTCGTGTCCGGGATCGTTCTGCTGGTGCTGACCAACCTGCTGGCCGGGGAGCGAGTGGCCGTGACCGCGCCGGTGCGGTCTCCGCCCGCCGAGCAGACCAGCCTTGCCGCCGCGCAGGAGCTCATCCACGGACTGCAGGCCCAGCTGTCAGAGATGGAGGCGGCGCGGTCGCATCAGCTGCTGGCCGGCTCGTTGATCGCGCTCGCCGTGATGGTCGTGGTCTCGGTGGTACTGGGCGGGATCGTCGCCGGCCGGGTGCTGCGCCCGCTGCGGACCATCACCGCGGCCACGCGGCAGATCTCCGCCGAGAACCTGCACGAGCGGCTAGCAGTGCCGGGCCCGGCCGATGAGGTCAAGGACCTCGCGGACACCATTGACGACCTGCTGGAGCGACTGGAGGCATCCTTCGCCGCCCAACGCCGGTTCGTGGCCAACGCCTCGCACGAGCTGCGCACCCCGCTGGCGACCATGCGGGCGTCGTTGGACGTCGCCGTGGCGAAACCCCGAGCCTCAACCCAGACGATCACACTGGCCAACCGGTTCCGCACCGAACTCGACCGGGTCGACCGCCTCCTGGAGGGCCTTCTCGTCCTCGCCCGTGCGCAGCACGACGTGCTCGACGACGAAACTCCGGTCTCACTGCGTCATCTGGCGTCCGCGGCCCTGACAGCACGCGCCACCAACATCGCGGAGAAGAACCTGACCCTCGACGACGGCGACCTGCGGGACACCGCCTCGATCCACGGCAGCCCCACACTGCTGGCTTGCATGGTGGACAACGTCATCGACAACGCGATCGTGCACAACCAGAACGGTGGCTGGATCCGGGTCGCAACGGAAGACGAGCACGGCACCGTGGCACTCGTCGTGGAGACGAGCGGTGCGGTTCTCGACCAAGAGCACGTCGACCGCCTCACCCAGCCGTTCCAGCGACTCGTCGCCGACCGGACCGGATCGGAGCGCGGCTCCGGACTTGGCCTGTCGATCGTCGCGGCCATCACCGACGCCCACATCGGCCGCCTGCAACTGCACGCACGACCGGCAGGCGGGCTGCGCGTCGTCATCTCGTTGCCACGGACCGCGGAACGAGTTCCGGCATGAGGATCCTAGTGGTCGAAGACGCACGCTCACTGGCCGATGTCCTGGCCGAAGGCCTCCGGGACCAGGGCATGGCCGTCGACATCGCCCACGACGGCGTGGCCGCCGCCACCAAACTCGACCTCAACCCCTACGACGTGATCGTGCTCGACCGCGACCTGCCCGGAATCCACGGGGACACCCTTTGCCAGCTGATCACCGAGCGAGAGGACCGCGCGATGGTCCTCATGCTGACCGCGGCGGGTTCCCCCGGAGACCGGGTCAGCGGCCTCACCCTCGGAGCCGACGACTACCTCGCCAAGCCCTTCCACTTTCCCGAACTCATCCTGCGAGTACGTGCGCTAGCGCGCCGACGCCCAACCGCCCGCGCCCGCACCTTGCGCGGGGCAGGCATCGAACTCGACCCCGCACGCCGCACCGCCACCCGCGACGGCCGGCAGCTCGACCTCTCGGTCAAGGAATTCGCACTCCTGGAAGCCCTCCTACAGGCCAGCCCGGACTACCTCAGCACTGAGAACCTGCTCGAACGGGTCTGGGACGAGAACACCAACCCGTTCACCAACACCGTCACCGTCACTATCGGCAGGCTGCGCCGCAAACTGGGCAAACCCGCGATCATCACCACCTCGCACGGCGTCGGTTACCGCATCGCCGATCCGGCCGACCACGCTGACCGAAGCGGTCAAGCGGACCCACCCAAGACGGCCGACGCTGGACACGGCCGATGACAAAGCACGACAGAGTTCGCGCAATGCCACAACTGACAAGGCTCCATCGGTAACCCCTCAGGAGGCGAAGCCACAGGTCAAACGAACCGGAGGGCTACCGATGCTACGGTCGAGTGGGCCGGGCGGGGCTCGAACCCGCGGCCAAGGGATTATGAGTCCCCTGCTCTAACCTACTGAGCTACCGGCCCTGACCGGGTGGATCCGGTCGCGCGGTCCCTGATGTCCCGCTTGTCGCACTATATAGCTCCGCCGCTCTCCCCTTTCGATCGCCACACCCTGCCCCTGTCCTAGCGACGAAACTCGAACTTGTCGTTGACAAGATTCCCCTCGCGAGGCAATCTATCCAGTGACAAGTTTTGACCGGAACGGGAGCGCTCATGGGCCCGCTGCTCGCCCTCGTCGGCACCACGTTGCTGCTCATCGTGGTCGGCAGACGTCGCTGGCACGTCGCGTTACGCGGCGGACTCGCCGTCATGTTCACCATGACCGCCACCGTGCATTTCGTCGCCTACCGCGACGATCTGATCGCGATGGTGCCGCCCGCCCTCCCTTCGCCGAGCCTGCTCGTGACCGTTACCGGCATCCTGGAATTCGTGGGCGCACTGGGCCTGCTGCACCGGCGCACGGCCGGATGGGCGGCGGCCGGGTTGAGCCTGCTGCTACTGGCGATGTTGCCCGCCAACATCTACGCGGCGCTGGAAGGGCTCACCCTCGGCGGCGACCCGGTAACCCCGCTGCTGCCCCGAATCCTGCAACAGTGCCTGTACCTGGCCGCCACGCTCGCCGTACTCCACACCTACCGTCCACTCCGGACGAGGCACCGGGCAACCGTGGGATAGTCAGACCCACACGACCTCCCCGTGGGCCGTCACCGACGGCTCGTTTCCGGCCTCGGTGAACGCCGACAGCGCCCGCACCAGACCGTGCCGCGCCTCGGCAGGCATGCGCTCGACGATCCGGCTCACCTCTGCCCGCCTGCGCTCGGTGACGGCTCGAACGACCGAGGCACCGACCTCGGTGAGACCCACGAGCAACTCCCGCCGGGAATCGGGATTCGCCTGCCTGCTGACCAGCCCGCTGACCACCAACCGGTCCACCATCCGCGTCGCCGTCGACGGGTTGACCCCCAGTTGCTCGGCCAGTGTCGTGAGTTTGCTGCGCCCGCGGCTTTCCAGCACCACAAGCAGCCGGAACTGCGGGATCGTGATGGACTCGTCGACCGCCGCGATCGACCGGGCCGAAACCGCCACGAGCAGCCTTGATGCGGTCAGCACGGCATCGGTGATCGTGTCGACATCCTCTGACATGCCTCCGTTGTACAGCACCACCACTACTGCCGCACTGGACAAGTGTTGCACAATGCAATTGTGTCTCGGACCTTGATCTGGTTGCGGCAAAGCTCGTCAGGGTTGGCCACGCTCTCCGTCGTGATCGGCGCGGCGGCGGGCCTCGGTGCGATCGTGTTCCGCTGGCTGGTCGGATCGTTCACGTGGCTGTTCTCGGGTCACGCCGACTACTCCGTGGCGGGCGGCGAGGCGCACCCGTGGCTGCCCGCACTCGGCCCGTGGTTCCTGCTGCTCGCGCCCGCCCTCGCCGGCCTGCTGTACGGCCCACTGGTACACCGCTTCGCCCCCGAAGCACGCGGGCACGGTGTCCCGGAAGTGATGTACGCGGTCGCGGCACGCGGCGGCGAGATCCCGGGCAAGGTGAGCGCGGTAAAGGCAATCGCTTCCGCGCTGTGTATCGGATCCGGCGGCTCGGTGGGCAGGGAAGGTCCGATCGTGCAAATCGGCTCGGCGTTGGGGTCAGCCTTCGGGCGGGCGATGCGGCTGCCCCGTTCCCGGCTGCGTGTCCTCGTGGCCTGCGGCGCGGCAGGTGGCATCGCGGCCACCTTCAACGCACCGCTGGCGGGACCGTTCTTCGCGATGGAACTGCTGCTGCGCGACTTCGCCGCGGAATCGTTCGGCGCGGTGGTGCTGGCCAGCGTCACCGCGAGCGTCGTCGGCCGGGCCGTACTCGGCGACGAGGCGTTGTTGAACCTGCCCAGCTTCACCCTGCACCACCCGCTGGAGTACCTGCTGTTCGTCGTGCTGGGCGCGCTGATCGGCGCGATCGGCGTGCTCTTCGGCCATGTGCTGCACGCGGTGGAGCTGCTGTGCGATCGGCTATGGCGAGGACCGGAATGGCTTCGCCCCGCCGTGGGCGGCGTCGCGGTAGGCGCGCTGCTGTTGGTGCTGCCGCAGCTGTACGGCGTGGGCTATCCGGTGCTGCAGAACGCCTTGAGCGGCGAGTACCTGCTGGGTTTCCTGCTGATCCTGCTCTTCGGAAAGATACTGGCGACCAGCCTCACCATCGGGGTCGGCGGTTCGGGGGGCGTGTTCGCGCCGTCACTGTTCATCGGTGCGATGGGCGCAACGGCCTTCGGCATCGTGGTACACACCTGGCTGCCGCAACTGACCACCGCCCCTGGCGTGTACGGGCTGATCGGCATGGGCGCCGCCTTCGCGGGCGCGGCACACGCACCGATCACGGCTGTGATCGTGCTGTTCGAGCTCACCGGCCAGTACACGATCATCCTGCCGCTCATGACCGCGGTCGTCGTGGCAACACTCGTCGGCAGGGCGCTGTCGGCCGACACCATCTACACGCGAAAACTGCGCAAGCGCGGCGTCGAGATCGAGGCCGGCGCGGCACCCGAATCCGCTCAACGCCTACCCTGATCGGGTTGCACGAGGCGAGAGGATGTTCCGTGAGCGAGGTCGGTGATCTCCTGGCGGGCCGTTACCGGCTGCGTCGGCATGTCGGCACCGGGGCTATGGGCATCGTGTGGGAGGCCGCCGACGAACGACTCGGCCGCACGGTCGCGGTGAAGCAACTACTGATCCAGCCGGGGCTCGACGCCGCGGGCGCGGAGGAGGCGCGGCAACGGGCGATGCGGGAGGGCCGCATCGCCGCACGGCTGCATCATCCCAACGCCATCGCGGTGCACGACGTCGCCGAGGACGCAGGGCTTCCGTTGCTGGTCATGGAGTTCTTCCCGGCGCGCACACTCGCCGACGTGCTGGCTCGCGAAGGCGCGTTGAGCCCCGCGGCCGCAGCACGGGTAGGCACGCAGGTCGCCTCCGCGCTGGCGGCGGCACACCGCGCGGGCATCGTGCACCGCGACGTCAAACCGGCCAACGTGCTCATCGGCGAGGACGGCACGGCCAAGCTCGCCGACTTCGGCATCTCGCACGCGGGCGGCGACATCTCGGTGACCAGGGCGGGCGTGGTCGCGGGCACCCCCGCATACCTGGCACCGGAGGTCGCCAGGGGGCAGCAACCCAGCACGGCCTCCGACATGTACTCCCTCGGCGCGACCGTCTACGCGGCCGTGGAGGGCTCGCCGCCGTTCGGCGACGACGAGACGAACCCGCTGGGAGTGCTGCATCGGGTCGCCGCGGGCGTGGTGGCGCCACCGAGCCGAGCGGGTGCGCTCACCCCACTGCTGCTCGGCATGCTCGCCGACGACCCGCGGCTGCGCCCCACCGCCGAGCAGGCTCGCGAATCCATGCGGGCGATCGCCTCGGGACAGGCTCCCGATCTGGACCACACCCAGCCGATACCGGCAGTGCCAGGCCCGCCCACGCAGGCGGTGAGCCGCGCCAACGCGGGCGGCACGCGCCTGGACATGAGTCCGGCCGCCGGTCACGAGCCGGCGCGGCGGCGGACCAAACCCTGGACCTACGCCGCGGCCGCGGTCGGCGCGGCACTGCTCGTGACGATCCTGCTCGTGCTGACCAACGGCGACGAAGCACCGCCCAACGCCGGCGCCCAGCAGCCGACCACCACCGCACCCACCTCCACCACGAGAACGCTCACCCCTGCCGAGATGGAGGCCGTGGTGGCCGACTTCTACGCGCAACTTCCGGACAACCCGGACGCGGCCTGGGCACATCTCGGCCCCGAGCTTCGAGCCGAGGGCCGCGACGACTTCGACGCGCGCTGGGCACGGGTCAAGCAGGTCACCGTGGTGTCCGCCCCCCGCTCCACCGGCGACGACACCGTTCATGTCGGCGTGGAGTTCGCCATGCGCGGGGGCGCCACGATCACCGAGTTCCACCAGTTCGAACTGATGGTGCTGGACAACGCCGTGGTCATCGGCACCGACACCTTGCTGCACCGGCAACGCAGCGCGCCACCCGAGTCGGACAAGGACGAGGACAACAAGGACGAGAAGAAGGGCAAGGGCGAGACCGACAAGAAAGGCGAGGACGACAAGAAGGGCGAGGACAACTGAGCGGTCGCCCGCGGGCGTCCACGGTAGCTCGACACAACCTCCGAGATTGTTGAACAATCCTCTCGTTGTGCTAAGTTGTTGAACAACTAGCGGCTCAACGGGCGGAGCGTTGGATGCGAGTTCACCCCTACGGCGAGCAAGCTCTTCTGGTCGACGTGGCCGACTTCGAGACCGTTCTCGGACTGCATGCCGCTCTCACCGAGAACCCTCCGGCAGGGGTGACCGACCTCGTGCCGGGCGCCCGCACCGTGCTGGTGTGCTACGAGCCCTGGGTGACCGACGCCTCGACGCTGACCCGGCGGATCCAGGCGACCACACCAGTCGCTGTCGAGCCGCCCGAGGGCGACCTGGTGACCCTTCCCGTGGTCTACGACGGGGAGGACCTCGCGGAGGTGTCACGGCTGACCGGCCTCGACATCGACGAGGTGACCGCCGCACATGCGGAACCGGAGTACGTCGTGCGCTTCGGCGGGTTCGCCCCCGGCTTCGCCTACCTGACCGGCCTGGACCCACGGTTGCACGTGCCGAGAAGACCGAACCCCCGTCCGGGCGTGCCCGCGGGTGCCGTCGCGATCGCCGACGCCTACACCGGTGTCTACCCGCAGACCGCGCCCGGGGGGTGGCAACTGCTGGGACGCACCGATGTGGCGCTGTGGGACCCCCACCGGCGGCCGCAGGCCCTGCTGCGCCCCGGAGCGCGGGTGCGTTTCGACCCGGTCACACACCTGCGAACCGACGTGTCCACATCGAACGGATCGCGGCCGACCGCGGGCACGCCCGTTCCCGGCGATTCGGTGATCGAGGTCGTCGAAGCCGGTGGCATGTCGACCGTGCAGGATCTGGGCAGGCACGGCATGGCACAGCTGGGGATCGGGCATGCTGGTGCGGCCGACCCTCGCTCGGCCAGACTGGCCAACCGGCTCGTCGGCAACCCCGACGGCGCCGCGTGTCTGGAGCTGACGTTCGGCGGGCTCGCACTGCGGTTCCACCGCGCGGCCAGGGTCGCCGTCACTGGCGCCCCGTGCCCCATCAGCCGCGAGGGCTACGGCGAAGCGATGAACACGCCCTTCGCCGTGGCGGCGGGCGAGCAGGTGGTAGTTGGCAAGCCGGCCACGGGAGTACGTACCTACATCTCCGTGCGCGGCGGAATCGGCGTGCCACAAACGCTCTCGTCGCGCTCGACCGATGTCCGGGCAGGCTTGGGTCCCACACCGCTGACCGCGGGGGACGTGCTCCCCATCGGCACCGACCAGCTGCGGCACCAACGCGCCTACACCACCGCCCCGGTTGCCGATCCACCGAGCAGCAGCCTGATCGTGCGCATCACCGCCGGGCCACGAGCGGGCTGGTTCGCGCCCGATGCGTTGGACATCCTCCAGGACTCCACCTACGTCGTCTCGCAGGACAGCGATCGAACGGCCGTCCGGTTGCGAGGACCTGCCCTGCGGCGATCGATTCAGCGTGAACTCCCCAGCGAGGGAATGGTCCCCGGCGCCATCCAGGTCCCGCATTCCGGCCAGCCGCAGCTTCTGCTCGCCGACCATCCGGTGACCGACGGCTATCCCGTGCTCGCCGTTGTCACCACCGAAGACCTGCCCGTGGTGGCGCAGGCCAGGCCCGGTCAGCACGTGTCGTTCCAGGTCGTGAACTGAGCGTCTCCCCCGCTGTCCTCACTGTACTGAGCGCGGGCGAGGAGGCTGCCGTACCGCTGCCGTGGCAGCCGGTTTCGCGCCGTTGATCTGCCTGCTGACGTGCGAGAACGTGGGCGAGTGGCCGGTTTTCGTTGTCAGAGAGGTGTAAGCGGCGACCGGGACAATTCTTGCCATGGCGACAGGGAAGGTCAAGTGCGGAATCTGCGGCGACGGCAGTGGCTGGCTGCTCGAGACCGTGATAGACGCAGAGAACGGTCTGGTCACCTCGCGCGAGGTGCCGTGCGACGCGTGCCTCGTCCACTCCCGACCCGCTGCGGGCAGGCAGATCCGGCACCACAGCGGTATCCGGGGTCGCGCGATGTCGTGGCTACGCAGGCGAGTGGGTTCGCGGGCCTAGCGGCCGAACGCCGGGCTCAGCCTCGCTCGGCGCGTCTCACACCCTCCGTGGTGAGGCGAGCGCTCACCCGATCGCCGAATCGACCGGCACGCTGCTGGCAGATGAGTCCGTCACGGACGAGCCCGCGAGCGCCGAACTGATCACACCACGCGACACCGTCCACAAAGAAGTCCGGCGCGCTACCACAGGAAAGCTCCACCCGGCCGGCAGCCACGGCACGCAGCAGTTCCCTGTCCCGATTCGTCAGATCACGACGTGAGGCGGCTTCGGGCATGTCCGGCTTCCTCCAAACTGCTCGGTGGATCAGGCGGCGCGCGCGGCGAGCGCGTCGAGTGCGACGAAATTCAGGCGCTGGCCCGGCCTTGCCTGTGCGGCCTTGTCGAGATCGGCGGCCAGCACCGTCGCGATGGCGGGAAAATCGCCCAGCACCGGGTGGTTGACAAGGGACAGCGTCGGTTTTCCCGAAGGCGGGACGAGCAGACCGCCTGCCACCAGCCCCTCGCTGGGCAGATCGCCGTGCCGAACCCGGGTGAGGGCGGGACCGTCGAGCCGGACGCCGATCCGGTTGGTCTCCGAGGTGACCACATAGGACTCGCTGAGCAGTCTCTTCAACGCGGACCTGGTGAACCAGCTGTCCCGCGGACCCGGGACGACCCGCAACACCAGGTCGTCGGTGTCGAACCGCTGCGACGGCCTGCCTTCCATGGGCCGGATCGCGGGTTCGGAGCCGACCGGCAGTCGCGCCCCCGGCGAGAGCGGAGCGGGACCCAGCCCGGACAGCAGGTCGGTAGATCGGGAACCGAGGACTGGCTGGACGTCGATGCCGCCACGCACGGCCACGTAGCTGCGCAGGCCACGCCGGGCGATTCCCAGCCGGAGGATGGCTCCAGCCGCGAGGTCGAGCAGCGTGTTCATGGGCTGCGGGCGCCCGCCTGTGGTGACCTCGCACGGCGCGCCCGTGACGGCCACGGCGACGGCACTGCCCGCCCGCAACTCCAGACCACCCAGCGTGACCTCGATGGCGGCGGCATTCTCGTCGTTGCCGACCAGCCGGTTGGCCAACCGCAGCGATCCGCGGTCGGCCGCGCCGCTTTCCCCCACCCCCGTAGCGGCGTATCCCGGTCTTCCGAGGTCCTGGATCGTCGACAAAGGACCGCTCTGCAAGATCTCCAATGCCGCACTCACCATGTCTCCTGGTTCTCTTCTCTCCTTGGCTACCTGCCGCCCGGGCCGCTTCAGTTCGAGACCGCGACCGTTGCGGGAGCGAACGGCTTCAGCCGCACCCCACCGGCGGTGAGAGCGGTGCGGACCTCGTTCGCGATCCCCACCGCGCCGGGACTGTCGCCGTGCACGCAGATCGATCCGGCGCGAACGACAAGCTGACTGCCGTCGATCGCCTCGATGGGTTCGCCCCGCGCGATGCGCAGGCACCGCCGCGCGATCTCCTGCGCATCGTGCAGCACCGCACCGGGCTGCCTGCGGGAAACCAGCTTCCCGTCCGGTGTGTAGGCCCGGTCGGCGAACGCTTCGTGCACGGTGCGCAGTCCCGCCTGTTCGGCCCAGCCGAGCCAGTCGGCACCGGCAAGGCCCAGCACCACCAGCGAAGGGTCGTACTGGCGCACCGCCTCGATCACCGCCTGCGCCTGCTCCTCGTGCTCGGCGATGGCGTTGTAGAGGGCACCGTGCGGCTTCACATAGGTCACCTCGGTGCCCACCACGCGCGCCAGTCCCGACACCGCACCGATCTGGTAGATCAGGTCGTCGATCAGTTCGACGGGGTCCATGTCGATGAACCGGCGCCCGAAGCCCGCCAGGTCGCGGTAGCCGACCTGAGCGCCGATCGCCACCCCGTTCTCGGCCGCCTTCTCGCAGGTCCTGCGAATCGCGCCCGGGTCTCCCGCATGGAAGCCACAGGCAACGTTGGCGCTGGTGACGATGTCGAGCAGCGCCGCATCGTCACCCAGCGTCCAACGTCCGAAGCCTTCCGCGAGGTCCGAATTGAGATCCAACGGTCGGTCCTCAGCTCCAGAGTGCGGTGATGCCACTGAGTGCCTTCCAGCCCAGGTACAGCGTGAGCAGCCAGGTCACCACGCCGATGCCCATCAGCCACTTCGGATAGTTGTAGCCACCCAGCAGGTCCCGCCGCCTCGCCGCGACCCACATCAGCACGCCGAAGCCGACCGGCAGGATCAGACCGTTGAGCGCACCCGCGAGGATCAGCAACGTCGTCGGCGCCTGCTCCATCATCAGGAACGCCGTCAACGAGATCGCGATGAAGGCGACAACCAGCCAGTTCCGGCGACGCTCCAGTACGGGCGAGAACGACGCGATGAACGAAACCGAGGTGTAGGACGCACCGATCACCGACGTGATGGCGGCACCCCAGAGGATCATGCCGAACAGGCGCAGCCCGACCTCACCCGCGGCGTGCTGGAACGCGGCGGCCGTCGGGTTGCCGTCTCCGAGCGTGACGCCCGCGGCCACCACCCCGAGGATGGCGAGGAACAGCACGATCCGCATGACCCCGGTGACCAGCAACGAGACGACCGAACTGCGGCTGACCTGAACGACCTGCTCCGGACCCTTCACCCCGGCGTCGACGAGCCGGTGCGCACCCGCATAGGTGATGTAACCACCGACCGTGCCACCGATCAGCGTCGTGATCGCCAGGAAGTCGACCTCGTCCGGGATCACCGACTGGCGCATGGCCTCACCCACGGGAGGGCCGGAGGCGATCGCGACATAGATGGTCAGCGCGATCATGAGGACACCGAGCACCACCACGATGCGGTCCATCGCCACGCCGGCCTTCTTGCTCAGGAAGATCGCGATCGCGATGACAGCGGAGATGGCTCCACCGATCTTGACGTCCACACCGAACAGCGCGTCCAGACCCAGCGAGGTGCCCGCGATGTTGCCGATGTTGAACACCAGGCCACCGAAGACGACCAGGGCCGCCATCACGAACCCGAGTCCGGGCAGCACCCGGTTGCCCAGTTCCTGGGCTCGCATCCCCGACACGCCGATCACACGCCACACGTTCAGCTGCACCGCGATGTCGATCAGGATGGACAGCAGGATCGCGAACGCGAACGCGGCGCCCAGTTGCACTGTGAACGCTGTCGTCTGTGTGATGAAGCCGGGACCGATAGCGCTGGTCGCCATCAAGAAGATCGCGCCCAGCAGGGTCCCCTTGGTCACGCCTGACCGTGGTTTTTCCACGGTCGAGTCAAGTTGTTCCGCCATGAGAGAACTCCGATCTGTGCAGTGCGACACAAGGTATGAGTTGTTGAACAATTCTGCAAGAGCCTTGTGCAACGTCTTGATTAACTCCTGTCGTGACCAGCACACGAGCCGCGCCACCACCTGGGCCGCGTCGGGGTCAACGGGCGGTACCCGTAGTCGTCCCGCACCCGGGGCGGCCGCGGTGACCACTAGCAGTGGATTCGGACCAACCCGTGCCGGTTCCGCCTCGGCACCCGGCTGCCAGCGCCGACCAGCAGGCTCGACCACGGAAGTGGGTTCTTGCCCGAGCACAGCGTGAAAGGTGTGAGGCAGGTGACCACTCGGTGAAAACGGCCGACGTGGAAGGCACCACCGACAACGACCCGCGGGGACCGCACGAGGCAGGCACCGGTCTGCTCGCGGACTACCTGGAACGGATCGGCCGAACTCGGCTGCTCACGCGCGAAGAGGAGATCCAGCTCGCGAAACGGATCGAGGCGGGCGTTTACGCCGAGCACCTACTCACCCAGCACCCCGGCGACCACGACGGCGACGCCCGGGCCGCGCTGCTCGCCGTGGCCGAGGACGGCGCGGCGGCCACCCGGCAGATGCTGGAGGCCAACCTTCGGCTGGTCGTCAGCGTGGCGAAGCGATACGTCGGCCACGGTATCCCGCTGCCCGACCTGATCCAGGAAGGAAACATCGGGCTCATCCATGCTGTGCGCAAGCACGACTACAAGCTCGGGTTCAAGTTCTCCACCTACGCCACGTGGTGGATCCGGCAGTCGATCACACGTGCCCTGACCGACCAGTCGCGGTTGGTCCGGCTGCCGGCACGGGTTGTGGATCAACTGAACCGCGTCGCCAGGGCACGCAGAGAGCTCGTGGGACGGCTGGGCAGGCAGCCGCAGGCGGAGGAGTTGGCACGGGAAAGCGGGATGACCGTGCTCGACATCATCGAGTTGCAGGCCTACGACCAGGAGCCTGCGAGCCTCGACCAGCACATCGGCGAGGACGCCACCGTCAGCCTCGCCGACCTGATCCGGCAGCGCGAGCACGGCGACGACCTCGTCGACAGCGTGTCCTACCGGCTGCTGCGCGCCGACATCAACGCCACGCTGGCGACGCTGCAACCCCGCGAACGCGACGTCATCAGCCGACGGTGCGGGCTGGACGACGGACACCAGCGCACCCTGGAGGAGATCGGCCGCGAGTTCGGGGTGACCAAGGAACGGATCAGGCAGATCGAGCGCCGCACCCTGCGGAAACTGCGCGAACCCGAGCGCTGCGAGCGCCTCCACAAGTACGTCGGCTGAGCCGAGGACCGCAGGGGACTTTCGTCCCTTCCCTGTCACCGCGACGGCAAGGAACGTTCGGGGCACCTCACAACGCGGTCCGAGGGAGGCAGTCATGCCCACCACCCAAGAGCGGCGAGCCACGACCGAATCGGCCATGCTCGCCGACCGGTTCGCCCCGCGCTACGACGTCATACAGACCGAGCACGTCGTGGTGGACACCACCCCCGAGCGGGCGTACGAGTTCGTGCGGGCGCTCGACTTCACCGACGTCCACACCACGCTGGTGGACGCGGTGCAATGGGTCCGAGCGCTCCCGCAACGCTGGCGCGAGCGCAGGCACGGGCCGCCGCGCACGCCCACTCGCATGACCTTCGACGACATGGCCACGGGCTCGGACTGGGTGATCCTCGGTGAGACACCCGGTAAGGAGATCGCGGCAGGCGCCGCGGGCCGGTTCTGGAAACCAGTCGTCGAATGGCGGCCCGTCGAGGCAGAACGTTTCACCGAGTTCGCGGAACCGGGCTACGGCAAGATCGTCATGTCGCTTTCGACCCGGCCGTACGGCGAGAACAGCTCGCTGGTCAGCTACGACATCCGGGTCATACTCAACGACACCCTCAGCGCGGCGAAGTTCGCCGTGTACTGGAAGACCATCGCGCCGTTCGTGAGGGCGATACAGAAAGCGGTACTGAACACCGTGAAGCGCGACGCGGAACAGCGGGACAAGTAACGGGGGAGCCGGTCGGGGCCTCACCGCGCCGCGTGGCGACGCAGACCCCTGCTGCAGGATGATCCGCTGGGGCCGTTCGATGCGATGTCGTCGCTGCTCGTCGCCGGCCTTCTCGGTGGCCGAGAGCACCGCGTCCGGGCCGGTAGATCAGCGTCTCGTGGTCGTCCCGCAGCCATCGGACCAGGTACCGCAGGTGTGCCGTCGTCGCCCCTGACCTCGACGATGAACCCCGGATCGTCGAGGCTACCCACGACAGCATCCTTGCTGAGCAACCAGTCGCCTTCCCACGCCCGCATGGTTTCGCCGATCGTGCTGGTCGCGGGCACTTCGAGCCTGCGCTCGGCTGCTTTCGCCACAACCGAGTGCAGGCGCACCACACCCCGGCAACAAGGTCCAAGGTCCCTTTGCCCGGCCGGTGACGGCGCAACACCATCGGCCCATGCCTTTCATCGACCGAACCGACGCGGGCAAGCGGCTCGCGGAACGCCTCGACGAGTTTCGCGGGTCCGACGTCGTTGTGCTGGGACTGCCCAGGGGTGGGGTGCCGGTCGCCTACGAGGTGGCCATGGCGCTGGACGCACCACTGGACGTCATCGTCGTGCGCAAGCTGGGTGTGCCGTTCCAGCCCGAGCTCGCGATGGGCGCCATCGGCGAGGACGGCGTGCGCGTCGTGGACACCGAGACCATGCATGCCTGCCAGGTGACCCCGTCGGAGCTGCACGGCATCGAGGCAGGCGAGCGGGCGGAACTCGAACGCAGGGCACGCCGGTTCCGTGGCGGCAGGCCCAGGGAGTCGTTGCGCGGAAGGACCGCGATCGTCGTGGACGACGGCGTCGCCACCGGATCCACGGCACGTGCGGCGTGCCAGGTCGCCAGAGCGCACGGCGCGCAGCGCGTGGTGCTGGCCGTGCCGGTGGGAGCGCCCAGTGCCGTCGCGGCGCTGCGGGAAGAGGCCGACGTCGTCGTCTGCATCGAGCAGCCGCCGTGGTTTCGGGCCGTGGGCCAGTGGTACGGCAACTTCCGGCAGACCACCGACGATCAGGTGTTGGAGCTACTGCGCAGGGCGGCGCGGCGCGACACCTCGGTCACCGTCGCCGATCCACCCGTCAGGGACGAGGAGGTGGAGGTGCTGGCGGGCGAGGTCGCGCTGGAAGGCCGGCTCACCGTGCCGGAGCACTGTCCAGGCGTGGTGCTGTTCGCGCACGGCAGCGGGAGCGGCAGGCACAGCCCTCGCAACCGGCACGTGGCCGCTGTGCTCAACGAGGCACGCATCGGCACCCTGCTGTTCGACCTGCTGACCCAGGAGGAGGAGTTCGACCGCCGCTACGTGTTCGACATCGAACTGCTGGCCGACCGGCTGATCGGGGCCACTCGGTGGCTGCGCGACCAGCCGGGGTTCGAGCGCACACCGATCGGCTACTTCGGCGCCAGCACCGGCGCGGCGGCCGCCCTGTGGGCCGCGGCCGACGCCCGCACCGACGTGGCCGCGGTGGTGTCGCGGGGCGGCAGGCCCGATCTCGCGGGCAAGCAGCTACGCGCGGTGGGCGCCCCCACGCTGCTGATCGTCGGCGGCCACGACCACGTGGTGCTGGACCTCAACCGGGCGGCGCAGGCCGAACTGCACTGCGAGAACGAGCTTGCGGTCGTGCCGAGGGCCACCCACCTGTTCGAGGAGCCGGGCGCGCTGGACCACGCCGCGCAACTGGCCCGCGGTTGGTTCCTCGGACACCTGGCGTCCTGACCCGGTTCGCTCAGTCGGAGTTGCGCCGGGCCTCCAGCACCACCCTGGCGCGCCGCGGCAGCAGCTCCTCCTCCGGCACGTCCTGCTTGATCGCCTTCACCAGGCAGTACATCGTGAGGTAGGCGATCACGAAGAACGGCAGCCCGATCACCGTGACGACCTGTTCCAGTGCTTGCAGCGCCTCCTGGCCGGTCGCGGCGATGAGGGTCGCTGCGACGACGCCCTCCAGCACCGCCCAGAACACCCGCTGCCTCGTGGGCGGGTTGAGTGTGTTGCCGGAGGTGAGCATGTCGACCACCAGCGACGCGGAGTCCGAGGACGTGGTGAAGAAGATGACCACCACGAACACCGAGAGCGCCATGACGAACTCGGTTGCCGGGAAGTTCTCCAGGAACGCGAACAGCGCCGTCGCGGTGTCGCCCTGCTGGACGACAGGGCCGACGAGCGAACCGGGGTTCTCCCATTCGATGTTGATCGCCGACAGCCCGAAGACGCTGAACCAGACCAGGGAGAAGGCCACCGGGGCGCCGAGCACGCCCAGCACGAACTCCCGGATGGAGCGTCCTTTGGAGATGCGGGCGACGAAGATGCCCACGAACGGCGCCCAGGTGATGGTCCACGCCCAGTAGAACACCGTCCAACTCCCCTGCCAGCCCCAACCGTCGGCGGGCAGCGCGTCGTTCCAGAAGGACAGCGGGACGATCGCGCTGAGGTAGGTGCCCGCGCTCTCGATCACACCGCGTAGCAGGAACACAGTGGACCCGGCCAGGATGACGAACAGCAACAGGCCTACCGCGAGCCCGATGTTCAGATTGGACAGCCACTTGATGCCCTTGTCCAGTCCCAGCACCACCGAGATCGTCGCGATGGTGGTGACGACGGCGATGATGGCGATCTGGGTCGACTTGCCGATCTCGATGCCGAACAACCCGTTGAGGCCGCTGTTGATCTGTAGCGTGCCGAGTCCGATGGAGACAGCCACACCGAACAGCGTGCCGATCACCGCGGCGATGTCCACGATCTTGCCGATCGGTCCGTTGATCCGGTCGCCCAGGATGGGCTGGAAGATGGAACTGACCCGAAACGGCAGGCCCCTGCGGTAGGCGAAGTAGGCGAACGCCAGCGCGGGCAGGGTGAAGATCGCCCAGGTGTGGAAGCCGAAGTGGTACATCGTGAACCCGATTGCCTCGGTCGCGGCCTGCTCACTGAGCGGGCCCGCCGCGCCCTCTGGTGCGGGCAGTTCGCGCAACCGCTGAGCGAACTGCTCGGAACTGCCCGCGGACTCGCTGAGGTCGGCGACCTGCCCGTTGAGCCCGGAAAGCGGTGGGTTCGCGAAGTGGTTGATCGGTTCGGCAACCCCCCAGAACATCAGGATGGTGCCGATCCCGGCCGCGAACAGCATGCCGAACCACGCGATGTTGCTGTACTCCGGCCGCGCGTCCTTGCCACCGAGTCGCACGTGGCCGAACCTGCTGAACGCGATCCACAGCAGGAATCCGAGGAAGGAGGTGACACCGAGGATGTAGAACCAGCCGAGGTTGGTCTTCACCGCCTCCGACGCGCCGCGAAAGGTCCGGTCGACCTCGTCGGTGAACAACACGGACAGTCCCACGAAGACGATCGCCAACGCCGCCGACGTGAAGAAGATGGTCGGGTTGGTCTTCAACCCCAGCGCGCGTTGCAGTTTGTCGAGCATGATCGTCTCCCTCCGTATAGCCTCGGCAAGCTATCCGCGGGAGATCACTGTGTCAATCGATCACCGACTTGACCGGCTTAATGTCGATCACTGACGGAGCGTGGGATCTGCTGATATGGGGGTTGTCTCAGCTCGAACAGCACGCCTGCCGCGCCCGAGCGAGCTCGTCGGCGCACGGATGGTCAACCGCAGGTGTGCTACCGGATTCGCGGGGAGTACGTCCGCCATGGCGAAGGCAAAGGCCCCCAAATGATCTTTGGGGGCCTTATTTGTGCTGCTCCCCCGGCTGGACTCGAACCAGCAACCCTTCGGTTAACAGCCGAATGCTCTGCCAATTGAGCTACGAGGGACCGCTGTCGGCACCCGGATCGCTCCGGGCCAACGGGTTCATACTCTAGCTCATTCCCGATCAGTCTCGCGCACCACCCCCGGGTCGTCACCGCGAAGCGCGGGATGCGCAGGTGCGGAACAATGGACGTGGTGGCCCCGCTTCGAAGGAGGCATGAGCAAGATGAAGACGTTCCTGTTTGGCGCGGCCGTCGGCTATGTGCTGGGCGCGCGAGCCGGCCGGGCCCGATACGAGCAGATCGTGCGCACCTACCGCAAGCTGGCCGACCACCCCGCCGTGCAGGGCGCGGCCGGAGTCGCCAGGGCGAAGGTGGGCGAGAAGGTCGGCGACAAGCTGCCGTTCAGCCAGCGCTCGACTCGGTCCACGCCCGCACCCCATGGCAGTGACGGCCACGCCACCGCGCAGCCGTCGGGTGGCCGGACCTGAGCCGTCAGGGCACCCGCGCGACGACGAACACCCTGCGAAACGGCAGCCACGTGGTGCCGTCACCTCTCGACGGGTACGCCTCGGCGAGCAGCGGGGCCAACTGTTCGCGAAAGGCCAACCACTCTCCTTCCGGCAGTGCCGCCTTCACCGGCCGCAGCGCCGTGCCGCTGACCCATTCGAGCACCGCGTCGTCGCCGGTCAACCGCTGGATGTAGGTGGTTTCCCACGCGTCCACCTGGCAGCCCAGGTCGGCGAACAACTCCGCGTAGTCCAGCGGATCGGCTACGGCGTCGTCCTCCAGCAGCGGAGCATCCTGCAACCTCGGCGCCCACCTGGGGTCGCGCGTGACGCGCCGAGCCAGGGTGTGCGAAGGGGAGCCGAAGTTGCCCGGCAGTTGCACAGCCAGCCACGCCCCGGACGGCAACCGCCTCGCCCAGCGGCTCAGCAACTCACGGTGACCAGGGATCCACTGCAGGACGGCGTTACACACCACGACGTCGGTATCCGGTGCGGGTTCCCACTCGACGATGTCGGCGACCTCGGCGTCGACGCCCGACCGCCTTGCGGCGACCACCATTTCCGGTGAGTTGTCGATCGCCTCGATCGTCGCCTCCGGCCAGCGGCGCGGCAGCGTTCGCGTCAGGTTGCCGGGACCACAGCCGAGATCGACCACCCGGCGTGGCCGGGGCGCCTCCACCCGTGCCAGCAGATCGAAGAACGGCCGCGCGCGCGGCTCACCGTAGTCGAGGTACTTGACGGGACTCCAAACGCTGTCCGGCATGCTCACCAGCATAAACGCTGGTTGCGGCAAACCGGCGAAGCGTCGTTATTCTCCACTATTTCCAAGATCATCAGCAGATAAGGCGGCCCCCGGCGGTGTAGCAGCACCAACCCGGGGGCCTTGATCAGACACCGGAGGTCTGACCCGTGGGTAACCGTATCGTCGTGGCCGGGTGTGTCGCACTGGCCACCCTCACCACCCTTCTCGCTCACCGGTGGCGCTGCATCGCGCGCCGCGAAACCAGGACGCACCTCGAGTTGCTGACCGCCATCCGGTTCGCGCCTGCCACGCACCCCGAGGTCGCCGCGATGCTGCGGGACCGATGCGCGGCGCTGCTCGCGGCCGTCGACGAGCACACGGCCGGAGGTGGACAGCGATGAGCGCCACCCCCGAGCAACCCATCCACGCGATGCTCACCGAACTCGCCGACGACATCGCCGACCGCGACCGCCACATCGCCGAAACCCTCGCCGACGACGAATCCCGCGCCGTGTGGTCGGAGTACCGCCGCCAACAGATCCTCGACCACGCCAAGCTCGAGCACCGCTACCAGGCGCTGCAGAACGGGCTGCACTGGCTGATCGGCTGGCACCGCGCCGACGACACCCCCGTCGACCGCGACGAGCTCGTCGCGCTGCTGCAGGCGGTGACACGCACCTAGCGGGTGTCCCCGCAGCATCACCCACCCCTTACCGGGGTGGCTGGTGCTGTCGGCGCAACCGCACCGACCACCCGGTTTCCTTAGCACCGTCCACCGGGGTCAACCCGCGACCTTGTCGCCGTACACGACAAGGCAGGGAAAGACGGGCTCGCTCGTAAACCACCCTGACGAGCGCAGGGCTCCCCACCCCCACGGCCAGGGGCGGGGCGACACATCCGGCACCCCGCGCGTCCCAGCGACACGCGGGCGGTAGTGCTGGGCGGGATATGAATGGTGTGGGTTTGTCCCGGCAGGGACCAAGGGGGGAGCCCATCAGTGTGCCCGCAGCCAGCCACAGCGGCCTACGCGCGCGCGGGCGCGAGTCCTCAGCAAGCGTGATAACATCACTCTTGCTGCAGCGGCCTACGCGCGCGCGGGCGCGAGTCCCGATCCTGGTGCTAAAATTTAGCACCTCACCGTGCGGCCTACGCGCGCGCGGGCGCGAGATAAGTTTTCCGCGTCTGCGGATTATCTATCACAGTGCGGCCTACGCGCGCGCGGGCGCGAGGCTGGTCTTCAAGGTTCGTTCACACCCGAGCCACCGAATTCAACGTTCCGGCCGGAACCGTTAACGCCGCTCGTCGGGGCGGCGCACGAACGTCCCCTTCACCGGAACCGTGATCGCCAAGCCACGGTCGCGCAACTCGGCGACAGCACGCCGCGCCGTCTGCAACGACACCCGGTACTCATCGGCGAGATCACGCTCACCCGGCAACCTGCCGCCGACCGGGAGGTCACCGGCTTCGATGCGAGCCGCGATGTGGTCGGCGACCTGCAGGTAGAGGTAGACCGGGCTCGCGGGGTTCGGTTCGAACGCTGGCACCTTCGGCACCGCAGCAACGTAGACCGTGCGTGACCAGCGCAAACCTATGCGACGCGAATGGGTGCTATGCAGTGCTCATGTGTGCGTCGTAGCCTGCTCGGGTGATCCAACGCGACCGTGACCTGCTCGCCAAGCTGGCCAAGACCAACCGCGCCATCGCCGCGGCCACCGTCGAACTCATGGCAGCGCAGGACGGCGGCGAACTACCCGCCGAAGGCCTGCGCGCACTGGCCGACCACCTCGCGCCGCTCGTCGACGAGCTACGGCAGCGCGCCGACCAGCTCGACGCTATCGAGGCACCCGCCGAGGTCGAGTCGTGAACCGGCTACCACGCGGCGACCGGTGGCTCGTCGCGCTGCTCGCCATCGCCACCGTGGCGGCCGTGCTCGTCGCCGTGAACGCGACCCTCGGCAGCTACTGCGGCTGAGCGCGGCCAGGAAACCTTCACCAACTGCGCGCAAAAAAAGGACAGAAGGACGGGGGTGTCCGCACCCCTCTGACCAGGGAAAACGCCGGGTCCGTGACCTGCGGCAATGTGTTGCCGCCGGTCACGGACCCGTTTCGTCACGCGCAGACTGGCTACGGTGTGACGACGTCCTGCATGACGGCGAACCCGGTAGTGAGGGTGACGCCATACCCGGCGACGGTGTAGGTGGCGACCGTTTCCACCCCGGTCTTGACGTCGACCTGGGTGGCGGTGCTGAGTCCGACCGCTTCGAAGTAGCGGGCACCGACCCGCAAGTTCGCCACCGTCATGAACCCGGTGGACACCGCGTTGCTCGGGTAGACCAGCGCGCCGGAGAAGCGCTGGAATCGTTCGGCGATCGTCGACCCACCGGTGGGGGACACGTCCTGCAGCAGGTACACGTCGTCGGGGTGGGCGAGGATCACCAGGTCGGCGGGATCGTCGGAGGCGGTGTTGGCCTGGACTTGCGCCATGGCCTTGCGGATCTGCGCGGGAACATCGGCGGCGAAGGCCACCGCGGTTCCGGCGGCTGTCTCGACCGCGTCGACGAGGACCTGATCGAGGTCGAGCGCGATGCCTACCCGGTGCATTCCGGTGATGGCGGCCGCGTCAGCCCCGATCAGCGCCTCGCGGGACATGTCGGTCCAGCGGCCGAAACGGCCCAGTGTGACCGAACCGGCCGCGGATGACGCGTATTCGGTCAGGCTGGCCGCTTCGGCGGTCACCGGCTGCGCTGTGGGCAGGGTGAGCTGCGGGAACTGGGCGAGCACCGCTTCGACGGGCTGGCGTGGCACACCGGCGACCTGTGACAGCAGGCGCGGCCCGGTGAGCACGTTGGCGCCCCACGCTCGCGGCGCGCCGTGTGTGGTGGTGGTGATGGTGGCGAACCGGGCTCGGGGGTCGGCGGCCCGGACCCGCAGGGGTTCGTGGGCGTCGATCGCGGCCTGTAGGGCGGTGAGGGCTTGCGCGGTGTAGGCCAGCGGGTGCGGCGATTCCTCGGCGAGCAGTCCGCTGTGGTGTCCGCTGGGGGTGTTCGGCATGTTCGGCAGCGGGTGCCGTGTCGGGTCGACCGTGTCTGGCCGCTGGTCCTGCTCGTCGCGTAGCCGGTCGAGTTGCTGCTCGATCTCGGAGAAACGCGCCGTGGCTTGCTCGCTGAGCGGCCCGTCACCGGCGTCGGCGATCAACTGCCGCGCCTCCACGATCAGCCGCTCACGCTCGATCTCAGGGGCCTTTTCGGGTGCCTCAGACATAGATCCATCCCTTTTCCGCCAGGCGTAGCCGCAGCCGCGCCTGCTCAACGTCCAATGTGGGTTCGGGTTCCCCGTCGCTGTCGCGGGTGAATCCGGCCGCGGCGAAGGCCGGCTCGTTCACGAGGCTCACCTCGCGTAGCCGGGCTTCGGAGTGCGCCAGGTGCCCCTGCTGGTCCTCGCTGTACCGCAAGGGGTCCACCCCGGCCGACAGGCCCCGGACGTAGCCGTCGCGCACGAGCTGCAGCGCCTCGTCGCCGGAGGCGGTGCGGGCGAACTCGAACGCCACCCGCAGCCCTTCGGGTCCGTCGTCGAAGTCGACCGCCCGCCCGATCGGCAGGCGACGGACGTCGTGTTCGACGAACAGCTTGACTTTCGAGCCGCGTTCGCGGATCGAGCGGGAGAACGCTCCCGGCTCGAATCGGTGCCGCACCGCCATCCCGCCGAACTCGGCGGGGTGGCTCACCTGCCCGTAGGGCACGGCCAGGCCGCGCAATGTGCGGGAGTCTTCGCCGTCGTCGAGGGCGAAGTCGGCGGTGAAGATCAACAGATCGGGGGCGCTCATGCCGGGGTCTCCAAGACAGCGACGGGGAACCGTTCGCCGCATGGCGACCCTTCCGTCCGGGTGGCCCGGTGCGACCGGGTTCCGGCGCTGGGGATGCCGAGCGCGCGCTCACCGTTCATCGTAGATCACCGCTGCCCCGGCCGCTTCCCAGAACCCCGGCGTGTAGTCGGGGTGATCGTGGGGGAAGCGCTTGGCTCGTTGGTCGCAGGGTGCGTGCGCGATCGCGTCGGTGAGTTGTCCGGGTTGGCGGGTTGCGCCGCACACCATGCAGCGCGGACCGGCCGCGTTCTTCGTGGTCGTCATGATCGTTTCCTTCCTGGTCGAGGTGGTCGGCGACGAGTGCGGCGGCGTCGGCGAGCTGGCGCAGTGCGTCGGCGAGCAGCGCCGCCTGCTCGTGCGTCATGCGGTTTCCCTTCGGTAGCGCGGTGGTCCGCTCGTCGGCCGGAACTGTTCGGGGTTGTCGTCGAACGCCTTGCGGACGTAGCGGGTCGGTGCGGCTACCTGCTTGCCGCGGAGGAATCCGGTCACGGTCTCGGTGATGTCTCGGCGGTCGTAGCGTCGTCGTCCGTCGATCTGTTCGAGTCCTGCGGCTACGTAGTCGATCGCGTCGGCGTAGGTCTCGCGCGCGCGTGGTGAAGGTTCCTGACGTGTTCCTGAAGGTTGGGGGGTCATAGCTGTGACCCCCTTTTGAACGTCAGATGACCCCCTTTCGACGTCAGATGACCCCCTTTCCGTCTCAGAAAGCGGGTCACAGCTATGACCCCCTTTCTGGTCGGAATGAGGGTCATAGCTGTGACCCCCTTTCGCGGGGAAGCGGTACACCGTGGCTTGGCCGCGGTAGCCACCTCCGACGCGTTCGAGTAGCCCCCGCTGAACGAGCCCGCGTAGCACGCGCTTGGCGGTCTCCGGGCTCGCGCGCATCCGGCGCGCGATCTCCGCGCGGCTCGGCCATCCGGTACGCGTGTGGTCGTTCGCCCGGTGCGCGACAGCGACGAGCGCGAGCACCTCACGCGCGGTGAGGTCGGCCGGTGTCTCGTCGAGCGCCTGCTCGATCAGCTTGATCCCCACTACCGGCCCTCGTTGTCCTCGCGGCGCTTGGCCTCGGCCGCCATCGCGACGAGCTCGGCGCGTGTCTGGCTGGTGTTGAGCGCGGCGACGTGCTCGCGCGGGCACGACGTGCGCCGATCGGTGGCACATGCGCGGCATGCGGACTCGCCGAGCTGTTTCGGTGGCACGTAGCCGTTCCAGTGCGCGGCGTCGGTGAGCCGTAGGGCTGCGCGTAGCTGGTCGGCGAGGTCCGGGTGTCGGAGTACGCGGGCGCGGCGTGCCTGGTTGGCGTCGTGGGCGGCGTCGAGCAGCTCGACGGCGTGCCGGGCGCGGCGCTCGACGTTGGCGCGGTGCTGCTCGGGGGTGTAGCCGCGGTGGTTCTTCTCCGCGGCGAGCAGCTCTCCATAGACCTGTCCCCACAGGGTGGTCTTGCCGGGCTTGCCGACCCAGTGCACACGCCGCTTGTCGGACGCGTCGGCTACCCTGGCTTCGGATCGCTGCTCGTCGGTCTGTTTGTCGCCCGCCTCGGTTCGCCCGCCGGGGCGGGCTTCTTCTGTCCTCACGCCGTTCCACCGCCGTTCTTGACGGACGCCCGGGCGCGGGATGCCTTGAATGAGAGGCGCTGCATGTGGAGCTTGCGGCGGCATTCGGCGCGGCGGGTCAGCTCGGGCTCGAGAACGTTCGGGTCGTCGGCGAGCACTTCGCGCCGGAACTTCTCCAGCAGGCCAGCCTGACCGCGTGCGGCGTTGGCAGCCGGGGATTCCTTGGACCAGCGGGTGAGCGCGGCGATGCGAGCGCGCTGAGAGCGTTGTTCGTCGGTGAGTGTCGTGGGCTTGGCCACGATTCGTCTCCTTCAGGGCAGCAGAAACTCACCACCGATGGGTGGTCTGCCCGTGAAGTTCTAGCGGCTCACGTCCCGCGATACCGGCATTCTAACTACAGGCGGGAGATATCCAACATCGACATGCCGGTATCGGCCAGCGCGGCGAAACAGCGTCGCGCGGTCTCCTGCCGCATCGGCACGTCCAGCCGGCACTTCGGACACTTCGGTCGGATGGTCTCGTGAGTGGCTAGTCGCTCGCCGTCGCGCGCCTGCCGTGCTGGTGATCCTGGCGCCCACGGCACGAACGAGATCCTCGTCTCGGGCGAATCGAGCGAGCCGACCTCCCGGTCGAGCGAACCGCCAACCTGCTGGGGACGGACCAGCCATGCGGCGAGGTCACCGGGTGATGGGTCCAGTATCGGAACTTCCGGTAGTAGCCAGCCGAGGTTGCGCACAGCGTGGCGCCCATGGTCGGTGCAGATCACCTTGATCCGCTGCAGCATCAGAACTCCCCTAGGTTGAGTCGTCGCGCCTCGGCTGCGGCTTGTTCCTCGCGCACGCTGGCCGTGTAGCGCTGGATCATGGCGCGGTTGGACCACCCGGCGGCGGCCTGCAGGCCGCCTTCGCTGCCGCCGGCCATGACCCAGCGGGAAGCGCCGGTGTGGCGCAGTCGATGCGCGTGCATGTCGGTGATTCCGGCTTGGGCGCCGCGTTGCTTCATGATGCGGTCCAAGCCGGTGTAGGAGAGCCTGCCGCGTTTCTGGGAGAGCCAGAACGCCGGTAGGTCGGCGAGGCGGTGAGTCTTGCGGGCGCGGAGGTAGCGGTCCAGGGCTCGCGTGGTGGCCGGGCCGAAGCCGACGCGGCGGCCCTTGCCACCTTTGCCGCGGCGCACGGTCGCCATGCCGGTGTTGAGATCCACGTCGCTGAGGTCAAGCAGGATCGTTTCCTCGGCGCGGAGGATGCATTCCAGCATGAGGCGGATGAGTGCCTCGTCGCGCTTGTCGGCGAACGTCTTGCCCTTGCAGGCGTCGATGAGCCCCGCGCACTGCTCATCGCTGAGCGCGGGGACAACCTTGCGGTCGACGTTCGGCGCTTTCAAGTCGGCGATCTCGTCGGTGGGGATCTCGTCCTCGTCGGCGAGCCAGCGAGAGAAGCCACGGACGGCCTTGAGTCGCGTTCCCGCGGTTGATGGCTCGGCGCCGGCTTGCATCATGGCCAGGATCCAGGTTTGCACCGACTGGCGCGACAGCGACGGCGCTTCGGTGTGCTCGCGGGCCCACGCCAGGTAGAGACCGATGTTCTTGCTGTAGGTGGTGATCGTGTGCTGGCTCCTCTTGAGATAGGCCAGTTCGCGCAGCCAGGACACGAGGAGGTCCTGCAGATCATCCGGCGTGCGACTCACCATGCTGGTGAACTCTACAGTATGAGCGGCATGCTCTGGTATGCTCCGCGACATGGCCCGCGAAATAGCAGGTCAACAACAATTTCAGAGCGTGGATCTAGTGAAGAGTTTTGACGGGATCCCACACAGTACGAGCGTACTGCTACTGCTGCCCGCCTGCCAACTTCTCGGCCGCCTCCTGCGCCATGTCGGCCAGCGCGGCGACCTCGGCACCGGGGTCGGGCCTGACCTGCAACACCACGCCGTCGGCGCCGGGAACCTTCCTGAGCACGAACCAGGCACCGCCACCGGGCAGTTCCTTGCGGTAACGCGAACGGATCGAACCCTCGACCCGTTGCCGCACCAGATGCGGAATCCGTCCCGGACGGGCAAGCACGAGCCGTACGGGCTCCCGGTCGGCCAGCACCAGCGCCCTGCCCGCCTGCCCGGTCACCTCGGCCTCGGTGACGGTCAGCGCGTCCCCGCGCCACACGGCCTTGCTGACCAGGTCCCAACCGATACGCCGGTGACCACCGTCGTCGGGCACCCACAGGCCCAGCGCCGTCACCGCCAGGTACCCGCCCGTTCCGACACGTGTCCAGGCCAGCACGTGCTCCTCCGCGGCCAGCCGGGCGTCCAGCTCCTCCGGCAGCCGCTCGCCCATCACCCTGCTCAGCCAGCCCATCGGCTCAGTCCATCCCTCCGACAGCCTGCTCGCGCAGTGCCTTGCGGTACTGCTCGAGGGCCACCAGGTCACCGAACAGCGCCCGGTAGTCGTCGGCGGCCTCCACCGGCGACAACCGCTGCAGTTTGGACTTCAGCTCCCCGATCTGGCGCCCCACCAGGTTCTCCTGCACCGCCGCGAGCATGCTCGAAACGTAGCGCTCATCGGCCTCGCCGTTGGACTCCAGCGGCTCGACGGCCAGTTCGGACAGCAGTGAGCTGACCGTCCCCTGTGGAACGTGCTGGGTGGCGGCGTCGATCAGCGCCGGGCCGGTGAGGCCCGAGCTCGCCCCGCCCGCGGCCAGGATCGCCTTGTGCACGGCGACGTAGGCAGGGTGGGTGAACGCGTCGGCGGGCAGCGCGTCGTACTCGGGACCGGCCAGCGCGGGCTCCTGCAGCGCGGCCTTCAGCGTCTCCCGCTGCGCACGCAAGCCCGGATGCTTGGCATCGGGCCGCTCCAGGTCGCCACCCTCGGCGGCACCGTTGCGGGAGTCCCTGCGCCTGCCGTTGGCCTTGGCCGGCGCTCCCGCGCTCTCCCGCACGCGCCGCACCACCATCGCCTCGTCCTGCCAACCCACCCACCAGGCGAGCTTGGTGGCGTATCCGTCGCGCTTGGCGCGGTCCTTGATCTGCGCCACCAGCGGCACGGTGCGTTGCAGCGCCGCCACCTGCCCGTCCACGGAGTCGAGGTCGTAGTCGGCCAGCAGGCTGCGGATCGCGAACTCGAAGAGCGGGATGCGCCGCGCCACCAGATCGCGAACGGCCGCATCCCCCTTGGCGAGCCGCAACTCGCAGGGGTCCATACCATCGGGCGCGATGGCGATGTAGGTCTGGCCCGCGAACGTCTGGTCGCCCTCGAACGCCTTCAGCGCCGCCTTCTGCCCTGCCTCGTCACCGTCGAAGGTGAAGATCACCTCACCGCGGAAGGCGTCGTCGTCCATCATCAACTGGCGCAGCACCCGCATGTGCTCCTCGCCGAACGCGGTGCCGGAGGAGGCCACAGCCGTCGGCACACCCGCCTCGTGCATGGCCATCACGTCGGTGTAGCCCTCCACCACCACGACCTGGTGCCTGCGCGAGATCTCCCGCTTGGCGAGGTCGAGCCCGAACAGCACCTGTGACTTCTTGTAGATCGGGCTCTCGCTGGTGTTGAGGTACTTCGCCTGAATGGGGTCGTCCTCGAAGATCCGGCGGGCGCCGAAACCCACGATGTCGCCGCCACGGTCCTTGATCGGCCACACCAGCCTTCGGTGGAACCGGTCGATCGGCCCTTGCCTGCCCTCCTTGGAGATCTGCGACTTGTACAGCTCGGCGAGTTCGAAGCCGCTGTTCAACAGGTGCTTGGTCAGCCGGTCCCAGCCGCCGGGCGCGAAGCCGCAACCGAACCTGGCCGCGGCGGCGGCGTCGAACCCGCGTTCGGTGAGGAACTCCCTGGCCGCCCTGGCCTCCGGGGTGGCCAGCTGCTCGGCGTAGAAGGCCTGGGCTGCCTTGTGCACCTCCACCAGCCGCATTCGGGTGCCGCGATCGCGGCGGACACTGCCACCACCACCCTCGTAGGTCAGGTGCACGCCCACCTGGTCGGCCAGCCGCTCGACCGCCTCCACGAAACCGAGGTGCTCGATCTGCATGACGAACTTGATGACGTCGCCGCCGACACCGCAGCCGAAGCAGTGGAAGGTGCCGTGCGTCGGCCGCACGTTGAACGAGGGGGTCTTCTCCTCGTGGAACGGGCACAGGCCCTTCAGCGCGCCACCGCCCGCCCTGCGAAGCGCCACGTACTCGCCGACGACGTCGTCGATCCGGCTGCGCTCCCGCACCTGCGCGATGTCGCTTTCCCGGATCCGTCCCGCCACGCGCCCCACTCTAGGACACCGAAGCTTCGCCGGTTCGGCCATACTCTGCCCATGTCACCCGAGGCGCTCGCGAGTGAGTTCGCAAGCCACCGCCGCCACCTGATCGCGGTGGCCTACCGGCTCACCGGGTCGCTGGCCGACGCCGAGGACGCAGTGCAGGAGGCCTGGCTGCGGCTGAGCGGCCTGCCGCGCGAGAAAACGGAGCAGATCCACGATCTGCGGGCCTGGCTCACCACCGTCGTCGGGCGGCTTGGCCTCGACCGGCTGCGTTCGGCCACCGCGAGGCGGGAGCGCTACGTCGGTGAGTGGCTGCCCGAGCCGATCGTGACCGACGTCGACGCCTCCATCGGGGAGGATCCGCTGGACACCGTGGTCCGCGACGACGGCGTGCGGATGGCGGCGATGGTGGTACTCGACCGGCTGACGCCGCAGCAGCGAGTGGCGTTCGTGCTGCACGACGCGTTCAACGTGCCGTTCTCCGAGGTCGGCGAGATCCTGGGCTGCACTCCGCAGGCGGCAAGGCAGCACGCCTCACGCGGCAGGCGCGCGGTGGCCGACGCCGAACCGCCGCCCCGCGCGTCGCTGCGGGAGCAACGGGAGGTGCTGGAACGCTTCACGGCCGCCGTGCTCTCCGGCGACGTTCATGCCGTGGCGCGGGTGCTTCACCCCGACATCGTGCTCATCGGCGACTCCGACGGCAAGGGCAGGACCACCCGCCGGACCATGGTCGGTGCCGACAAGTTCGTGCGGTTCTTCGCCGGTCTTCGCCGGATGTACCCGCCGGACGCCTTCGCCGCCGCCCGGCCCGTGCTGGTCAACGGTGACCTCGGGATGTACCTGCCCGCCCAGCCCGGTGGCGAGCACTACCGCGACGTCGACGAACACGTACAGGCGATGACGGTGCACGAAGGGCGCATCGTCGCCGTCTACGACATCGTCAACCCGGACAAGCTGCGGCACCTGCCCGCTTCCGTCACCCGTGCGGGCGGGTGAGGTCGGAGGTGTCCCATACCCACACGTCCCTGACCACATGCGGCGGGCGGCCGAGCAACCGCTCGACGGTGTCGCGCAGCGGCTGCTGGTTGGGCGTGCGCACCGGCAGCACCATCACGTCAGCCTTCCAGTACCGCAGGTCGCGCAGCACGTCCACCCGCTGCTCCTTGCTGACCGTCGCGGCGACGCCGTCCTCGGCGACGTCCTCCAGCAGCACCGAGGTGGGCCGCCGGACCGCGCCGTAGGTGCCGCGACCGTCGGTGGCCGGGCCCACGAAGTAGCCCTCCGCCAGCGGGAACTCCAGGCCGGTTTCCACCTGCCAGTGCAGCGCGTCGGCATCGCCCGCGTCCGGCAGCGGCACCACCACCACCGAGCCACCGGGGCGGACGTAGTCACGCCACGACCCGGCCGTGAAGAACGCCGGTGTGTCCTCACGCTGCCGGACCTCCAGCTCCGTCGGGATGACCGGCACCAGCGCGAAGGTCAGCGCGCTGAACCACACGATGCGCGCGGCGTAACGCCAGTCCGGCGCGGCCACCCAGCGCAGCACCCGCTCGGTGGCCATCGCCAGCAGCACCCCGATCAGCGGCACGCAACCGAGCGCGAACCGCGACTCCAGCACCGACTCGAACAGCGGCGCGTCGAACAGCAGCAGCCACGGCCCCGGCACCGAGGTCGCCGTGCCGTCGACCACGAGCAGCACACCCGTCGACAGCCACGCCATGCCGAGCATGGCGACGGCCAGCGCCCTCGCCACGACGACCCGCCACAGCCCCACCGTGACGACAAGCATGAGCAGCACCAGCGGCCAGCCGAAGAACGCGTTCTCCTCGGTACGGTTCATCGACAACTCGCTTGCCGACTCCGGCCCGCCCGCCAGCGACTCCGTGGCGAACGCGGTGAAGGCGGCGGCGTCGTTGCCGCGCAGGCCGTGCTCGAGGCTTCGGTAGCTCTGCGGGCCGAAGAACTGCCACCACAGCGGCACCGCGACCAGCGCGAGCGACACCGCCGCGGCCACGCCGAGCCCGGCCGCGAGCGGCTTGGCCATGGCGATGGCCTGCTCGGGCCGCATCAGGGCGTAGGCCATGGCGAACACCGCCAGCGTGGTGGCCATGATCAGCAGTGGTTCCTCGCCGAGGAAAACCTGGTAGGCCACCAGTAGCCCGAGCAGCACGCCACCGCGGACGACGTGCTCTCCTCGCGCCAGCTTCACCAGCCGCAGCACGATGAACGGCAACACGAACAGCACGACGAAGTTCGGGTGTGCGTTCGCGTGCGAGATGATCGGCGGCGCGAACCCCGCGAAGGCCGCCCCGATGGCGGCGCCGACGCGCGTGCCGACCAGGTGACGCGACAACACCCAGTACCAGGCCGCCGCCGTGGCGGCCAGCCCGCCGGTGAGCGCCAGCGCCCAGGTGACCGTGGGGCCGAAGAGCAGCGTCACCGGTGCCAGCGGCACACCGATGCCGAGCATGACCGTGTTGGCCATGAGGTTCACGCCGAGCGGATGGTTCTGCAACGCCGAGAACAGTGGGTTCTCCAGCTTGGCCACGGAGTCGGCGGTGACCGCGAAGAACCACTCCCACATGTTCTGGTCCTGCACGCTGTTGGCCAGGTAGCCGTGCCCGAGGTCCAGCCAGAGCGGGCGGTAGATCAGGAAGGCGGCCACGGCGAAGCCCAGCAGCACGGCGGCGTCGACCAGCCGAGGTGACACGCGGGCGCCGGTGGGTCCGGGCGTCCCTAGCCGGGGAGCCCGCTGGGTCGTGGTCGTCACGGCTGGACGACCCTCGAAAGGAAGTAGCAGGCGCCCGTCCCCGCGTGCCGCACCAGCAGCAGGAACGGGCGATCGATCACTACGGTCACGGGTTCACCCAGCGGCATGGAAACCAGCCGCATCGTCACCGCCGTCGCCGCGGCCCCCTCCAGCCCGCTCTCGTCCACGCGAAGCACGGCCTGGTGCGAGACGTCGGACACCAGCAGCCGCGGGTCGTCGGTCAACTCGCCGAAGTCGGCGGTCGGCTGGAACATCGTGTGCACCCCGAGCGCGCGCAACGCAGGCTTGAGCGGGCTGCGCACATCGAGCGACAGCCGGGGCAGCGCGAGATCCACCATCGTGTCGCGCCTGGCCGAGAGCAGGTCCACGAGTGTTTCGGCGTCCAGTGTGGACTCCTGCTCCGCGAGCGAACGATCGGGCAGCAGCACGATCGCCTCGACACCACCCAGCGCGGGCAGCGCCACCAGCCGCCAGCCGTGGCTCTCGGCGTAGCCCAGCCGCTCCGCCTGCCGCATCATCGGCACCGGGCGAACGCCGTCCGGTGAGTGGAAGTCCGCCTCGGTGGTATTGGCCTGCGAGAACGGGAACGTCCACGCCACCCGCAGGTACAGCGCGTTCACCAGGCTGGCGACGGTGTCGGCGCCGATGCTGCCCGAGGGCAGCAACTCCGGAATCAGGTCGTGGGTGGCGTGCGCCACGTCGGCGTTGATCGTGCGGCGAGCACCTTCGGGGTCGTCGACGAACGCCGCGGTCGCCACGCGTCCTGACGGCCAGTCCGCCAGTTCCTCGGTGAATCCGGGGTTGAGGGCAAGGCTCTGCCACACCCACAGCGTGTTCGACACGGCCAGCTCAGGCTGCTCCCCGCCGGTGTGCGCGGTGAGCAGCGCGGCCTTGCGCAGCAGCTCCACCTGGTCCGCGACGCCCTCGGCGGTGCCTGCCACCACCGTGGCGGCTTCCTCGGCGGTCACCCCTCTCGCCGCGCGGGTCACCAGTGCCAGCGCGCTCGCGGCCGAGTAGGGCGAGAAGCACGAGTCGGCCCCGTCCCTGGCGATCTTGTCGTGGACGGCGAGCGCGAACCGCAGGTGTGTGGTCTCCGGTGTGCTGGCTGGCATTCTGTGACGTTACCGCGCCGGTCCAGCGCCCTGGACCACGTACCGGGCATGCCAGGCGCGGGCCTGCGCGTCGGTCAGCGAGGCCACCTGGTCCACCACCACCCGCAGCCGGGCGGCGTCGTCGGGCGCGGCATCCCAGGCAGGCCGCAGCATCGGATCGAGCGCCTCGGGAGACCGCGACGGCAGTGCCGCCACCAACTCCGCGAGCAGTTGCCGCTGCCGCTCCTGCAACGCGAGCCTGCCGCGGTCGCTCATCACGTACCGCAACGCCAGTGCCTTCAACAGGGCCACCTCGGCTGCCACCTGGTCGGGGACACAGAGGTCGGCGGCGTAGCGCAGCAGCGGCTCATCCCCGTGCTCGGCGCGGGTGCCGGTCACCGCCGCCGAGGCGAACCGGCCGACGAGTTCGCTGGTCAGTCGCTTCAGCGCCACCTGGGCGCGCAGCGAGGAGTCGTAGGGATTCTCCACCAGCGCCGCGACGGCGGGCAGCCGCAGCAACTCGGCGGCGGCGTCCTCCAGTGTGGACACCGAGCGATCGCAGAAGTGCTTGGCGGCCAACTCGGCGACAGCGGCACGCTCCTGCGCCTCGGCCAGCACCCCGAGCGAGATGCGCCCGGCGAGCACCCCGTCCTCCACGTCGTGCACCGAGTACGCGACGTCGTCGGCCCAGTCCATGATCTGTGCCTCGAGGCAGGTTCGGTTCGTGGGCGCGCCCTCGCGCAGCCAGGCGAAGACCTCGAAGTCGTCGGCGTAGACACCGAACTTCGGCAAGGCGGCCTGCCTGGGCCACGGGTACTTGGTCGCCGCGTCGAGGCACGCGCGCGTGAGGTTGAGGCCCGCGACCTCGGAATCGTCGCCGAGCACCTTCGGTTCCAGCCTGGTGAGGATGCGAAGCGTCTGAGCGTTGCCCTCGAAGCCGCCGCAGGCGCGGGCGGCCTCGTCCAGCGCCGACTCGCCGTTGTGGCCGAAGGGCGGGTGTCCGATGTCGTGGGCCAGTCCGGCGGTGTCCACCAGGTCGGGGTCGGCGCCCAGATCCTCGGCGATACCGCGGCCGATCTGAGCGACCTCCAGCGAATGCGTCAGCCGGGTGCGCGGCACGCCGCTGACCTCGGCGCCCTCCCCCGGCCCGACGACCTGGGTCTTGCCTGCCAGCCTTCGCAGCGCGGCCGAGTGCAGCACCCGCGCCCTGTCCCTGGCGAACGCCGAGCGCGTGTCACCGCGCGAACCAGGCAACGCGGCGCGCTTGGGCCGTTCGGCGAATCGGCGCTCGCGGTCGTGGGCCGTGTAGCCGTCCATCGCAGCCAGCGTAGCGGGCATCGGCCGCCTCGGTGCCCGGCGACGATCAGCCGAGCAGTTCCTTGACCAGCCCGGCGACCTGGCTGGTCTCGATGAGGAACGAGTCGTGCCCGTACGGCGAGGACAGTCGCGCGTAGCGCGCGTGCGCGATGCCCTCGGCCAGTTGCCTCGCCTGCTCCTGCGGGTAGAGGCGGTCACTGTCCACGCCGGCGGCGATCGTGCGCGCGCTCACCCTCGACAGCGCCTGCGCGACCCCGCCCCTACCCCTGCCGACGTCGTGATCGTTCATCGACTTGGTCAGCAGCACGTAACTGGCGGCGTCGAAGCGACGCACCAGCTTGTCCGCGTGGTGGTCGAGGTAGGACTCCACGGCGAACCGCTCGTCGGGGTCGCCGCCGTCAGGGTTCTGCAGGGCACGCCCGAACCTGGCGTTGAACTCCGGCTCGCTGCGGTAGGTGACGTGGGCGATCCTGCGGGCCACTCCGAGCCCGCGGTGTGGCCCCTCACCGGGAGCAGCGTCGTGGTAGTCGCCGCCCCGCCAGCCCGCGTCGGAGACGATGGCGTGCAGCTGCGGCGCCGCCCAGGCGATCTGGTCGGCCGATGACGCGGCCGGACAGGCGAGCAGCAGCAGCGACGCGACCCGATCCGGCTCGCTCACGCCCCATTCCAGCGCACGCATCCCGCCCATGGAGCCGCCCAGCACACACGCCCACCGCTGGATGCCCAGCGCGTCGGCGAGCGCCGTCTCGGCGGCGACCTGGTCGCGGATGCTGATCTTCGGAAACCGGCTGCCCCAGTGCCTGCCGTCGGGAGCACGCGACGCGGGCCCCGTCGAGCCCTGGCAGCCGCCGAGCACGTTGGGAACCACGACGAACAACTCATCGGTGTCCAGCGCCTTTCCCGGTCCGATCAGCCCGTCCCACCAGCCCGGCGTCGGATGGCCGGGCCCCGCGGGCCCCGCCGCGTGGCTGTCGCCGGTGAGGGCGTGCTCGACCAGCACCGCGTTGGAACCGTCGGAAGCAGGCGTGCCCCAGGTTTCGTAGGCGAGCTGGAAACCGGGAAGGCTGCGGCCGAACTCGAGCGGCAGCGGCGCGTCCTGCCGCAACCACCGTCGACGACCAGGAGGATCGCCCTCCTGCCACGCACCGGTGGCAGGAGGGGGGTCCTGGTTCGGCGGGGTCGGCGGCGGCGTCACAGCACCGCCTTCGCCGCCCTGAAACCCGCTTCGAGGTCCGCCTTGAGGTCCTCGACACCCTCGATGCCGACGGCCAACCTGACGAGGCCGGGAGTGACTCCGCTGCTGAGCTGCTCGTCGGGGTTGAGCTGGCTGTGGGTGGTGCTGGCCGGGTGCACGATGAGGCTGCGCACGTCGCCGATGTTGACCAGCTGGCTGTGCAGTTCGGTGCCGTCGACGAACGCCCGGCCCGCCTCGACCCCGCCGCGCAGCTCGAACGACAACACCGCGCCCGCACCCTTGGGCAGGTACTTCCTCGCGGCCTCGTGGTGCGGGCTGGACGGCAACCCCGCGTAGTACACCCGCTCCACCTCGTCACGCTGCTCCAGCCACTCGGCCAGCGCCTGCGTGTTGGCCACGTGACGCTCCATCCGCAGCGAGAGCGTCTCGATGCCCTGCAGGATGAGGAAACTGTTCAGCGGCGCGATGGCGGCGCCGGTGTCGCGCAGCCACTGCACGCGGGCCTTCGCGGCGAAGGCGCCGGGCCCCAGCGCCTCCCAGTACCGCAGCCCGTTGTAACTGGGGTCGGGCTCGGTGAAGCCGGGAAACCTATCGGCGTGCGCACCGAAGTCGAACGTGCCGCCGTCCACCAGCACCCCGGCGACGGTGGTGCCGTGCCCGCCGAGGTACTTCGTGGCCGAGTGGACCACCACGTCGGCGCCGTGCTCGATGGGGCGCAGCAGGTAGGGGGTCGGGATGGTGTTGTCCACGACCAGCGGCACGCCCACCTCGTGCGCCACGTCGGCCACGGCGCGCACGTCGAGCACGTTGCTGCCCGGGTTGGCCAGTGTCTCGGCGAAGAACAGCTTGGTGTTGGGCCGCGCCGCCGCGCGCCAGGAGTCCAGGTCGTCCTGGTCGGACAGGAAGGTGACCTCGACCCCCAGCTTCGGCAGCGTGTAGTGGAACAGGTTGTAGGTGCCGCCGTAGAGCGCCGGACTGGACACCACGTGGTCTCCCGCGCCCGCCAGGTTCAGGATCGCCGCGGTGGTCGCCGCCGACCCGGACGCGAACGCCAGCGCCGCCACCCCGCCTTCCAGCGCGGCCACCCGCTGCTCGAGCACGTCCTGTGTCGGGTTCATGATCCGGGTGTAGATGTTGCCCGGCTCGGCGAGGCTGAACAGGTCCGCGCCGTGTTGGGTGTCGCGGAAGACGTAGGACGTCGTCTGGTAGATCGGGGTGGCCCTCGCACCGGTCGCGGGATCGGGCTGCGCGCCCGCGTGGATCTGCTTGGTCTCGAACGACCACGCTTCGGTCATCGACTGGCTCCTTCTGCGGCTGAAGCGGGTGGGCCTGACATCGACGTTAGTGATCGTGCGACAAAACGCCCAGCGACTCCCAGTTGGTGGGACCATTCGGTGCTGGTCAGCTCAGCCCGGCCCCACCCATCGTGTCGGCGGAGTCCTTGGACATCCGGTAGTACAGCAGCGCGGCGGTTTCCCGGAAGATGTAGCGCGCCTGCGTCTGCCGCGTCTGCACGATCGGGCCGCTGTGCGTGGGTGAGGTCCACGCCCGCAGCCCGGCGTCCTCCGCCATGATCCTCGCCCGCAGCGAGTGCCACGGGTCGCTGACGATCACCACGGTGTTCCAGCCGAGGGCCCGTGCCTTGTCGGAGACGGCGTGCAGCGAGCGGAGCGTGTCGCTGCCCTGGCCTACAGCGACCACGGCCTGCGGCGGCACGCCGTGGTCGGCCAGCCACCGGGCTCCGGCCTGCGCTTCGGTGAAGGTGTCACCGACGCGGCTGCCCCCCGAGGTCACGATGCGGGAGGAGACGCCGTCGGCATACAGCTGCCTGGCGTGCTCCAACCGCGCCTGGAAGATCTTCGACGGCGTGCCGTTGTACTGCGCGGCGCCGAGCACGACGATGGCGTCCACCTGCGGACGCTCGTCGGCCCGCGCGACGTGCCACACCCGAAACGCGGTGCCACCGACCACCAGCAGCCCGACCAGCACCGCGCCTAGCGCCAGCCTGCCGAGCCAACGCGGGACAGCGGCGGGCACGATCAGCACCCGATCAGGCGCGCGGCAAGGTAGGACTCCAGCTTGTCGATGGCGACGCGCTCCTGCGCCATCGAGTCGCGCTCGCGAACCGTGACGGCGTGGTCCTCCAGGGTGTCGAAGTCGACGGTCACGCAGTACGGCGTGCCGATCTCCTCCTGCCTGCGGTAGCGCTTGCCGATGGACTGGGCGTCGTCGAAGTCGACGTTCCAGTGCTTGCGCAACGCCGCGGCGAGGTCGCGGGCCTTGGGCGTCAGGTCGGCGTTGCGGGAAAGCGGCAGTACCGCCACCTTGTACGGCGCCAGCCTCGGGTCCAGTTTGAGCACGGTGCGCTTGTCGGTGCCGCCCTTGGCGTTGGGCACCTCGTCCTCGGTGTAGGCGTCGATCAGGAACGCCATCATCGGCCTGCCGACCCCGGCGGCGGGCTCGATCACGAACGGCCGGTAGCGCTGCCCCGATGCCTGGTCGAAGTAGGAGAGGTCGACACCGGAGTGGTTGGAGTGCGTGGTGAGGTCGAAGTCGGTGCGGTTGGCGATGCCCTCCAGCTCACCCCATTCCTGGCCGGAGGAGAACCCGAAACGGTACTCGATGTCCACGGTGCGCTTGGCGTAGTGCGACAGCTTTTCCTTCGGGTGTTCGTAGTGGCGCAGGTTGTCCCTGCTGATGCCCAGGTCGACGTACCACTGCGTGCGCAGGTCGATCCAGTACTGGTGCCAGCGCTCGTCCTCACCGGGCTCGACGAAGTACTCCAGTTCCATCTGCTCGAACTCCCGGGTCCGGAAGATGAAGTTGCCCGGGGTGATCTCGTTGCGGAACGACTTGCCGATCTGACCGATGCCGAACGGTGGCTTCTTGCGCGAGGTGGTCTGCACGTTGAGGAAGTTCACGAAGATGCCCTGTGCCGTCTCCGGCCGCAGGTAGTGCAGGCCCTCCTCGGACTCGACGGGGCCGAGGTAGGTCTTGAGCATCATGTTGAACTCGCGCGGCTCGGTGTACTGCCCACGGTTGCCGCAGTTGGGGCACGGCACGTCGGAGAGGTCGCCCTCGGCGACCTCGGTGCCGGTGCGCTCGGCGTAGTCCTCGGCCAGCTGGTCGGCGCGGAACCGGTGATGGCAGGAAAGGCACTCCACCAGCGGATCGTGGAAGGCGTTGACGTGGCCGGAGGCCACCCAGACCTGGCGCGGCAGGATCACCGACGAGTCCAGACCCACCACGTCGTCGCGGGACTGCACCATGGTCTTCCACCACTGGCGCTTGATGTTGTCCTTCAGTTCCACACCAAGGGGCCCGTAGTCCCACGCCGACCGGGTGCCGCCGTAGATCTCCCCCGAGGGGAAGACGAAACCACGGCGCTTGCACAGGTTGACGACGGTCTCGATGGTGTTGGCGGGCTTGTTGGCGGGCACTGAACGCTCCGGGGCATGCGGAATCGACTTTGACTGTGAGCTACCAGCGTATCCGGCAGCCGGGGTACCACGCCCGGGAGGTTGGCCTGACCACCGGCCTCAGGGACGGGTGAGCAACTCCGCCGTGACGATGCGGTTGTCCACGTAACCCTGGCCGGAGCTGGTGTACTCGCCGCCGCACGTGACGAGCACGAGCCGGTGCGGGCCCTGCTGGGAGAACAACCTGGGCGCGTGCCGGGGCAGCTCGTCCTTGTGCAGGGTCAGGGTGTCGACGATGCGGTACACCCAGCGCCCTCCCGTGGCGTCCCGTACGGTCACCCGCTGCCCGGGGCGGTCACGCCACAGTTCGGCGAACGGCCCGGTGCGACCGCCCCAGTTCACGTGTCCCGACAGCAGCGCGACACCGCGTTCGGCGCCCAGTCCGGCTCCCCACCACGTGGCTTCGTCGAGGTCGTCCGGGATCGGCAGGGTGCCGTCGGCGGTCAGTTCCCGGCGCACCAGTTCGGCGGTGCCGCCGTGCGGCAGGCGGACCGTGCCGGGTGGCTGCCCTTCGCCGATCGCTCCGCGGGTGGCCGAAGCCGTCGGGGTGAGTTCGACGGCAGGGGGCGCCGTGGTTTCAGGGGCGGCGGGAGCCTGCCTGGTGGTAGTCGCCGCGCCGGAAACCACGGTGGGCGCCGTCAGCAGCACGGCGACACCCGCGACGAACGCGGCCACCGCGAGCGCCGCGACGGCGACCGCGAGCCTGCCCGCACGCATTCGCGGCTACTCCTGGCCTCGCCCCGCGCGGCTGCCACGCCGACGAGCGAGCGCCAGCGCGAGCGCACCCAGCGCAACGCCACCGCCGAGCAGCCCCACGCCGAGCGGCGTGTTGTCGGCGGCCGGGGCCGCGGACTGTTGGGCGGGTTGCCGCACGCCCGCCGGGATGGTCAGCGGGACGCTGGGCCGGGTCGATGCGCCTGCCGTGTCGCGCGCGGTGAAGTCGGTGGGCAGCGAGCAGCTCACCCCGCCCAGCACGAGCTTCGTCCGGATCTGGCGCGCACGGGCCTGACCGCCGGACCGCGCTGTCGACGTGGCGATCGACGGCGGGTTCGTCGACGTCTCGGTATCGCTGCCGGCACTGGTATCGGTGGTGTCGCTGCTGTCGGTGGTGTCGCTGCTGTCGGTGGTGTCGGTCGGGGTGGCCTGCTCGACGGCGGGCTCGCCGGACTCCGGTGACTGGCCGAGCTGTTCGGAATCCTGCGCCTCCTGTGACTCCTGTGACTTCTGTGACTCCTCCGTCTGCTCGACGTGGGTCACGATCTCCACCAGCCAGCCCGCGACGGCGGTGACGTCGCCGTCGCGCCACTGGTCCTGACGCAGCAGCTGATCGAACGAGGTCACCCTGCGGATCGTGACGTCGGAGGTGACCGTGGCGCTGTCGCTTTCCACCTCGATCGGCGGCCCGAACGGCAGGTCCTCGCGCTTCACCACGCCGTCGCCTTTCGGCAGGTCCACGGCACGCAACTGCCCGTCACGGGTGAGCAGCGACAACCGGTCCGCGGTTGCCCGCTCCCGCACCCGGTCGGGGGAAAGGCATTCGACCTCGCTTCGGGCCGCCCGCAGCTCGAGCACGGTCTTGTCGGAGCCTCGGTCGGTGAGCACGAAGTCCGCCTCCGCTGCCGCGGCAGGCACGTGGGTGTCGCGCAGCGTGGCCGTGATGTCGTGCCCGCCGATCCGCAACAGGTAGTTCGGCCCCGCCGCGTCACGTTCGGCATCGGACTGCGGCAGCCGTGACCGGTTCGGTGACAACCGCGAGGTGCCCGGCAGCAGCGGCGAGCGCTGCGTCTCGCTGATGACCGAACCACCGCCCGCGCCGCTGCCGTCGTCGACGACGGCCAGCGCCGCCGCGTTGGCGTAGCCCACGGGACCGGTGCGCTCGTCGACCCCCTCGGTGCCGTACGCGGTGCCAGGTACGGCCGCGAACGCCACCGCCGCGACTGCGCAGACGGCCGGCTTCGTAACGTTGCGAACCATGCTTCCCCTCGGTGCTTTCGCGTCGCCGCGCGGATCATGAGCCACTGTCCCGCCCGCCGGAGCACTAGGATGGTAGAGCACATCCCCAACCGCTGCTTCACGACAAGGCTGGAGATCGACATGGCGACGGTTGGCTCGCAGGCGCCCTCGGCACTTCCCGGAGGACCGGAGGGGCACGAGCACTCACCCGCGCGGCAACCACCCGCCACGGTCCCCGCGCCACCGGCCGCTACCCTTGCCGCGTCCGGCGAGCTGCTGCGCGCGCTGGCGGCCCCGGTCCGCATCGCGATCGTGCTCCAGTTGCGTGCCGGTGAGCGGTGCGTGCACGAGCTGGTCGACGCGCTGGAGGTGACGCAACCGCTGATCAGTCAGCATCTGCGGGTGTTGAAAGCCGCCGGAGTGGTGCGCGGTGAGCGGCGTGGCCGCGAGGTCGTGTACCACCTGGTGGACGACCACCTGGCGCACATCGTCGTCGACGCCGTCGCACACGTGCAGGAGGGTGCGCGAAACGAATGAGCTGGACAGTGACACGCGACACCGCACCCGTTCCCGGGCGCAGGGCTACCCGGCAACGCGCGGCCGTGGTGGAACTCCTCGGAGAGATCGACGACTTCCGCTCGGCTCAGGAACTGCACGACGAGCTGCGCAAACGCGGCGAGGGCATCGGGCTCACCACCGTGTACCGCACGCTGCAGTCACTGTGCGAGGCAGGCGAGATCGACGTGCTGCGCAACAGTTCCGGCGAAGCGCTCTACCGAAGGTGCTCCGCGCACCACCATCACCACCTGGTGTGCAGGCATTGCGGCTACACCGTGGAGGTGGAGGGGCCCGCGGTGGAGCGGTGGGCGGAGAAGATCGCCACCGGTAACGGCTTCTCCGAGATCAGCCACACCGTCGAGATCGTCGGGACCTGCGCCGACTGCGGGCTCGAAGCCGCAGGCGGCGACGGCACACCCGGCTAGCGTACGGCCGCCCCGCACCGCGCCGGGGGCGTCACGAGCCGAGCAGCTCGCTGCGGACCTGCGAAGCCGTGGACACCACAAGCATCAGCAGGGTGCCCAGCGGCGTGGCATCCAGTCCCTGCGCGGGAAACGCGTAGCGAAGGGTCAAGTCCATACCGCGCTCGGTATGGACGATACCGAGCGTTCCGAACAGGCCCTGCCCCGCGCGCTCTGCGACCGAAGCGGCCAACGTGGGTTCGTCGGGCAGGTCCCAGGCCACCACGCAGGTGAGGCTCAGTACCTCGAGTCCTTCCGCGAGCCGCATCGCCTGCACCACGCAGGGCACGTCGGCGTGGGAGAAGGTCAGCGTCCCGTCGTCGTCGGTACGTACTTCGAGGAAACGTTCCAGCGCCAGCCGCGCGGAGGTGAGCAGTTCCGCGGTGTGAGCCGCCTCAGACGTCATCGTTGTCCTCCCTCGGCGCCGGCTTTCACCGCGGCATCGACCGCGGCGCCGAACCGGCGGTCGCGTTTGGCGTACTCGACGCAGGCGTCCCACAGCTTCGTGCGGTCGAAGTCGGGAAAGAGCGTGTCCTGGAAGACGAATTCCGCGTAGGCGGACTGCCACAACATGAAGTTGGAGGTGCGCAGCTCGCCCGAGGGCCGCAGGAACAGGTCCACATCAGGCATTTCGGGTTGGTACAGATACTTCGCGATCGTGCGCTCGTCCACTTTGTTCGGATCGAGTTTGCCCTCCGCGGCGAGCACGGCGATGCGCCTCGCGGCGTCGCCGATCTCGGCCCTGCCGCCGTAGTTCACGCACATCGTCATGTTCAGCAAGGTGTTGTGCTTGGTCTTCTCCTCGGCGACCTGCAACTCCTTGATCACGCTGCGCCACAGCCGGGGCCTTCTTCCTGCCCAGCGGATGCGCACGCCGATGGAGCCGAGGTAGTCGACCTGCCTGCGGATCGTGTCGCGGTTGAAGCCCATCAGGAAGCGCACCTCCTCCGGGCTGCGCTTCCAGTTCTCGGTGGAGAAGGCGTAGACCGACAGCCACTTGACACCCAACTCGACCGCGCCACTGGCGACGTCGATCATCACCGCCTCACCGCGCTTGTGTCCCTCGATGCGGGGCAACCCGCGCTGGTTCGCCCAGCGACCGTTGCCGTCCATGACCAAAGCCACATGGTTGGGCACCAGTTCCGGTGGAATTCGCGGCGGGCGCGCCCCCGACGGATGCGGGTCAGGCGCCCGCAACTCCATCCGCGGTTTCGTGGCCTCGCGTCCCCTGCGCCGCACGTGTTACCTCCGTATCGCCGGACACCGGGTCCGACCCTAACCTGCCCGTGATCGGGGCCTCGCGGGCACGGCGTTCCACGAGCGGCAGCGACTTCAGCCGCCGCTCCAGATGCCACTGCAGGTGCGCCGCGACGAGGCCGCTGACGTCACGCCGCACACCCGCGACGCTTTCCTCCGCCACCGGCCAGTCGCCGTGCAGCAGCGCGGCGAGCAGCACCAGTACCTCCGGCGACGGGTGCACGGAACCTGGCACCCGGCAGCGCCCGCACAGCGAACCGCCGGCCTGGACGTTGAACGCTTCGTGCGGTCCGGGCTCGCCGCAGCGGGCGCACTCGGTGATGGCCGGTGCCCAACCCGCGAACGACATCGCACGCAGGAAGAAGGCGTCGAGCACCAGCGAGGCGTCGCGCTGCCCGCAGGCGAGCGCCCGCAGCGCGCCGGTGACCAGCAGGTACAGCTTCAGCACCGGCTCGCCCTCCTCGGCCGTCAGCCGGTCGGCGGTTTCGGTGATCGCGCTGGCGGCCGTGTAACGCTGGTAGTCGCCGACGATCGGCAACGCGAACGCGTCCACCGTCTCGACCTGCGTGATCACGTCGAGCGTGCGTCCGGTGTAGAACTGCACGTCCACGTGCCCGAACGGTTCCAGCCTCGCCCCGAACCGGGAGGTGGTCCGCCGCACTCCCTTGGCGACAGCGCGCACCTTGCCGTGCCTGCGGGTCAGCAGCGTGATGATGCGGTCGGCCTCGCCGAGTTTGTGCACCCGCAGCACCACACCGGTGTCCCGATACAGACTCACCCGTTCAGTTTCGCACGTGCGCCGAGGCCGTTCCGCGGCATCGCGGCCGCACGTCGGCGAACGGCCTCGTCAAAAGCCCAGCTTGCGCAGCTGTTTGGGGTCGCGCTGCCAGTCCTTGGCCACCTTGACGTGCAGGTCGAGGTACACCCGGCTGCCCAGCAGCGCCTCGATGTGCCTGCGCGCCTTGGCCCCGACCTCCTTCAACCGCGCCCCTCGGTGCCCCAGCACGATGCCCTTCTGGCTGGGCCGCTCCACGTACAGGTGCGCGTAGATGTCCACCAGGTCGTCGCGGCCCTGCCGGGGGTGCATCTCCTCGATGGTCACCGCGATGGAGTGCGGGAGTTCGTCCCGCACACCTTCCAGCGCCGCCTCCCTGATCAGCTCTGCGACCAGCGTCTGTTCCGGCTCGTCGGTCAGGTCACCGTCCGGATACAGCTGCGGACCCTCGGGCAGCCGGGCCACCAGCAGGTCGGCGAGCTTGTCGACCTGGAAGCCGTCGACGGCGGAGACGGGCACCAGATCGGCGAACTCCATCACCTCCTGCAGCGCCACCAGTTGCTCCGCGACGCGCTCTCCGGCGACGAGGTCGGTCTTGGTGACGATGCCGAGCACCGGGGTCCTGCGTGCGACCTTGGCCAACTCGCCCGCGATGAACCGGTCGCCCGGCCCGATCGTCTCGTCGGCGGGCACGCAGAACCCCACCACGTCCACCTCCGACCACGTCGAACGCACCACGTCGTTGAGGCGCTGACCGAGCAGCGTCCTCGGCCGGTGCAGACCGGGCGTGTCGACGATGATGAGCTGGGCGTCCTGCCGGTGCACGATGCCCCTGATCGCGTGCCGCGTGGTCTGTGGCTTGCTCGACGTGATCGCGATCTTGGAACCTACCAGCGCGTTGGTCAGCGTGGATTTGCCCGCGTTGGGCCTGCCGACGAAGCAGGCGAACCCGGACCGGTGCACCCCGCCGCCACCTTCGGTTTCCGCTGTCGCCGCGGCGCCCTGCCCGGCCGCGCCCCACTCGTTCACCGGATGGTCTCCCGCAACTCCCCCGCGGCGTCGGCCCGCAGGATCGGCGCGTCAGGGGTCAGCTCACGCACGGCACGCACGGAAAGCTCGTCGACCGCGGCCGCGTCGGTCACCACGGCGGCCGCCTCCAGCCCCTCGGCTCCACTGGACACCGCGGCCGCCACGGCGGCCTGCAGTGCCGTCAGCTTCAACGAGGGCAGTTCCACGGTGGCCGCCGCGTATGTGCGGCCGTCGACGTCGCGCACCGCGGCGCCTTCCTCGGCCTGTACCCGCGCCCGCGCGGAGCGCGCGAGGATGATGATCTTCTCGTCCTCGGGGTCGAGGTCAGGCATGTTCGACTCTCCTGTCACGTTCGTCCTGCTCGTCGGTTCGGGTCGGAGTGTTCGGGCCGATCCGGTGCCCGTCGGCCGCGCGGACCACCACGGTGGTGATGCGCATCCGGCCCCTGCGGTCCTTGCCACCCTCCGCCCGCAGCCGAAGGCCCTCCACCTCGGCCTCGGCGCCGGGCAGCGGCACGCGGCCGAGCCGCTGCGCCAGCAACCCGCCGACGGTCTCCACGTCGTGGTCGGCGAGATCCACCCCGAACAACTCGCCGAGATCGTCGACACCCAGCCTTGCCGACACGCGCACGACGTGGTCGTCGACCACCTCCACCGGAGGGGTCTCCTCGGTGTCGGACTCGTCGGTGATCTCACCGACGATCTCCTCGATGATGTCCTCGATGGTGAGCAGGCCCGCCGTGCCACCGTACTCGTCGACGGCGATGACCATGTGGGTACGCGAGACCTGCATCTCCTTCAGCAGGTTGTCCAGCCGTTTGGAGTCCGGCACGAACGTGGCCGGGCTCATCAGCTCACCCACCTGCCGCGCCGTGCCCCCCTCCGCCATGGAGGCGCCCACCAGGTCCTTCAGGTTGACGATGCCGACGATGTCGTCCACCGACTCACCGATCACCGGCAGCCGGGTGAACCCGGTACGCATCGACAGCGCGAGCGCCTGCCTGACGGTCTTGCCCTGCTCGATCCACACGATCTCGGTGCGCGGCACCATCACCTCACGCGCGACCGTATCGCCCAGTTCGAACACCGAGTGGATCATTTCCCGCTCGTCGGTGCCCACCACACCCCGCTCCCCGGCGAGGTCGACCAGCTCGCGCAGCTCGTCCTCGGTGGTGAACGGCCCCTCGCGGAATCCCCTGCCCGGTGTGATGGCGTTGCCGAGCACGATGAGCAGCCTGCTCAGCGGCCCGAGCACCTTCCCGAGCACCCGCACCGGACCCGCCACCGCGAGACCGACCCGGTAGGGGTGCTGCCTGCCGACGGTGCGAGGACCCACGCCAACGATGACGTAGCTGATGAGCACCATGACCAGGCCCGCTACCAGCACGGCCAGCCAAACCTGGTCGAACCAGCGCAGGCTGACCACAGTGACCAGCACGGTCGCGGTCAGCTCCGCGCCCATCCGCAGCAGCAGGAGCAGGTTGATGTGCCTGCTGCGTTCCTTGAGTACGGCGACGAGCTGGCGGGAACCGGCCCGCCCCGCCCGCGCCAGCCCCTCGGCGCGGGCCAGCGACGCGGTGCTGACGGCCGCGTCGGCAGCGGCGAAGATGCCGCCCAGCAGCACCAGCAGGACGGCGACGACCAAGAAGGTGGCCGAACTGCTCACGGCGACTCCGGCTCGGGCCTTCCGTCGAGTCCCGCCGCCCCGAGCAGTCGCTCGTCGTTGTCGCGCTGCGCGTCGCGGCGCTGCGCCTGTGCCACGGCCGCACGGAAATCGGTGAGGATGCGCTTCTGCAGCGCGAACATCTCCTGCTCCTCGGCGGGCTCGGCATGGTCGTAGCCGAGCAGATGCAGCACCCCGTGCACGGTCAGCAGGTGCAACTCCTCAAGCAGCGAGTGGCCCGCCGAGCGCGCCTGCTCCTTGGCGAACGCGGGGCACAGCACGATGTCGCCGAGCAACGCGGGCGACGCCTCAGCGGCGTCGGGCCGCCTGGTGGACTCCAGCTCGTCCATGGGAAACGCCATCACGTCGGTGGGCCCGGGCAGGTCCATCCAACGCTCGTGCAGTTCCTCCATCACGTCCAGCGTCACCAGCAACACCGACAGCTCGGCAAGCGGGCTGACGTCCAGTTGATCGAGGGCGAACCGGGCGGCGGACACGATCGACACCTCGTCGACGTTGACGCCCGACTCGTTGGCGATCTCGATGCTCACCTGCGACCCTGCCCGCCGACCACGTGACCGTTGCCAGCGGCTTCCTGCACCGCGTGCCACTTCTCGTAGGCATCGACTATGTCGCCCACCAACTTGTGCCGCACCACGTCGTGACTGGTGAGAGTGGCGAAGTGCAGGTCGGCGACGCCTTCGAGGATCTCGCGCACGACCCGCAACCCGCTTCGCTGCCCGCTGGGCAGGTCCACCTGCGTGATGTCGCCGGTGACCACGATCTTCGAGCCGAACCCGAGCCTGGTCAGGAACATCTTCATCTGCTCAGGCGTGGTGTTCTGCGCCTCGTCGAGGATGATGAAGGCATCGTTGAGGGTGCGGCCACGCATGTAGGCCAGCGGGGCGATCTCGATGGTGCCCGCCTGCATCAGCCGTGGGATCGACTCCGGGTCCACCATGTCGTGCAGCGCGTCGTACAGCGGCCGCAGGTAGGGGTCGATCTTCTCGTAAAGCGTTCCCGGCAGGAAGCCGAGCCGCTCACCGGCCTCCACGGCGGGCCTGGTCAGGATGATCCGGTTCACCTGCTTGGCCTGCAACGCCTGCACGGCCTTGGCCATCGCCAGATAGGTCTTGCCCGTGCCAGCGGGGCCGACACCGAAGACCACCGTGTGCTTGTCGATCGCGTCGACGTAGCGCTTCTGGTTGAGCGTCTTCGGCCGGATGGTACGGCCACGCCGGGACAGGATGTCCATGCTGAGCACGTCGGCGGGCGACTCGGAGGCACCCGCCGAGAGCATGGCGACCGTGCGCCGGACCGTGTCCGGCCCGACCTGCTGACCGCGGTCGGCGAGAGTCACCAGTTCGGCGAAGACGCGCTCGGCGAACGCCACGTCGGCGGGATCGCCGGTCAGGGTGATCTCGTTGCCCCGCACGTGCACGTCGGCGTCGAGAAGCTCCTCCGCGGCGCGGAGGTTCTCGTCACGAGTCCCGAGCAGCACGAGCGCGGCGGTGTCGGGCACCGCGAAATTCGACTGTGCCCGCTGGGCTGGGGTCGCTGCGGCTTCTGCGGCTTCTGTGGAGTGCTGCGGAACGGTTCCGGCCACGTGGCCTCTGGCCTGCTTTCTGCGCGGCTGCGCTGCTCGTGTTACTGGTCTGGCGTGTCGATGTTATCGGCATCAGCACCTGCGGGCAGGTGCGTTTATCCGGACGCACCCGTATAACGCCCGAAGAACCCGAGCTGTTCCCCGCCGAGGACGTGGGCGTGCACGTGAAACACGGTCTGACCTGCGTCCGCGCCGGTGTTGAACACGACACGGTAGCCGTCGTCCAGCCCCTCGAGCTCCGCCACCCGTGCCGCGGTGGCCACCACGTCGGCGAGCAACTGGGGATCGGCGGCGGCGAGTTCGGCCACGTCTCGGTAGCGCGTCTTGGGCACGACGAGCACATGGGTGCTGGCCTGCGGGTTGATGTCTCGGAAGGCCAGCGTCGTGTCGGTCTCGTGCACGATGTCGGCGGGCAGTTCCCTGGCGATGATCTTCTCGAACAAGGTCTCCGCGTCGCTCATTGCTCTCCCACCTTCCGCAGGCGACGTGCGGCATCGTACGTGATCAACACCGCGGGCGCTCAGACCCGAGACCGGCACGGGGGACACGGATCGGTACCCAGGCCCTGCTGCCGCGCCATTCGCTCGAGCAACGCGGTCAGGTTGCTTCGCTCCCCCGCGTCGAGCGCGGCACAGATCTCGTCCTCGTGCGCTGCCGCGGCCTCTCGCACGCCGTCGAGCAGCGTGCGCGCCTTGGCGGTGAGGTGCAGGGCGTGGTTGCGGCGGTCCTTGGCACATCGCCGCCGGTCCACCAGGCCCCTGGCGTCCAGGCTGTCGATGAGCGCGACCACTCGACTGGGTACGACTCCCAATTCGGCGGCCAGCGAGCGCTGGCTGCGTCCGGGATCGCAGGCGATCATGCGCAGCAACACGATGTCGGGAAGTGTCAGTCCCAGCTCACCGACTCGTTCGGCGAACCGGCTCTGCGCGTGCGCACCGAGCTGGGCGAGCAGGAAGGCCGCGGTCCTGGTCGGGAAATCCGCGACCGCTGCTCGGTCTTCGTCCGCCGTGGTCACGCAGCGCACCCTACCGTACCGGTGAGTAACCCAACCGTGACCAAGGCGCGCGCACCCTGTCTCACACGCTGTCACGGTGTGCGGCCATGCGGTGTCCTGAGGTCGAACACCGGAACCGCAAAGGAGAACTCATGGACCTCGCACTGTGGATCGCCGCGGGGCTGCTCGCCGCAGTGGCGCTGGTGGGCGGCATCAGCAAGACCGTCGTCTCCAAGGAGAAACTGGCCGCGACCGCGGGCGGGCGCTGGACCGCCGACGCCGGCCGCGGCTTCGTCAAGACCCTCGGGGTGCTGGAGTTGCTGGCCTCGGCCGGGTTGATCCTGCCCGCCGTGGTCGGCATCGCGCCGATCATGGTGCCGGTGACCGCCGCGTGCTGGGCGTTGCTGATGGTCGGCGCGGTCAGCACCCACGTGCGGTACCGCGACGGCGCGAAGTTCGTGGTGGTGACCTCGGCCTATCTCGCCCTCGCCGCCTTCGTCGCGTGGGGACGGTTCGGACCGGAGTCCTTCGTCGCCTGACCGGCCCGCGACGAAACCACGAACAGCATGGGCACCCCTAGCGCATACCTGCGGGTAACCATTCTCTGCCGTGAATTGACGTCGTCGCGCGCACTGTCCGAACAACCCATAACCCCGCGAGGAATGTTCATCGTGGTGAACCATTCGATTTATGGAATGAATTCGCCCTGCCCCGGCCTTCTGGCCACAGTGGACTACTCAAGCGTAGGTAAGGGTTGCGGCGAACCGGATTGAGGCGCCGCGGGGCGGTGAAGCCTGGGGGTCGCTTCACACGCCACCGCGGCTCCGCCGGACCGAGGGGGGAGGTGTCCGGCGGGGTCTTCGACACCCGAGAAGTTCTCGCGTGTCCGATCGTGGCAAGGGTACGGGCAGTGACGGCGGTGGCGCCAGGAAACGCGTCGAAAAGCGGAGGAAATGTCGCGAGTGTTTCAGCCGAATGCGTCCGTTCGGCCTATCGCCAGCGCGCGGTCAGGGCACCGAGTGCGCCCAGTGCGACGGCAGCGGCCGTGGAGGCACGCAACACCGTGGGGCCCAGCCGCACCCGGGTGGCGCCCGCGGCGGCCAGGGTGTCGGCCTCCTCCTCGGTGACGCCACCTTCCGGCCCTACCACCAGGACCAACTCGCCACGCTGCGGCAACTCCACCTCGGCGAGGGTGCGGGCCGCGGCCGCGTCGAGCACCACCGCACCCGCTGCTCGAGAAACCAGGTGGGCGAGCCCGTCGGTGTCCACCGGTTCGCTCACCACCGGCACCCGGCCGCGACGTGCCTGCTTCGCGGCCGCCCTCGCCGCGTTACGCCAGCGGCCCAACGCCTTGGCGCCCCTGGCGCCCTCTTCCCAGCGGGCGATGCTGCGCGCCGCACGCCAGGGCACGACCGCGTCCGCGCCTGCCTCGGTGGCCAACTCGACGGCCAACTCGCCCCGATCGCCCTTGATCAGTGCCTGCGCGACGGTCACCCGCAGCGCGGGAGGCTGCTCCAGCCGCCGTCGCGCCACCAGCAGTTCCAGCGAAGGAGCCCTGCCAGGCCGCACCGACTCCACGACGCACTCGGCGATCCCGCCCTCGCCGTCACACAGCGCGAGCCGCTCCCCCTGCCGGATGCGTCGCACCGTGACGGCGTGGCGTGCCTCCTCGCCGTCCAGCACCGCATGCGGACCTTCGGGCAGCGTCGCCACCAGGAAGACCGGAGGCGTCGCGTCGGGCATCAGCGGCTCTTGGCGCGCAGCTTCGAGAACAGGCCGCCGTTCTTGTGGCCGTTGCCCGCCAGTGACGGCGCTTCCTCACCACGGATCTGCGCGAGCTGGCGCAACAACTCCGCCTGTTCCTCGTCCAGCTTGGTCGGCACCACGACGTCGATGTGCACGTGCAGGTCGCCCCTGCCGTCGACCCGGCCGGACGAGCGCAGCCTCGGCATACCCATGCCGGTCAGCAACAGCTCGGCGCTCGGCTGTGTCCCCGGCTCGATGTCGATGTCCTGCACCCCGTCGACGAGGGTCTCCAGCGGAACGGTGGCACCGAGCGCGGCGCTCGTCATCGGGATTCGCAGGTGGCAGTGCAGGTCGTTGCCCTCCCTGACGAAGACCTCGTGCGGCGCCTCGTCGATCTCCACGTACAGGTCACCCGCTGGTCCACCGCCGGGTCCGACCTCGCCCTGCCCGGAAAGCCGAATGCGCATGCCGTCGCCGACCCCCGGTGGGATCTTCGCGGTCACGTTGCGACGCGCCCGCACGCGGCCGTCACCGCCGCACTGCTGGCACGGGTCGGTGATGACCTCACCGAAGCCACGGCACACCGGGCACGGCCTCGCGGTGACCACCTGCCCGAGGAAGGAACGCTGCACCGACTGGATCTCGCCCTGCCCACCGCAGGTGTCGCAGGTGGTCACGGTGCCGCCCTCGGCGGTGCCCGCGCCCCGGCAACGGTCGCACAGGATCGCCGTGTCGACGGCGATCTCCTTGTCGACGCCCGTCGCGCACTCCTCCAGCGTCAGGCTCAGCCTGATCAGCGCGTCCGAGCCCGGCTGAACGCGGCTGCGCGGACCCCGGCCCCTGCCACCGCCGGTGGCGGCGCCGAAGAAGGCGTCCATGATGTCGCCGAGCCCGCCGAAGCCCGCGAACGGGTCGCGTCCGCCCGCGCTCGCGCCGTTGTCCAGCGGGTCGCCACCGAGGTCGACGACCTTGCGCTTCTGTGGATCGGACAGCACCTCATAGGCGGTGGTGACCTCGCTGAAGCGGTGCTGCGCGTCCTCGGACGGGTTGACATCAGGGTGCAGCTCACGCGCGAGCTTGCGGTATGCGCGCTTGATCTCCTGATCGGTCGCGTTCTTCGACACCCCGAGGATGCCGTAGTAGTCCCTGGCCACCGTCTTGCCGTCCTCCTAGAAACGCCTACTTGCCGGACAGGATCTGGCCCACGTAGTTGGCCACAGCACGCACTGCGGCGATCGTGCCCGGATAGTCCATCCTGGTGGGGCCGACGACACCCATGCCCCCCATCAACACCTCGTCCGAGCCGTAGCCGATCGACACCACCGACGTACTGCGCATCTGCTCGTCCTCATTCTCCTCCCCGATCCGCACGGTGATCGCACCGGGGTTGCGCGCGGCGGCGAGCAGTTTCAACACCACCACCTGCTCCTCGAGGGCCTCCAGCACCTGCCGCAACGAGCCGGGGAAGTCGGCGACGTTGCGAGTGAGGTTGGCGGTACCACCGAGCACCAGACGTTCCTCCGGGTGCTCCACCAGGGACTCCACGAGCACGGTGCACACCCGCGTCATGGCGTCGCGCAGTTCGGCGGGCGCGTGCTCCGGCAGTTCGGACACCTTCGCGGCGGCCTCGGCGAGCCGGTGTCCCTGCAGCGCCGAGTTCAGCACGTCACGAAGCCGGGCGACCGAATCATCGCTGATCACGTCCCCGAGATCGACGATCCGCTGGTCGACGCGACCGGTGTCGGTGATGAGCACCAGCATGAGCCGGGCCGGGGTGAGCAGCACCACCTCCACGTGCCGCACGGTGGAGTTGGTCAGTGTCGGATACTGCACCACCGCCACCTGCCGGGTCAGCTGTGCCAGCAGCCGCACCGACCGCCTCAGCACGTCGTCGAGATCGAGCGCGCCCTCGAGAAATTGCCCGATCGCCCGCCGCTCCGCGCCGGAAAGCGGCTTGACCTCGGAGAGCTTGTCCACGAAAAGCCGGTAGCCCTTGTCCGTGGGGATGCGGCCTGCGCTGGTGTGCGGCTGAGTGATGTAGCCGTCCTCTTCGAGTGCGGCCATGTCGTTGCGGACGGTGGCACTCGACACGCCCAGGTTGTGCCGGTCGACCAACGCCTTCGAACCGACCGGCTCATGGTTGGACACGTAGTCGGCAACGATGGCGCGCAACACCTCGAAGCGACGCTCGTCAGCGCTGGCCACCGGCGTCTCCTCTCGTCGTCAACTCGACCTGCCCATGCCTGGCTGACGACGAGTTTACGTTCTTACAGCCGCTGTGGAGCAGTCCCGGCGCGCGGCGACTGGGCCGCCGCGCACCGGCAGGCCCGGCAACCGGTGATCTCGCTCACAAACCGGGGCGGAAACCTCTCAGCGGTCCGGCCGCTGGGCTTCTCCGACCTCCCGGTCGGCCACGGCGACGGCCTCACCGAGGATTCGCAGCGCTTGCTCGGCTTCCTCGGCCGTGAGCGTCATCGGTGGCGCGAGCCGGACGACGTTGCCGTGCAGCCCGCCCTTGCCCACCAGCAGTCCGCGCGACCTGGTCTCCTCGAGCACGATCCCGGCCGCCCGCTCGCTGGGTCGGCTGCCACCGGGTACGACGAGTTCGAGGCCGATCATCAGTCCCTTGCCCCGCACGTCGCCCACGACCGGATGCGCGTCACCGATGTCGCGCAGCCCGCGAAGCAGCCGCTCGCCCAGTTCGGCGGCGTTGCTCTGCAGGTCGTGGTCGAGCAGGTAGTCCAGCGTTGCCGCGGCTGCCGCCGTGGCAAGCGGGTTGCCGCCGAAGGTGGAGATGGAGTTGGCCCGAAGGCAGTCCATGATCTCGCGGCGGGCGATCACGCCGCCGATGGCGAGTCCGTTGCCGACGCCCTTGGCGAAGGTCATGATGTCCGGTGTCACGCCGTGGGCCTCGATGCCCCAGAAGTGCTGGCCGGTGCGCCCCCAGCCGGTCTGCACCTCGTCGGAGACGAACAGGATGCCCTCCTCGTCCAGCACCTGCTTGAACTCGCCGAACAACCCGTCGGGCGGGACGTTGAACCCGCCCACACCCTGGATCGGCTCGGCGATCAGCGCGGCCACGTCGCCCGAGGTCGTAGTGGTCAGCACGTCGCGCAGATCCTCCACACAGGCCGCGATGTAGTCGGCATCGGAGTAGCCCGAGAACGGCCCCCGGTAGCGGTAGCCGCCGTGCACGTAGCTCACCTTCACGGGAGAAAGCGAACTGGCCGACCAGCCACGGTTGCCGGTCACGCCCACGGTGGCGAAGGCTCTGCCGTGGTAGGAGTTGCGCAGTGCCAGCACCTGATTGCTGCGGCGGTACTGCGTCGCCAGCATCAGCGCGGTCTCGTTGGCTTCCGTGCCTGAGTTGGTGAAGAACACCTTGGCGTCGGGGATGCCGGACAGCTTCGCGATCCGCTCGGCCAACTCGACCTGGTTGCGGATCAGGTACAGCGTGGAGGTGTGCAGCACTCCGGTGTCGAGTTGGGCCCGCAGTGCGTCGCGGACCTCGGCGACATCGTAGCCGAGCGCGTTGGTGAGGATGCCTGCGAAGAAGTCCAGGTAGCGGCGACCCCGCGAATCGGTCACGTGCCGCCCGCTCGCGCCGACGATCTCGATGGGTTCGGAGTAGTACAGCGTGAGCCACTCCGGCAGTACGGCCCGATGCCTACTCAACAGGTCCGGTTCGGTCATGCGGTCGAGTCTCGCCGGACAGCGCACGCCGCGCCATGCCCGAAGCCGTCGCCGGCCCGCTCATTACTGCCCGTACACGTCGCTGTCGCTCAATCGAGAATGATCATCACCTGTTGGAGTAACAAAGGTTCCACCGTTCGCGTGCCGATAGCCCAGGCATGTCCATGATCGCTGCCGGATCGCTCGCCGCGTGCACGCTCACCGCGCTGTGCGCGGGCGGGCCGAACCTACCCGCCGAGTCGTCCCTGTCCCTCTCCCTGCGAGGCACCGACGGTGTCACTCGCTCCGTCCACCTGACCTGCGAACCCGACACGGGAACGCACCCGAGGGCCCACCAGGCCTGCGCCGCTCTCGAGGCGGCCGACGGCGACTTCGATCGGCTGCCCGAACTCCAGCGGCAGTGCACGATGATCTACTCCCCGGTGCGCGCCCATGCGCGTGGTCACTGGAAGGGCGAATCGGTCCGCTTCACCACCGAGTACTCCAACCCATGCTTCGCCGACGCCCGCTCGGGTGGGGTGTTCGGCTTCTGAACCGTTCGCGGCCGGTAGTCGTCAGTATTCGCCGGTAGTCGCCGTAGTCGCCTGCCGTCGTCAGTTTGTCACCGCCATGGCGGGGTAGCCGAACTCGCGAAGGCTCCCCTACGCATCGACCAGGGAGGCAGCCCGCCATGGCGCAAGAACCTCGTGACGACAAGGATCGACAACTCGGCGATTTCCGAGTCAGCGACGACGACACGCTGCTGACGACACAGCAAGGAGTTCGGGTCGACCACACCGATGACTCCCTCACCGTGGGCGAGCGCGGCCCGACCTTGCTGGAGGACTTCCACTTCAGGGAGAAGCTCACCCACTTCGACCACGAACGCATCCCCGAGCGCGTGGTCCACGCCAGGGGTACTGGCGCATACGGCCACTTCCAGCCCTACGACGACTGGCTCGCCGAATACACCATGGCCGACTTCCTTCGCGACCCGACCAAGCGAACCCCGGTGTTCGTACGGTTCTCCACCGTCGCAGGCTCTCGAGGCTCGGCCGACACCGTACGCGACGTTCGCGGCTTCGCGACGAAGTTCTACACCGACGCGGGCAACTACGACCTCGTCGGCAACAACATGCCGGTGTTCTTCATTCACGACGGAATCAAGTTCCCCGACTTCGTCCACGCCGTGAAACCGGAGCCGCACAACGAGATCCCGCAGGCACAGTCGGCGCACGACACGCTGTGGGACTTCGTCTCCCTGCAACCGGAGACGATGCACATGATGATGTGGCTGATGTCCGACCGGGCGCTGCCCCGCAGCTACCGGATGATGCAGGGCTTCGGCGTGCACACCTTCCGGCTGGTCAACGCCGACGGCAGGGGCACGTTCGTGAAGTTCCACTGGAAGCCGCTACTCGGCACGCACTCGCTGGTGTGGGACGAGACGCAGAAGATCGCGGGCAAGGACCCCGACTACAACCGTCGCGACCTGTGGGACGCCATCGAAGCCGGGCAGTACCCCGAGTACGAGCTGGGCGTGCAACTCGTCGACGAGGCCGACGAGTTCGCGTTCGACTTCGACCTGCTGGACCCGACCAAGATCATCCCGGAGGAGCAGGTTCCGGTCCGGCCCGTCGGCCGCATGGTGCTCGATCGCAACCCGGACAACTTCTTCGCCGAGACAGAGCAGATCGCCTTCCACACCGCCAACGTGGTGCCGGGGATCGACTTCACCAACGACCCGCTGCTGCAGGCCCGCAACTTCTCCTATCTGGACACTCAGCTGATCCGGCTCGGCGGGCCGAACTTCGCGCAGCTACCGGTGAACCGGCCGGTGGCCGAGGTGCACAACAACCAGCGCGACGGGTACGGCCAGCTGCGGATTAACCAGGGGAAGACGTCGTACCACAAGAACACCCTCGGCGGCGGCTGCCCCGCGATCGCCGACGGCAGCGCGTTCTCGCACTACGCCGAGAAGGTCGAGGGCCACAAGATCCGCAAGCGCAGCGAGAGCTTCAAGGACTACTACTCGCAAGCCACGCTGTTCTGGAACAGCATGTCCGAGGTCGAGGCCGAGCACATCGTCGCGGCCTTCCGGTTCGAGCTGGGCAAGGTTGAGCACAAGCAGATCAGGGCCCGGGTCGTGGAGCACCTCAACCACGTCGATCACGACTTGGCCGTGCGGGTGGCCAAGGGCATCGGCGTGCCCCCTCCCGCCGACGAGAGCACACCGAACCACGGCCGTTCCTCGCCCGCGCTGTCACAGCTGAACGCGCCGATGGACCGCGCGGACACCCGCAGGGTCGCCGTACTGGCCGCCGCGGGTGTCGACGGCCCGGGTACGCGGCGCCTTGTCGAGGCACTCGACCGGCACGGTGTCGTCGCCGAGGTTCTCGCGCCCGTCGACGGGGAGCTACCGGGCGCCGACGGCGGCATCTCCGCGGACAGGGCGTTGAACACCATGGCCTCGGTGCTCTACGACGCCGTCGTGGTGGCATCAGGCCCGGACAGCGCCGCCACGCTTGCCCGTGACGGCTACGCCGTGCATTTCGTCACCGAGGCCTACAAGCACGCCAAACCGGTAGCGGCATTCGGGTCCGGCATGGAACTGCTTCGCACCGGCGAGATCATCGAACGGCTCGCCGACAGCACCGAGGTGGTGGACGACCGTGGCGTGATCACCACGACCGCGGAGGGCGAGGCGCTGCCCGACGACTTCGTCGCCCGGCTCACCGACCGGCTGGCCCGCCACCGCGCCTGGGAGCGGGCCACCGAGTCCGTGCCCGCGTGAGACCTGCGTGACGCCCCGGCCAGGGCCTGGTCACACCAGCGCCTGGTAGACGAGCTGGCGCAGCTGCTGGCGAAGCGGGTAGGTGCTCGACGGCATGAGCTGGGTGAAGAACAGCACCGTGAGGCCCTCGGCAGGGTCGACCCAGAACGCCGTGCTCGCCGCACCGCCCCAGGCGAACTCGCCCTCGCTGGACAGCGTCTTGGCCTTGGCCGGGTCACGCAGTACCGAGAAACCCAGCCCGAACCCGAACCCGTTGAACGGGATCTCGGCGAACAGCGGCCGCCCGAACTGCTCGAGATCGACGTCGCCGGGCAGGTGGTTTCGGGTCATCAGGCGCACGGTGCGCGGGCTGAGCAGCCGGGTGCCGTCGAGTTCGCCGCCTCGCAGCAGCAACTGCGTGAACCGGTGGTAGTCGGCCGCGGTGCCCACCAGCCCCGCTCCGCCCTGCAGGCACGCGGGCTTCTTCTTGATCGCCTCTCCGAAAGTGTCGTTGCGCTTCGCGCGGCGGGTCAGCGGATCGGGCACGTAGAGCGCGGCCAGCCGGTCCACGGCGTCACCGTCGACGTGGAAGGACGTCTCCGTCATCCCGAGCGGGCCGAAGATGCGCTCGGCGAAGAACCGGTCGAGCGGCATGCCGGACACGACCTCCACCAGCCTGCCGAGCACGTCGGTTGCCACCGAGTAGTTCCATTCGGTGCCGGGCTGGAACAGCAGCGGCAGCTCGGCCCATGCCTCGCTGCACGCCGCCAGGTCCTTGCCCTGCGGCGTGCTCCACTCGAAGCCCGCGGCCCGGTAGATCCCGTCCACCGGATGGGCGTGGTGAAAGCCGTACGTCAGCCCGGCCGTGTGGGTGAGCAGGTGCCACACCCTGATCGGCTCGGTGGCGGGTTCGGTGACGGGGCGCAGCGCCGAGCCCTTGACGAACACCCGTGGCTCGGCGAACTCGGGCAGCCAACGGTGGATCGGGTCGGTGAGTTCGAACTCCCCCTCCTCGAACAGCATCATCGCGGCGAGCGAGGTGATCGGCTTGGTCATCGAGTAGATGCGCCACAGCGTGTCGACCTCCACCCCCAGCCCGGCCTCCAGATCACGGTGCCCGTAGCTGGAAAGGTGCGCGACCCTGCCGTGCCGTGCCACCACGGTGAGCCAGCCGGGCAGCAGGCCCTCGTCGACGTAGCGCGCCATCCGGCGATCGATGCGGCTCAGCCGCCTGGCGTCGAAACCGAGTTCCTCGGCTTCGGCCTCCACCGCGAGGTTCGTCATGGCCTCAGTTCTACCGCCTGCGGAGCCGACAGTGTTAGCGCCACGTCAACATCGCGCAGGTTCAGGCCATGAAGGTGGCCTTCTCCGCACGCCAGGCCTCGTCCGAACGGCCGAGTCGCCAGTACCCGGAGATGGACAGCGCCGTCTTGGGCACTCCCCGCTCGTTGAGCAGGTGCCCGCGCAATTCGCGGACGAACCCGGCCTCGCCGTGCACGAAGCCCTGCATCGTCCCCGGCGGGAAGTCGAGCGCGCGCACGGCGGCGACCAGGTCGTCGCCCGCGTCGCGGTGCAGCCAGCTGATCTCCGCTGCGCTCTTGGTGGCCAGCGGCTGCTGCTCGGCCTCGTTCTCCACCAGCAGCAGTGCCCGCACGCGAGCATCGGCCGGCATCGCCTCGAGCGAGGCCGCGATGGCAGGCAGGGCCGCCTCGTCGCCGACCAGCAGGTGCCAGTCGGCCTGCGGGTTCGGCGCGTAGCCCCCGCCCGGTCCGGCCACCAGCATCTCGTCACCCGGCCGAAGGTTCGCCGCCCACGGACCCGCGAGTCCCGTCTCGCCGTGGTACACGAAGTCAATGACCAACTCGCCCGCCACCGGGTCGTAGCCGCGCACCGTGTAGGTGCGTTGCTTCGGCCACAGTTCGCGCGGCAACTCGGCCTTGATCGCTCGAAGGTCGAACGGCTCGGGATAGGTCACGCCGGGGACGCCGAACAGCACCTTGACGTAGCTGTCGGTGAAGCCGTTGGGAACGAAGTTCGAAAGGCCCTCGCCGCCGGAGACGACCCTGATCATGTGCGGCGTGAGCCGCTCGGTCCGCAGTACGCGCAACCGGCTGACCGGCTTGCCGCCACCGCGCTGCCCGGGCTGCCCGGACTCCGTGCGATCCGCCATACGGGCCTCCTCAGGCTTGACTCAACACTGGCAAGTTAAGGCTAACCTCACTTACTCGCGCGCGGCCACCAAGGGCACGGAAGAGTGACGGGTAGCCGCCAAGGTCGTCCACACGCTACTCACCGCGACCACGGCCAGGGAACCTGTCCGCATGTCGACGTGCTCCCCCGATCCGCGATGAACACTCTTGACAGCCTGTCAACAAGAGACCACCGTGATCGCATGGCGCAGTTCGACTACGACGTTCTGGTGATCGGTTCCGGCTTCGGCGGCAGCGTGAGCGCGCTGCGACTGACCGAGAAGGGATACCGGGTCGGCGTGCTCGAGATGGGAAGGCGCTTCGCCGACCACGAGTTCGCCAAGACCTCCTGGCATGTCCGCGACTACCTCTTCGCGCCCAAGCTGGGCTGCACCGGCATCCTGCGCATCACCCCGTTGCCGGACACGCTCGTGTTGAGCGGCTCGGGCGTCGGCGGCGGCTCGCTCGTCTACGCCAACACGCTGTACGAGCCGCCGGACGCGTTCTACGCCGACCGGCAGTGGGCAGGCATCGCCGACTGGAAGGCCGAACTGGCTCCCTACTACGACCAGGCCAAACGGATGCTGGGCGTCACCAGGTACCCGCTGACCACGCCCGCCGACGAGGTGATGCGTGAGGTCGCCGAGGACATGGGCATCGGGCACACCTACGGCCCCACCCCGGTGGGGGTCCACTTCGGCGGCGAAGGCACCGAACCCGGACAGCAGGTGTCGGACCCGTTCTTCGGCGGGATGGGCCCGCAGCGACGGGCGTGCACCCACTGTGGTGAGTGCATGACCGGGTGCAGGCACGGCGCCAAGAACACGACGGTCAAGAACTACCTGCACCTCGCCGAGCGGGCGGGCGCGAAGGTGCACCCGCTGACGACCGTGCGCGAGGTCCGGCCGCTGGCAGCAGGCGGCTACGCCGTCACCTGCGTCCACACCGGACGACCCTGGCGCAGGCGCACCTTCACGGCAGAGCAGGTGGTGTTCTCCGCCGCCGCGCTCGGCACACAGCGGTTGCTGCACCGGATGCGCGACCGAGGCATCCTTCCGGGGCTCTCCCCCCGGCTGGGCATGCTCGCCAGGACCAACTCCGAAGCCGTACTCGCCGCGCGGACCACCCGGCGCGACACCGAGTTCCATCGCGGTGTCGCCATCACCTCGTCGATCCATCCCGACGAGGTCACCCACGTCGAACCCGTCCGCTACGGCAAGGGCAGCAACCTGCTCGGCCTCATCGGAGCCGTACTCACCGATCCGGTCGAGGGCAAGCCACGCTGGCTGGCGGGGCTTCGCGAGATGCGCCGCCACTGGCGCAAGCTTCCCGCGCTGCACAACCCGAGGCACTGGTCGGAGCAGACGATCGTGTTGCTGGTGATGCAGTCCCTGGACAACTCGATCACCACCTTCACCCAGCGGGGCCTGTTCGGCAGGCGGATGCGCACCAGGCAGGGCATCGGCGAACCCAACCCCGCCTGGATTCCCGAGGGACACGAGGTCACCCGGCGGGTGGCCGACAAGATCGACGGCCTGCCTGGCGGCGGCTGGAACGACCTGTTCAACATGCCGATGACCGGGCACTTCATCGGCGGCTGCGCCATCGGTGACTCACCCCGGACCGGGGTCGTGGACGCCTACCAGCGGCTGTACGGCTACGAGGGTCTGCACGTGGTGGACGGCTCCGCGATCTCGGCCAACCTCGGCGTGAACCCCTCGCTCACCATCACCGCGCAGGCCGAGCGGGCCATGGCGCTGTGGCCGAACAAGGGCGAGCGGGATCCCCGACCGCCACTCGGCTCCGCCTACCGGCGGGTAGACCCGGTTGTCCCGAAACACCCGATCGTGCCCGAGGCCGCTCCCGGCGCCCTGCGGTTGCCTGTCACTACGGCAGAACGCAAGCAGACGTGAGAAACTGCACAACATGACGACGGAATCCATGCCGAAATGGCGAAGGCTGGAACCGGATGAGCGCAAGGAACAGATCTTCACTTGCGCGGCCGAGCTTTTCGGTGAGCGACCCTACACCGATGTGTCCACCTCGGATATCGCGGCGCGCGCGGGTGTCGCGCGCGGCCTGATAAACCACTATTTCGGCACGAAACGCGAACTTTATTTGGCAGTTGTGAAACGCGCGCTCACCGTGCCGCACGTCGCCGTCTCACGGCTTCCACAAGGCTCGCTGGAGGAACGGACGAAGGCGGCCGTCGACTGGTTCCTCGACATGGTGAGCAAGCAGGAGAAGCTGTGGCTGGCAGCCATCGCACCCGAGGGCATCGGCAGGGACGTCGAGGTCGAGCGGATCGTGGACGAGGCCGACCGCACCGCGGCCGACCGGGTACTCGAGGCGATGGGATTCTCCCGCGACGACGCGCGCTGGGAGCAGTTCAACGCCGTGGTGCGCGCCTACGGCGGCATGGTGAAGGCCGCGGGGCGGGAGTGGCTGGTGCAGGCAGCGCTGGACCGCGCGCAGGTGCACGCATTGCTGAGCCAGGTGCTACTCACCCTCGTCAGGGACGTGCTGCCGCGAGTCTCCGAACAGCGGTGACGCCCGGCGCGGCAAGTGGGAAATCGCCGAACAATCGCCGTTGCCCGTGAAATCCCAGCGGGAACACGTGAAATGCGGCGACGACGGAAACTGTCACGGCCAACCCGGTCAGCGCGGTGCCGCGGTACCGACATCGGTGACGGCGACACAGTTGCCCTCCAGGCTGCCGAAGTAGAGGCTGCCCGCCATTTCCCTGACGCCGGTGAGGAGTCGAAAGCCTTCGATCTCGCCACCGAGGTCGTGCACGATCTCGCCTTCGGCGGAGACGCCGAGCACCCCGCAGCTGCGCCGTGGCGACGGCTGCAACGAGGTCGGCAGACCGCGTACGACGCGGCGTAGCGCGGCGGGAAGCCTGCGCACCAAGTCGAGCGAGGCCACCCTGGGACTGGCCTGAGTAACCCAGATCAGCCCGTCGCTGCCGGTGGAGATGTTGTCACAGAAGCCGGCCAACTCGTCGACGAGCAGGTCGGTGGCACCCTCGCGTCGTGGGTCCAGCCACACCCTGCGCACCCGGCAGGCCGACGTCTCCGCGACGGCGACGAACGACTCGTCCGGCGGGAGCGCCACGCCGTTGGCGAACTGCAACCCTGCCGCCAGGACGTCGATCACGCCGTCGGGCGTGCGCCGCAGCAGCCTGCCGGTGCCTGTCTGCTCGATCAGGTCGTCGCGCCACTTCTCGATCCCGAACCGGGTCGAAGAGTCGGTGAAGTAGACGGTTCCCTCGCTGTCGACTGCGGCGTTGTTGCAGAACGTCAGGGGCTGCCCTGCCGCCTCGGTCGCCAGTACCCGCACCGCGCCGTCGCCAAGCCGCACCGAGAGCAGGCCCCGCAGCGCATCGCAGACGACGAGTTCGTCCTCGCCGAGGAACTCCAGGCCCAGCGGTCTGCCTTCGGTGTCGGCGACGGTGTCGATGCGCCTTCCTTCGTCGTCGACGCGGATGATGCGGCCGTCCTCGAGTCCGGTGTAGACGCGGCCGTGCGGGTCGAGCAGCACGTCCTCCGGTCCGACACCGTTGACCGGGATGGTCCGCACCGCGCCGAAGCCCATCGTCGCCTCCCTACCGGTAGCTCAGCAGCCCCGCCGCCTCGCCGTCGAAGTGCCCGTGTTCGTTGAAGGAGAGCATGGTGGTTCCGGAGCGACCGGTGACGATCTTACTGATCCCCGCGTTGACGGTCACCCTGTTCAACGACAGCAGGCCGATCTCGGGCACTCCGAGCAGCGCCCCGCACAGCGTGGAGATGACGCCGCCGGAGGTGAACACCACGGCCTGCTCACCCTTGCCCAGTACGGAAACCAGGTCGTCGAGCGCGCCGGTGACCCTGGCCAGGAAGCGCGGCCAGGACTCGGCACACGGGCTCGACTCGCCCGCCGCCACCCACTTCGCCAGCGCGTCCTCCAGCGCGGCCTGGTAGGCCCTCGGGTCGGCGCTGTCCTGCGCGGCCCCGCCGCCGTGGTGCGCGGCGATGTCGACGTGGTCGTACTCGTTCCAGCGCGGGTCCTGCGCGACGGTGGGGGCCGAGGCCAGCTGCGCCAGCGCCACGGCCGCGGTCGCCCGCTGCCGCGACAGGCTGCCGCAGCGCGCGTGGTCGAGGGTCGCCTCTCTGCGCACCAGTTCCAGTCCCGCCAGCCGGGCCTGCTGCTCACCGCGGTCGGAGAGCACGTCGTAGTCGGCAGCACCGAAGGAGGCCTGCCCGTGGCGCACCAGGTAAACGACGCCCATCAGCGGATACCGATCCGTCGCAGCATGCCTGCGGGAAGCATGCGAACGAGTACGGCCAGCGGCGCCCACGGCCAACTGGGCACGTAGGCCTTCGCCGGTTCCCGCTCGATGGCCCGCACCAGTGCCCGCGCACCCTTGTCGGCGCTCGCGAGCATCGGGGTCCTGCCCGCCCTGCCGGTCATCTCCGACTCGATGTAGCCGGGCAGCAGCGTGGTGACGCGGATGGCCGTCGGCAGCGTGTCCACCCGGATGCCGTCTGCCAGTGCCGACAGCCCCGCCTTGGAGGCCGCGTAGGCGGTGAGATTGCCCGGCATGCCGCGCAACGCGCTGAACGACGACACCACCACGAGGTGCCCCGCTCGCTGCTGGCGAAAGCAGCCCATCGCCGCTTCACACTGCGCCAGCGCCGCGACGAGGTTGGTTTGCATCGTCTGCTGATTGGCGGCGAAGTAGCCGGTGCCGACCGGCTGGCCCTTGCCGAGGCCGGCGTTGACGATCACCCGGTCGATCGTGCCGAGTTCGGCGCGGAACTCGTCGAACACGGTGAAGACGCGGTCGTGATCGTTGACGTCGAGTTCGCTGACCACGACGCGGATACCGGGGTGTGCCTTGGTGAGTTCGGCGGCGAGTGCGGTGAGCCGGTCGGTGCGTCTGGCGCACAGGGCGAGGCTACGGCCGAGCGCGGCGAACCGCCTGGCCATGCCTTCGCCGAGCCCGGAGCTGGCACCGGTGATCACGATGTTCTGGCGCACGGACATGCCTCGACCCTACCGGGTGGTAACAAGCCGGTGGCCCGGCGCGTCACACGCCGGGCCACCGGACCGCACAGAGTGAGCGGTGTCAGTTACCGGTGTAGAGCAGCCGGTTGGGCGTGCCGTCACCGGGGTTGGTGATCTTGTCCGGAGTGGCCGCCGAGGTCAGCGCCTCCGCCACCTGCTCCGGGGTGGCGTCGCCGTGCTCGGCCAGGTACAGCGCCGCCGCTCCCACGACATGCGGCGTCGCCATCGAGGTGCCGCTGATGGTGTTCTCGCCACCGTCGAGCCAGGCCGAGGTGATGTCCTCACCCGGCGCGTACAGGTCCACGACGTCGCCGTAGTTGGAGAAGCTGGCCTGCGCGTCCCGCTCGTTGCTGGCCGCGACGGTGATGGCCTCCTGCACTCGGGCAGGAGAGGTGGTTCCGGCGTCGGTGGACTCGTTGCCCGCTGCGACACCGAAGGTCACGCCTGCCTCGATGGCTCCTCGCACAGCGGTGTCGAGCGCGTCGTCGGCGCTGCCGCCGAGGCTCATGTTGGCCACGGCGGGCCCGCTCGCGTTCTGCGCCACCCAGTCGATCCCGGCCACGACCTGCTCGGTGGTGCCGCTGCCGTTGGCGTCCAGCACGCGCACCGGCACGATCTGCACACCCTTGGCGACGCCGTACTCCTCGCCTCCGATCGTGCCCGCGACGTGCGTTCCGTGACCGTTCTCGTCGCCTGCGTCCTCGTCGTTGTCGATGAAGTCCATACCACCGCTCACCCGGCCACCGAAGGTGCTGTGGTCGGCGTCCACACCGGTGTCGATGACGTAAACGGTGACGTTGTCCGCCTTGGTGGCGTACTCGTAGGAGTCGTCCAGCGGCAGGTCGCGCTGGTCGATCCGGTCCAGTCCCCACGACGGCGGCGACGGCTGCGTGTCGGTGGCGTGTACCCGCTGGTTCTGCACGACGTAGGCCACGTCGTCGTCAGCGGCGATCCGTTTGGCCTCGGTTTCGCTGGCGTGTACCGAGAACCCGCGCAACGCGTTGCTGAACGTCCGCCCGACCTCGGCTCCGTATTCCTGCGCCAGCGTGTGTGCCCGCGCTGTAGCGGCGCTGCGCGCCGTCGTTGTCGCGCCGTCCTTCAGCACGACGAGATAGCTGCCCGCCACCGCGTCTGCGGTGTTCGCGGATCGGATCTGTCCCTGCGCGGCCTGCGCGGGCGCGACGCTCGCGGCGATCACCCCGGTGACGGCCGTGGCTGCCACGATTCCCGCCGTCAGCTTCCGATTCGACTTGCCCGGATTCGGCATCGGCTTCCTCCCTGCTCCCCGGCAACGGCGTGAATCATGAAAGCTGGGCGCCAACATTCGGGCAATGATTCACATTTACCAGTACTGGGCCATTTGGCGGAGCACGTCGCAATCCGCTCACCCCGAAGGCGGCAAGCGGCGCGGCGCCGAGGGTCAGGACCTCTTTCGGATTTGTCCAAACCGCCCGGTTCCGGCGCGGGAACGCCGTGATCGTCGGCGCGGCGGTTCGCATTCTCGGACAGTCCAAAAAGACTCACCTGCCACCGGCTCCCCCTCGCCACCGCCCCCGCCCGAGACCGCGACGATCGCGTGTGCGCGAGCAGGCTCTCGAAGACGGCGACACCGAGTTCGCCCGCGAGGTGGTCGTAGCAGGAGCGGGCCCGGGCTGTCGTCACGGTGGGCGCGGCGTGGCCTGGGCGCTGCTGCGGGCCGCAGCGTTCGTGGCCACCAAGGCGGCGCTGCGTGACGCCTCGCCCGCTGTGGTCATCGGTGTGCGCTGCGAACTGGCCGGGTTGTCTTGCTGGGAGCGCGAGCGGGCGCGATGCGGGGCAGGCGGACAGGCCGGGCAACGCGTAACCGATGACCCCGAGGTACCCGGTGCTGTTGAGCAGTCCGAGTATCGCCGGCCGCGACAGCTCCGATGCCGACGCTCGGAGCCAAGCGTGATCATCTCGGCCGGCCACCGTCGGCTGGATCACCCGTCCGCGTTACACCTGGCTGCTAACATTTGCCGCATCGTTATGATCACGCGATGCCGGGGGGCACGGGTATGGGCGAGACGGTGTTCTCGGATGCGCTCAGGACGGCCATCGCTACCAGCGGGCTCAGTCTCGACCGCATCCAGGCCCGGCTGCACGCCCGTGGGGTGTCGGTGAGCGTGACCGCGCTGAGCTACTGGCAGTCGGGCAAGCGGCAGCCGGAACGCCAGAACTCACTGTTCGCGGTGCGAGCGCTGGAGGACATCCTGCAGCTACCGGCGGGCTCGTTACTCAGCCTGCTCCCGCCACCTCGCCCAAGAGGGGTGGCCTCTCGCAGGTTCAGGAACTGACCCCGCGCTACGCAAGCTTGTCGCGCAACACCTTGCCGGTGGCGTTACGCGGCAACTCCGGCAGGAACTCCACGTCCCTTGGCACCTTGTACCTGGCGAGGTTGCGGCGCACGTGCTCCCGAACACCCTCGGCGTCCAGCCGCGCGCCCTCGGCGGGCACCACGTATGCCTTCAGCCGCTGCCCGAACTCCTCGTCCTCGACACCGACCACGGCCGCCTCCACCACGTCAGGATGCTCGACGAGCAGGTTCTCGACCTCGACCGGGTAGACGTTCTCGCCCCCCGAGACGATCATCTCGTCGTCTCGGCCGTCGATGAACAGCAGCCCGTCGGCGTCGAAATGCCCGACATCACCGCTGCTGAGCAGGCCGTCGATGACTTCCTTGTGCCTGCCGTCGGTGTAGCCCTCGAAAGCCAGTCCGCTGCCGACGAACACCCTGCCGGTCACGTACGGGCGGGTGATGCGCCTGCCGCTGTCGTCGTAGAGCGCCACCCGGCACCCGACCGGTGGCCTGCCGACGGTGCCGGGAGCCCTGCGCCAGTCCTGCGGTGTGGCCACCGTCGCCACCGCGACCTCGGTCGAGCCGTAGAGATTGTGGATGACGTCGCCGAAGATCTCGGTCGCCCTGTTGCCCACCTCGGGTGACAGCGCGGAACCGGCGACGAAGATGATCCGCAAGCTGGAGGTGTCGTAGCGGCCGATCACCTCGGGGGCGAGATCGATGATGCGACGCAGCATCGTGGGCACCAGCACAAGCGCGGTGCAGCGGTGTTCGGCGATGCCGCGCAGCGTGGCCTCGGGATCGAATCGACGGCGTAGCAGCACCTTGCAGCCCAGCGCGAGTGAAAGGATGAACTGCGAGATGCCGGTGCCGTGGAATAGCGGCGCGCCGAGAAAGGTGGCCTCGCCGACCCGAAGCGGGATGCGGTCGAGGAACTGCGCGGAGTCGAGCGCGGAGATCTTGGGCCGCGGTGCCCCCTTGGGCGTGCCGGTCGTGCCGCTGGTCAGCAGGATGAGCCCGCCCGGTTTCGCGGGTGCGGGCATGGCCGCGTCATCGGCGGTCGCCATCACCTCCTCCAGCGTCGGGATGCCCGAGGTGTCCGTGTCGGCCCAGGCGAGGAAGCGGTCCACACCGGTGATGCCACTGAGTACGTCGGTGAACTCCTCGTCGTACACCAGTACCGTGACCTTCTCCCTCACCGCGACGTCGGTGAGTTGCGGCTTGGCGAATCCGGTGTTGAGCAGCAGCAACGGCGCGCCGAGTTTGCCAGCCGCGAGCATGGTGAGCACCAGCCCACGATGGTCTCGGCACAACGCGGCGACAGCGGAGCCCGGCCGCACACCGCGCTGTGACCAGGCGCGGGCAAGCGCGTTGGACCGGCTTTCGAGTTCGGCGAAGCTCAGCGGACCACGCTCGTCGACGATGGCTACGGCGCGGGGGTCGCGGCGTGCCGCGATACGGACCGCACCGGCAAGCGGCCCGAAGCGCTGGGTGGCAAGCAGCGATCCCACGATGACGTCGATCCGGGGCAACGGCACGAGTCCGGCCCGCCACAGCACTTCGACACTGCGGGCCTTTTCCGCGACCTGAGTAGCCAGTCGCACCATGCTGGTCGCCATCCGCATCCGCCGGACACCTCCTCGCGCTCACCGGACCTTAACCTACCCGCTAGTAGGTTATGCGTCGAGCATTTGCTGCCCCGATGCCGCACACGGCGAAGGGCCGTGGTGCGCGACGGCCCGCACACCACGGCCCTTCACAACCGGCCGCGCCGCTTCTCAGCTCACAACTCGGCGCACTGTCCGGTGCTGCTGCCGTAGACGGTGTTGGGCTCGCCGCTGTTGGTGGGTGGCGGCGTGTTCCCGGTGCAACCGAGGCTGCCGAAGATGGTGTTGGCTGCGACCTCGGTGGCATCGGGGTTGTCCGGCGGCACGGAGATGGTGGTGGTGTTGCCGGTCAGCGTCACACTCCCGAGAACGCGATTGTCGTCGAGTTCCAGGTAGCCGGTGTTGTCGGTGAAGCCGGCCCTGCCGAAGATGTTGTTGCCCTCACACGGAATACCGGCATCGGTGTCGCCGATCTGCACGACACCGTCCATCCCGCTGACCGACAGCCTGCCGAGCACGGTGCTTTCACACAACCGCAGACCAACGCCGCCGGTGGCGGTCACGGCCCCGATGATGCGGGCTCCCTCGGCGTTCAGCGCTCCTTCGCCACTGATGTTGACCGAGCCCAGCACGATCGTCCCCGGAAGTAGCGTCGTGGGTTCGGTGATGTCCACCGAACCCGTCACCGGCCCCGATTCCTCGGCCGCGACCGTGACGACAACGAGGTCCGATGTGGACGCCGCACAGGAAGCGTCGCCGCCGTAGTAGGCGGTGATGCTGTGGGAGCCGGGCGCAAGCCCGTACACGGTCAACGAGGCGGTGGCGGTGTCCGGGTCAGCCGGTTGCAGCATGGCGTCGCCGAGGCTGCCACCTTCGGTGGTGAAGTCGACGGTCCCGCCGGGTTGCGCGCCGGCACAGGTCACCGTGGCGGTCATGGTTACGGGATCACCGAAGGTCGGCGACGGCGGCTCCGCCGTCAAGGTGGTGGTCGAGGTCGCGGGTTGCGCCGTGGCCTGGGGAACCAGGACAACGGAGAACGCACCGAACAACACTGCCACACCGGCCACGACCGACCCGACCCGCCGGATACCCCGGCGCGGGCTTCTTCGCGGTGCCGGGAATCCGGTTCCTGCTGGCGTAACGCTCACGAAACGACTCCTCCCGCCTCAGCCGAAATCGCCCGAGGCGCTCACTTTCTGCAACGATAAGAACTCGCACAGTAAAGCCGCGGACTGCGGGCAGCGCACACCCACGAACCCCACCGTGCGATGCGCGACGCCTGCCCGGGTGAGCAGCTGCGCTGTCGGTGGGTGCGCGCACAATCAGGTCGTGCTGCTGATCGTCGTGCGGGAGGCCGACGGCTACGCCCTGCGCCCGCTCGGCGGGCGGGAAGCAGTACCCGAGCACCTCGGCGCGGCCGAATTCGCCGACCTCGCGGTGCGTTGGGAGCGTGAGTTCACCCCGAGGTGGGTCTTCACTTCCGTGGAGCGCGACTACGCCCCGCTGGTGGCCCACGGTGTGCGGTTGGGACGCTGCCACGACCTCGCGCTCGCCGAGTACCTGCTGCTGGCACACGAGGGGCTGCACGAGCAGTCGCGCGGACTGGCCGCCGCCTACGCCAGGGCCAACGGCCTGCCCACACCCACCGACACCGGACCCGACCACTTCGAAGCGGACTCGCAGCCCACGCTGTTCGACCCGACGGACCCGGGCCTGCCCGAAGGCGTGAGCACGCTCGACGCGGCGGAGCAGGTGCTCGCCAGCCAACAGCGGCGGATCAACGGCCTGCCGCGCCCGGACCGGATGCGGCTGCTCGTCGCGGCGGAGTCGGCCAGCGCCCTCGCCGCTGTCGAGATGTCCGCCGACGGCCTACCCTGGCGCGCCGACGTACACGACCTGCTGCTCACCGAACTGCTCGGCGAGAAAGCCGCGAGCGGCCTGCGGCCGAGGCGGCTCGCCGAGCTGGCCCAACGCATCCAGCAGGCCTTCGGCGGCAGGCCGGTCAACCCCGACCATCCCGGCAGCGTGGTGCGCGCCTTCTCGCACGCGGGTATCGAGGTGCCCTCGACTCGGGCGCACGTGCTGCGCCGGATCGACCATCCGGCGGTGGCACCGCTGCTGGAGTACAAGGAGCTGGCAAGACTGCACTCGGCGCACGGCTGGGCCTGGCTGGACCAGTGGGTGCGCGACGACCGGTTCCGGCCGGTGTACGTGGTGGGCGGTGTCGTTTCGGGACGCTGGGCCAGCCGGGGTGGCGCGGCACTCCAGATCCCGAAGGTGCTGCGAAGCTGCGTACGGGCCGATCCCGGGTGGAAGCTGGTGGTGGCCGACGCCGCGCAGCTGGAGCCGCGCATTCTGGCCGCGCTCTCCGGCGACAGGGAGCTGGCCAGGGTGTCCGAATCCACGGACCTGTACACGAGCTTGGCGACGGCCATGTTCGCACGCTCCCCGAGCGCCGAGGACAGGCAGCACGCGAAGATCGCGATGCTTTCGGCCATGTACGGCTCGACGGCGGGCGAGGCCGCCTCGCTGCTGGTGCTGCTGCGGCAACGGTTCCCGACTGCGGTGTCCTATGTGGAGAATGCTGCGCTGGAGGGTGAGCGGGGCGAGCTGGTGCGTTCCCGACTCGGTCGCACGTCACCGCCACCGTCGGCCGCGTGGCGCGCGCTCACCGGCGGCGGTGCCGACGAGGAGAAGGCACGCAGGGCGGCCCGTGACTGGGGCCGGTTCACCCGAAACTTCGTGGTGCAGGCCAGCGCAGCCGACTGGACGGCTGTGCTGCTGGCGGCCCTGCGTCGCAGCTTGCCCGCACCTGCAAGCCTGGTGTTCTTCCAGCACGACGAGGTCGTGGTGCACTCCCCCACCGAACTGGCCCACCAGGTCTGTGCCGCGCTCGACGACGCCGTCGCCGAGGCGACGGCACTGGTGTTCGGACCGGCGTGCCCGGTGCGCTTCCCGATGCCCGCCGATGTGGTCGACCGCTACGACGAGGCCCGCTGAGCCGCCATTGGCTCAGGCCGCCGCGTCGTCGAGCGCACGCAGCACCCGCTTCACCGAAACCGGGTAGGCCGTGCGCAGTGTCTGCGCGAAGAAACTCACTCGCAGTTCCTCAAGCATCCACCGGATGCCCGCCAGTTCCGGCGGCGGCTGCGCGCCCGCAGGCAACGCCTGCAGCGCGGCCCGGTACTCCTCGTACAGCCACGAGATCTCCCGCAGCCTTCGCACGTCGCCCTCGGGGTCGGTCGGCAGCTTCTCCAGCCTGCGCTCGATCGCGCGAAGGTAGCGCACGAGGTCAGCAAGCCGGTCGTAGCCGGTGTCCGTCACGAAGCCGGGATACACCAGCGCCGCCAGCTGCGCCCGCATGTCCGCCAGCGACTCCTCCAGTGCCCCCTTCCGAACCTGCTCCAGCCTGCTCTCGACATCGTGAGCGGCGCGCAGTACATCCTCGACCTCGCGCGACACGGCGAGCACGGTCGGATTCAACCTCGCGCGCACCGATTCCAGCAACGCCGCGAACCCCGCTTCGTCCCACGCGGGCCCGCCCGCGTCGGCCACCAGCTTGTCCACCGCGCAGTCCACGCAGTCCTCCAGCAGGGCGGCGACGCCGCCGTGTGGATTGCGGGTCAGCACGAGTTTGGACTCGTTGCTCAGCCCACGACTGACGTACTTCATCGGTGAGGGCAGGTTGAGCCGCAGCAATCGCCGCGTGCCCCGCCACATCGCCGCCTGCTGCTGGCCGGGTGTGTCGAGCATGCGTACGGCGACGGCATCGCCCTCGTCGACGAGCGCGGGATAGGCCTTCACCTTGTGCCCGCCCCGGTTGGTCTGGAACACCTTCGGCAGCTCGCCGAACGCAGGCGAGCGCAGGCCGCGACGTTCGATGGTCTCGCCCGCTTCGGAGATCGTCTCACGCAGCCGGCCGGTCAGCCGGTGCCGCAATTGCTCGAGGTCCTTGCCCTCGGCGACGGTGCGGTCACGCTCGTCCACGATCCGGAAGGTCATACGCAGGTGGTCGGGCACGGCGCGGAACCGGAACTCCGTCACGGGAACCGCGACACCCCGCAGCGACTCCAGCTCGTCGCTGAGCACCTCCAGCAGCGGCCCGTCCTGCGGCGTGATCCGCGACAGCACCTGCCGTGCGGTGTCGGGAGCGGGAACGAGATTGCGCCGCAACGCCTTCGGAAGCGACTTCAGCAACGCCGTCAACAGTTCCTGTCGCAGGCCGGGCACCTGCCATTCGAAACCGTCGGCGCTCACCTGGTTCAGCACGGCAAGCGGGATGTGCACCGTGACGCCGTCTGCCTGCGTGCCCGGCTCGAACTGGTAGGTCAGCGCGAACCGCAGCTCGCCCTGCGTCCAGGTGTCCGGGTAGTCGGCGGTGCTGATCTCTTCGGCGGCGGCGTTGACGAGCATCGCCTTCTCGAAGTTCAGCAGGTCCGGCTGCTCGCGCCTGACCCGCTTCCACCACGAGTCGAAGTGCCGTGCCGACACCACGTCGGAGCCGACGCGCTCGTCGTAGAAGGCGAACAGCGTCTCGTCGTCGACGAGTATGTCCCTGCGGCGGGCGCGGTTCTCCAGGTCCTCGACCTCTCGCAACAGGTCGAGGTTGTCGTGGAAGAACTGGTGCCGGGTTTGCCAGTCCCCCTCCACCAGTGCGTGCCGGATGAACAACTGCCGCGAGGTCTCGGGGTCGATGCGCCCGTAGTTCACCTTGCGTCCGGTCACCAGCGGGATGCCGTACAGGGTGACGCGCTCGTACGCCATCACCGCGCCCTGCTTGCGTTCCCAGTGCGGCTCGGAGTAGGTGCGCTTCACCAGGTGCTGCGCCAGCGGCTCGACCCACTCCGGTTCGATCCGCGCGTTGACCCTCGCCCACAACCGCGAGGTTTCCACCAGCTCCGCGGAGGCGATCCAGCGCGGCTGCTTGCGAAACAGCGCCGAGCCGGGAAACACCGAGAATCGCGTACCTCGCGCGCCGAGGTAGTCGCCCTTGACGGGGTCTCGCAGCCCGACATGGGACAGCAGTCCGCTCAGCAGCGCGGTGTGGATCTGCTTGGGCTGCGCCGCGACGGTGTTCAGTGTGGCGCCGAGCGGCTTGGCGAGCTGGCGCAGCTGGCCGTAGATGTCCTGCCACTCCCGCACCCGCAGGTAGTTCAGGTACTCCGCGCGGCACAGCTTGCGGAACTGGTTGCTCGACAGCGCCTGCTGCTGCTCGCGCAGGTAGTCCCACAGTTTCAGGTAGGAGAGGAAGTCCGACTCCGGGTCGGCGAAGCGGGCGTGCGCCTGCCTTGCCGCGTCCTGCCGGTCGGCGGGCCGCTCACGCGGGTCCTGAATGGACAAAGCGGCAGCGATGATCATGACCTCGCGGACGCAGCCGTTGCGGGTTGCCTCAACGATCATCCGCGCCAGCCTCGGGTCGACGGGCAGCTGGGCCAGTTTGCGACCGGTGTCGGTGAGTTTGTCGCCGGACGGCTCCAGCGCGCCGAGTTCGCGCAGCAGCTGCACGCCCGCGCTGACCTGGCGGCGGTCGGGTGGCTCGACGAACGGGAACCGCGCCACGTCACCGAGACCGAGCGAGGTCATCTGCAGGATCACCGACGCCAGGTTGGTGCGCAGGATCTCCGGCTCGGTGAACTCCGGCCGCGACTCGAAGTCCTCGCGGGAGTAGAGCCGGATGCAGATCCCGTCCGAGGTGCGACCGCAGCGACCCTTTCGCTGGTTCGCCGAGGCCTGCGAGATCGGCTCGATGGGAAGCCGCTGCACCTTGGTTCGGTGACTGTAACGGGAGATGCGCGCGGTCCCCGGATCGACGACGTACTTGATCCCGGGAACCGTGAGCGAGGTCTCGGCCACGTTGGTGGCCAGCACGATCCGCCTGCCGCGGTGCGGCCGGAAGACGCGGTGCTGGTCGGCCGCCGACAGCCGCGCGTACAGCGGCAGTATCTCGGTGTCGGGAAGGGACAACGCCGAAAGCGCCTCGTGGGTGTCGCGGATCTCCCGTTCACCGGAGAGGAACACCAGGATGTCGCCGGGTCCCTCCGCAACCAGTTCGCGCACCGCGTCCCCGATGGCCTGTACCTGGTCGCGGTCGGCATCGGCTTGCGGATCGTCGGGGTCGACGACAGGCCGGTACCGCACCTCGACCGGGTAGGTGCGTCCCGACACCTCCACGACGGGTGCGTCGTCGAAGTGCCGGGAGAACCGCTCCGGGTCGATGGTCGCCGACGTGATGATCAGCTTGAGGTCGGGCCTGCGGGGCAGCAACTGTTTGAGGTAGCCGAGCAGGAAGTCGATGTTGAGGCTTCGCTCGTGTGCCTCGTCGATGATGATGGTGTCGTACTGGCGCAACATCCGGTCGCCGGTGATCTCGGCGAGCAGGATGCCGTCGGTCATCACCTTGACGAGGGTGCGATCTCCCGAGGTGTCGGTGAAGCGCACCTTGTGACCGACCACCTCGCCCGGTTCGGTGTCCAGCTCGGCCGCGATGCGCTCGGCCACCGTGCGCGCCGCCAGCCTTCGCGGCTGGGTGTGCCCGATCTGCCCGCGCACGCCAAACCCCAGCTCGAGGCAGATCTTCGGCAACTGCGTCGTCTTGCCCGAACCGGTCTCCCCCGCCACGATCACGACCTGGTTGTCGCTGATCGCTTTCGCCAACTCGTCGCGGTGCGCGCTGACCGGCAACTGCTCGGGGAAGGTCAGCCGGGGCACCGACTCCCTGCGCGACCGCACCCGCTGCGCCGCCTTGTCGAGGTCGGCCTCGATGTCCGCAAGGACCCGGCTCGCCGCCGCGCCCTTGCGGGTCTTGCGGGCGCCCTCGATACGGCGGCGCAGCCGATGCTCGTCGCGCAACATGAGCTCGGGCAGGCGGGACCGCAACTCGGTGAACGGGGAAGCAGTAGACATACCGCCCTCCAGCTTAACCGGGCGGGCGGCAGGCCCGTGCTCGCGCCGTCATGCCCTGCGCAGCGCGGCGGCGGTGAGGTCGGCCGGGCTGCGATGTCCCGACAGCGCCATCGTCAGGTCCAGGTCGGCCAGCACGCTACGCAGCACGTGCCGCACCCCGTCCTCACCGCCGAGCGCGAGCCCGTAGACGTACGGCCTGCCCAACAGCACCGCCTTGGCGCCCAATGCGAGTGCCTTCAACACATCGGCTCCGGTACGTACCCCGGAGTCGAACAGCACCTCGATGCGGTCACCGACCGCCGTGGCGATCTCGGGCAGCACCTCCAGCGACGCGGCCGCACCGTCCACCTGCCGCCCGCCGTGGTTGGACACCACGATGCCGTCCATACCCGCGTCCACGGCCCGCCTGGCGTCGTCGACGTGCTGGATGCCCTTCAACACGATGGGCCCGTCCCAGTGCTCGCGCAGGAACGGCAGCGCCGACCAGTGCCGGTCGGTCCCGGTGATCATGGAGATCCAGCGCAGCACCGCCGTCGGCGTGTCCTGCTCGGGCGGCTTGTCAAGCAGTTGCCGAAACGCCGGGTCGGAGAACGCCACCGCCATACCGAGGCCACGCAGGAACGGCAGGTAGCCCGCGTCGAGGTCGCACGGCCGCCATCCCAGGGTCCAGGTGTCGAGTGTGACCACGAGCGTGGAGAACCCGGCCGCGCGGGCGCGGGCGAGGATGCTGCCGCACACGTCCGGATCGCCGGGCCAGTACAGCTGGAACCACCTCGGCCCTTCACCACTGGCCTGCGCGACGTCCTCGATGCTGGTGGAGGAGGCCGTGGACATGACCATCGGTACGCCGAGAGCCGAGGCGGCCCGCGCGGTCGCGGACTCGGCCTCGGGGTGCACGATCGACTGCACGCCAACGGGGGCCAGCAGCACGGGAGCGGGCATCGCAGTGCCGAGCACCGTGGTGTCGAGCTCACGTTCGGTGGCATCGGTCAGCATGCGGGGGACGAGCTTCCAGCGGTCGAACGCCTCGCGGTTGGCGCGCATCGTGGCGCCCGAACCCGCGCCGCCCGCGACGTAGGAGAACGCTTCCGGGTCCAGCACCTCGGCCGCCGAGTCCTCCAGCTTCGTGGCGTCGGTGGAAAACGGTGGTTTCGTGCCGCCGTAGCCCTGCAGGTAGAGCTCGTTCTGGTAGTAGCCGAACCGATCGGGCACCGATGCCTCCCTGTTCGCCGTCACAGCCGCCGTGCTCGCGGCATCCTACGCGGACACCTCGCCGTTGACCTTCAACTCGGTCGAAGGCCCAGAATCGTTCGCATGCACAACATCGGCGCCTTCGCGCGCAGTGTGGGACTCACACCCAGCGCGCTGCGCTTCTACGACGACTGCGGGCTGCTGCCTCCCGCGCACGTGGACCCGGTCACCGGGTACCGCTACTACGAACCCACGCAGCAGGACCGCGCGGTGCTGGTCCGCAAGCTCAGGGCCGCCGGGCTGCGCCTCGCCGACGTGGCCGCCGTGCTCGACGGGCCCGGCGACGTCGCCCGTGAGGTATTGCGTGGGCACGCGCGCAGGCTGCGGGAGGAATCCGAGGCCGCGCGGGCCGCACTGCAGGAGGTGGTGAGCTCCTACCTGTCCGAAGGTCGTACGCAGGTCACGGTGGACGGCGCCGAACTGGCGGGCGCCGTGCGTCAGGTGGCGCCGTCGGCGGCCCGCGACCCCGAACCCGCACCGCTGAGGTGTGTGCTGTTCGAGGTCACCGACACCGAGGTGCGGTTGGTCGCCACCGACCGTTACCGCCTCGCCGTCCGCGAACTCGCGTGCGGCTGGGTCGAGGGGCCGCCTGCCAGGGTGCTGGTACCGGTCCCTGCGCTGTTGGAGGCAGCGGCCTGGGCCGCGCGGGAGAGCGAGGTACAGCTGGCCGTCGAGGAAGGCAACCTCGAACTCTGCGCGCAGGGTTCGCGCTACCCGCTGCCCGCGGGAACCGGCGAGTTCCCGGCCTACCGCGAGATGCTCGCCGCCCTCGCTGCTCCCAAGCAGCGCGTGCTCGTCGACCGGCGAGCCCTGCGCGAGGCGTTGGACAAAGCCGACGCACCCGCGGTGCTGCGCCGTGGCGACGGCGGCAGTACCGACGACGAACTGGTCATCGGCACCACGGCGCTGCCCGCCGTATGCCCCGAGGGGCTGCGCATCGCGTTCGACCCCATGGTGCTCGGACCCGCGGTCGAGGCCAGTGTGGGCCCAGACGTGCTGCTGGAGATCGACGCCGCCGACCGGCCGGTGCTGGTCCGCTCGGCCGACCAGGGCAGCTTCAGCACGCTCGTCATGCCGGTCGCCGACCCGCGGCGTTGAAGGAGACCCGGTGGACACCAGCAACCCGGTAGTGCGGTTGTGCGCACAAGGTATGGCCGCCGAGGCGCGAGGGCTCGACGCCGAAGCGCGTGCACTGTTCGAGCAGGCCTGGCAGCTCGCGGGCGACGACTACGAAGCGTGCGTCGCCGCGCACTACCTCGCACGCCACCAGGACGGCCCCGAGGCCACCCTGCGCTGGAACGAGACGTGCCTGCGACACGCGGACAAGGTCGGTGACGAGCGGGTCGCGGGCTTCTACTGCTCGCTGCACGCCAACATCGCCCGCTCGCACCGCGCGCTCGCGAACACACCGGCCGCGCGGCGCCACTTCGAACTCGCCGCCGACCACCTCGCCGCCGTGCCGCAAGGGCCCTACCGCGACTGGCTGCGTTACAGCGTCGCGGAGGGGCTTCGCGACACCGGACCACCTGCCAGGGCGAATCACCCCAGAATCGCCGTGTTGCTGGAGAAGCTGCTCGACGGCTTCTGCGCCCGCCGGGATCTGCGTTCACTGTGCCTGCTGCTGCCCGCCTACCTCGGCGACCTGGGAGGTGACGACGACGCCGAGCGGCTGGCCACCCACGCCAGGATGCTGCATGCCGAAAAGCGGCTGTCCGAGCACGAGCAGGCCATGTTGAGCGAGGTGATCGAGGCGTTGCCGGGGTGAACCGGCCGCCTCACAGCAGGCCGGTTCGCCGCGCGACCTGCACCGCCTGCCTGCGCGTGGTGACGCCGAGCTTGCGGTAGATGTTGCGCAGGTGCGTCTTGACCGTGTTGGCCGACACGTACAGGTTCGCGGCGATCTCTTCCACGGTGCCCATCGACGGCAACTCCGTCAGTAGCGCCAGCTCCCTGGGCGTGAGCTCGGCCGCGACCTCCTGCCTGGCCGGGGTCAGCCCCGAAAGCACCTCGCCGACGAACGGCTCCAGCATGCCGAAGCGGCCTGCCTGCGCCGCGAGCAGGTCGCGCACGCGGGAACCGGCCTCGTGAAACGGCCGCAACGCCCGCGAAGGGGCAGCCAGTTCCAGAGCCGAGGACAGTCGTTGCCGTGCCAGGTGGGTATCGCCTGCCCTGTCGGCCAGCGAGGCGGCAAGTAGGTGAGCTTCGATGCGGCTGTCCAGCAGCAGGAAGGTTTCCTCCGGCAGCAGCCGGTCGACGTGAGAGCGCGCCGCGGTGATCCGACCGTGGTGCGCGTGTGTCCTGGCACGCATCAGCGCGATCTCCCCCACATCACCCAGGTGGGCGGTGGCCCGCCGCTGCGCGTCCGCCGCCCAGTCCGGCCTGCCCAACCGCAGCGCCATCCGGTGCTCGGCCGTCGCCGCGCGCGCCAGCAGTGTCCGCTGCGGCGTCTCGGTCGGCTCGACAGCGTTCCAGCAGGCACGCAGACCGGCCAATGCGGGTTGCGGGTCGGCGGTGGCGGCCACGATCGAGACGATCGACCGAACGGTGAGGGCGAGCATGCGGTCGTGCCCTCGGCCGGTGAGGCGGGCAGCGGACTCCGCGTGCGCTCGCGCGGATTCGTCGTCGAGTTCCTGGTGTGCACCCCAGGCGGCCATCGCGTGGCCGAGGCAGCCCGCCGCGGTACCGGTGAGTTCGTGGGCGCAGGCCAACCGGCACGCCTGCCCCGCCCAACCACGCACGGCCGGGTAGTCACCCGCCGCGGCGGCGGCAGCGGCGAGGTGGGCCAGGCAGTGCAGTTCCAACTGGTGGTAGCCGCGCTCGCGGGCCTGCCGCAGCGTGTGCTCCAGGTCGTCGGCCGCGCGCCGATGACAACCGAACCACAGCCGCGCGGTGCCGCGGTTGACCAGCGCGAGCGTGCGCAGATCCGGGGAGGCGATGTGGTCGAGCTGGCTGTCCAGCGCCTCGACGTGCGAGGTGAGCCTGCCCGTCAGCCTGCAGTGGTGGGCCAGCGCCACCAGCGCGAGCGCGTAGGTCTGACGGTCCCGGCCCAACGCCTCTCCTTCGGCCAGCCTCGCCAGCCGCGCTTGCGCGCCTTGGCGGTCACCGCCTGCCAGGTCGGCCATGGTGAGCACCAGATCGACGTCGGGCCGCCGTGTCACCGGTTGCGGCAACACGGCTGCCCGCTGCCGTAACGCGACGCCGCCGCCCTGCAGCAGCAGTGTGGGTCCGTGCCGCACCACCAGGTCCGCCAAGAGCTCCTCGTCGGCGGACTCGGCGGCGTGCCGCATCGCCGTGAGCGGTTCGCCGTGTTCGGCGAACCAGGTCGCCGCGGCCCGGTGCAGCGCGGCGACGCAGGCGATGGAGCGCGAGCGAAGCGTGGTGCGAAGGTGGCCGCGCAACAGCGGGTGGCAGCGCAGCCAGCCGCCCACGCTGTCGCCGCGGGTGAGCAGCTGGGTGGCCTGCTCGACGCGGTCCAGCAGCGCGCCCGCGTCGTCGCGATCCGCGAGCCGCCCTGCCAGCTCGACCGTGAACCGCTCACACACGCTCGTGCGCAACAGCACGTCGAGTTGCTCGGCGGGCAACTCGACGAGCACCTCCTGCGCCAGGTAGTCGGCCACCGCGCGGTCGTACTCCGCGAGTCCGTCGATCGTGGTGGCGTGCCGGGGAGAGTCCGCCAGCGCCAGCGCGGCCATGCGCACCGCGGCGGGCCAGCCCTCGGTGCGGCGCAGCAGGCGAGCCAGGTCCGCCTCGGTCAGGCGCACGTCGTGCTCGGCGAGCACGGCGGCGGCCTCGCTTTCGGACAGTGCCAACTCGCGGTGGCCGAGTTCGGCCAGGCTGCCCGCCACCCGAAGGCGGTGCAGCGGCAACGGTGGCCGCCGCCGGGTGCTCAGCAGCAGCCTCGGCCCGCCGGGCACCGCGAGCAGCAGCGACTCCAGCTCTCGCCAGGCGTCTGGTTCGGACAGTAGGTGCGCGTCGTCGAGCACGAGAAACGGCCTGGTGTGCCCGGTGAACTCGCCGGCTTCCTCGGTGATCCCGCGCGGAGCCCTCGGCCACGGCACCAGCCCCCCGGCCGCGCCGGGCAGTCCGCCGCCGCGGCCGTGTTGTTCGTCCACGCCCAGTGCCGCGAGCACCGCACGGCGCAGCGCACCCGGGTGGTTGTCGCCCGCGTCCACGGTGATCCAGGCGACCTCCCCCGCGCGCTGCCGGGCCCACTCGGCCAGCAGTGTCGTCTTGCCGAAGCCGGGCGGGGCACACACCACTGTGACCGGTGACGCCGCGTCGAGCAGGCGCTCCAGCCGCTGCCTGCGCACCTGCCCGCTCGGCGCGGCAGGGCAGACGAACTTCGAGGCGAGCGCCGGGCTCGACTGACTGATTTCCACCGACATCACAGCCAGGTTACGAGAACCACGGGGGTGCCACGACCGCCATTCCACGCGCCGTGTCGCAAGATCTATCGGACGAGTGACCCCGAACCGGGTTGCCCGCGGCGCCGCGACGCGGGTTGCGCATTCACCCGCGACGGATGAGGCGCCCACCGCTTCGCCGCTGCGAGTGTTCGACAACGACGACCCACATTCGCCGAGGGAGAGTCGTTGGTGGACGAACACGGCGAGCAGGAGCCGACTCAGCGACGCTCGCCGCTGCGACGCGCGGGCAAGCTACTGCTCACGCTGACGCTGATCGCCCTCGCGTTCGCGGGCCTGGCGGGCGGTGCCCTCGTGATGCTGTCCGACCGGCTCGCGGGTCAGGTCGAGCGTTTCCCCGACGTGTTCAGCGAACTGGACCCCGAGCAGCGCCCACCGCAGACCCCGATGGTGACCTTCCTGCTCGTCGGCACGGACAGCCGTGCGGGCAGGCCGACGACGGGAGCCGCCGCGCCCGGTACCGAGTTCACCCCTGGCTCGCAGCGCAGCGATGTCGTGATGCTCGCCCAGGTCAACGCCGACGGCTCCCGCGCGGGGGTGGTCTCGCTGCCGAGGGACAGTTGGGTGGACGTTCCCGGGCACGGCACGACGAAGTTGAACGCGGCCTACTCGTTGGGAGGGCCGGGGCTGCTCGTGCACACCGTCGAATCACTCACCAAGATCAGGATCGACCACTTCGCGGTCATCGACTTCAGCGGCTTCCGCGCACTCACCGACGCCGTCGGCGGCATCACCGTCAACGTGGCCAGCCCGGCGACCACGGAGGGATTCCGGTTCCACTCGGGCCCCAACCACCTCGACGGCGCCGCCGCGCTGGCATACGTCAGACAGCGCAAGAACCTCCCAGGCGGAGACCTGGCCCGGGTGCAGCGCCAGCAGAGCGCGCTGCGGGCGCTGCTGGAATCGGCCGTGTCCGACGGCATGCTGTCCGATCCTCTTCGGACATACCGGTTCCTCGACACCCTCACCCACTGGGTGAGCGTGGACGACACGCTGACCAACAGTGCGCTGCGCTCACTGGCACTCGACCTGCGCAGCCTCCGCCCCGGCAACATCACCTTCCTCACCGCGCCGGTTTCCGGGCTCGGCCAGGAGGACGGCCAGTCCGTGGTGTACCTGGACTCCCGGCGGGCACCGAGACTGTGGCGCGCGCTCGCAGCAGGCAACCTCGAACACTACGTGCGGCAGTTCCCCGACAGCAGGCTCGGAAACTCCACCCGCTGAGCCACGCGGCCGAGTGAGCGCTTCGTCCGGACCAGGTGAACCGACGCCGCCACGGGTTCTGCGTTCGGTTCACCACGCCGATATGCGGGCTGGACGGACACTCCTTTCGGAGACCGAGAGGAGCCGCGACGATCGCAGGGAGGTGTCCATGCACCGCGAGGTGGCTTTGGCCAGCGCGTTCGCCGCACTCGCCGACGCGGGTATCGGGAGGCTCGACGAGACCGAGTACGCCCACACGCTCGCGCTGCGCTGCCGCGACCTGCTGGCCGTGGACGAGGCCGCTGCGCTGCTGGCCGACGACCGGTTACGCGTGCAGGCGCTGGCGGCCACGGCGGACACCGCACGCGAGTTGACGACCTTGCAGGCCGACACCGTCGAGGGCCCCGCCGTGGAGAGCCTGCGCTCGGCGATGTGCTCCGGCTCGGCGGACCTGCGCCACGAGTCACGCTGGGCCGCGTTCACCGCCTCGGCACTCAACACCGGCTTCACCTCGGCACACACCCTGCCGCTGTGCGGCAACGGGCAGGTCGTCGGTGCGCTGCTGCTGCTGCGCCACGGCGAGGGTTCACTGGCCGACACCGACCGCGCCATCGGGCAGGCACTGGCCGACACCGCCGCGGCCACGGTGCTGTCCCGGCGGACACTGGGCTCGGCGCAGCAACTCGCTGGGCAGTTGCAGACCGCGCTGCACACCAGGGTGACGATCGAGCAGGCCAAGGGTGTGCTGGCCACCCGGCTCGGCAGCGACCTGGAGTCGGCGTTCGAGGTGATGCGTTCCTTCGCCCGCCGCACCAGGCGCAGGCTCGCGGGCGTGGCGCAGGACGTGATCGACGACGCGCCGTCGGTGCGGCACCTGGCGACCGCCGAGGCACCTCGACGGGGCAGGCAGCAACAACCACGCCCCTACAGCGACGCCAGCTGAGCGGGCGGCCTGTGGTGGCCACCAGGGTGCTCGCGCTGGAGAACGACCCCGGTGCGGCGCTGGCGCTGAGGCTCACGTTCGAACGCGCGGGCTACGAGGTCGTGCTCTCCTTCGACGGCCAGTCGGGTCCGCGGCTGGCAGGCGAGCAGCGGCCCGACCTCGTCGTCGTGGACTGCGAACTGCTCGGCGCCGACCCACGGCCGCTGCTCGACCGCATCCGCGACAGGGCCGACGTGCCGATGTTGCTGCTCACCTCGCCGCACCTCGCCGAGAACGGCTACGAGGGAGCCGACGGCTGGCTCGCGCGGCCGTTCACAGGTGAGGAGTTGCTCGCGGAGGTCGAAGCGCTGCTGCATCCCGCGGGCAGTGATCGAGGGTGACCGCGGATAGCGCGGCCGCGCCCTCAGCGCTCCACCGACGGTTTGCCTGTCGTGATCTCGTGGGCCAGCACCGCGAGGGACAGCGCCAGCCCGGCCCTGTGGTCGTGCAGTGACGTGCCCAGCAGGCTCTCGAGCCTGCGCAGCCGGTTGAGCACGGTGTTGCGATGGCAGTACAGCCGTGAGGCCGTCGCGGCGGCGGAGCGGTTGGTCTCAAGCCACACCGCCAGGGTGGGCAGCAGCACGTCGCGCTCACTCGGCGTCAACCGCAGCAGCGGGCCGAGCACGCCCCGCAGCAGCCGCTCGGCAAGCTCCGGTGAACGGGCAACCAACGCCTCCGGCAGCCGCTCGTCGAGCACGGCGAACCCGGCATCGCAGTCAGGCAACGTGCGCAGCGCCAGCAGTGCGAGATCGTGACCGACGCCGACCTCGGCGAGGCCCGCCACAGCGGGACTGACGCCCACCCCGGCCCGCACGCCAGCACGAAGCAGGTCCAGCACGGCCGAAGGCTGCCGCCCCTGCAGCGCCACCAGGCCCACCGTGGTGCGATCTCTGGGCTGCCACACCGACTTCACCCCGTAGCTGGCGAGGGCATCCTGCGGCATCGCCAGGCCCGGCATGCCGTCGGCGGCCATGCTCGCCACGAACACGAGGTAGTCGCTGTGCCCCGGCAGCCCCAACTCGGTGGCGGCCCGCTCGGCGAAGCCGGCGTCCCTGCCACGGCCCCGGAGCAGGTCACCGACCAGCGCATGCCTGCGATGGTCGTCCAGCCTGCTCAGTTGCAGCTCGGTTTCCCGGTAGGCCTGCGCGACCGCGGAGGAGGCCTCGTCGACCACCGTCCACACCGTGGTGGCGACGTCGAGCAGCTGGTCGCGATCCACCCGGCGGTCCTCCTTGCCGGTGCGGACCAGGCCGCGCCACAGCACCCTGCCGCCAAGCCGGAACGACCGCAGCACCGAGTCGAGTGGCACGCGCTGCTCCGCTCGGCGCGAACCCGTGGTCCGCGCGGCGTCCAGCGGCTCGTCACCTGCCGGCACCGTGTCACCGAGTAGCTGCAGGATCCGTTCCAGGTTGGTGCGGCAGGAGCGGCGCAACTCGGCGAGCGTCACCAGTGCCGCGTCGTGGTAGCCGGGGTTCTCGGCGAGGATGTCCGCCACGAGTTCGTCCGTGAGCTCGTCGAGCCGCGTGATCAGCGCACGCGCCAACTCCTCGGCGAGATCAGACACCTTCGTCTCCTCGGTTGCAGCGACCGAACCACCGTAGGACACAGCCGCCGGGTGACCGAGGGCACGTCCACCATGCCGAGAATCACGACTACTTCATGGAATAGTTAGCACCGCTACGCAAGTTGTTCTGTCCGTCGGGCCGAGCGGACTGGAGGCGGCATTGAGCACGGACACGGCAGTCAGCGGGACCGGGCAGGCCACAGTCGCCGAGCGCCGCGGCCACCGCACCGCCAAGTACGCGCTCATCCTGGGCGGGCTGACGGCGTTCGGCCCGCTGTCGGTGGACATGTACCTGCCCGCGCTGCCCACGATGACCCAGGACCTGCACAGCACCGACACGGCGCTGCAGTTGACCCTGGCGGCGTTCATCGTGGGGCTGGGCGTGGGGCAACTGGTCGTGGGCCCGCTCTCCGACGCGTGGGGACGGCGCAGGCCGCTACTTGTCGGCATCGCCGTTTTCGTGGTCGCGTCGGTGCTGTGTGCCGTCAGCCCTTCGGCCGAAGCACTGATCGCGGCGCGCACGTTGCAGGCGTTCGGCGCCGCGGCCGGGGTGGTCATCGCGCGCGCGGCGGTGCGTGACCTCTACTCCGGCATCGCGATGGCGCGGTTCTTCTCCATGCTCATGCTCGTCACCGGACTGGCACCGATCCTCGCGCCCGTCATCGGAGGCCAACTGCTCGCCGTGACGTCGTGGCGCGGGATCTTCTGGGCGCTGACCGGCTTCGGCGTGCTGCTGCTCACCGTGGCGGCCTTCGCGCTGCCGGAACCGCTGCCACCAAGCAGGCGCAGGCCCGCCCGCTTCGGACCCGTCATGCGCACCTACGGTGGTCTGCTGAGCGACCGGCTGTTCCTCGGCTACGCACTGGCCGTCGGCATGGCGTTCGCCGGGATGTTCGCCTACATCTCCGGCTCGTCGTTCGTGCTGCAGGGTGTCTACGGCCTGTCCCCGGTCGAGTACAGCATCGTGTTCGGGGTCAACGGGTTCGGCCTCGTGGCGGCGAGCCAGGTCAACGGCCGCATCGTCGCCCGGTTCCGGCAGCGTTCGCTGCTGCTCACCGGCCTGCTGGCCACGCTGGCGGGTGCGCTTGGCATGGTGGCCGCCGCGGTGTTCGGGCTCGGGCTGGCGGGACTGCTGCCACCGCTGTTCGTGTTGGTCTCCTCCATCGGGTTGATCATGCCCAACGCGACCTCGCTCGCGCTGGCCGACCACCCGCACACGGCAGGCTCGGCGTCGGCGTTGCTGGGGGTCGTGCAGTTTCTCGTCGGAGGCGCCGCCTCACCGCTCGTCGGCGCGTTCGGGGAGGGCTCGGCCGTTCCGATGGCCACGATCATGGCCGTGACCGGGATGCTCGCGCTGGTCAGCTTCGGTGTGCTCACCCGCCGCCACTCCACGACACCGCGGCCCGCCTGAGATGCGGCCGGCAGCCTGAGGGTGCACGGTGAGTCGATGGCCAGCAGCGAGAGCTCCGCCGACGACTCCCAGGTGATGCTGAAGTTCGGCCACGAGGAACTGCTCGTGCGCCAGCGCTACGAGGTGCTCAGCATCGGCAACGACATGCTCATCGCACTGTGGTTCGCCGTGGGCAGTGTGCTGTTCTTCTCCGAGTCCACCACGACAGCCGGGACCTGGCTGTTCCTGCTCGGCAGCGTCCAGCTGTTCGTCCGTCCGGTGATCAGGTTGACCAGGCGGGTACACCTGCGCAGGCTCCGCCCCGGCATGCCCGGCGAGACCGCGAGGGACTTCTGAGCCGCTCGGCGCTACTCGAAGCGGCCGAGGTCCTCCTCCAGCAACTGCCGCGCCGACACGGCGGCACGGCTGTCGACCAGAGCCTGCAGGGCATCGCCTTCGTCCCAGGAGTTGACGTTGAGCGCTGCCCGCACCCGGCCCTCACGCAACCAGAACGCGATGAACTCGCGGGAGGAGAGGTCTCCGCGCACGACGAGTTCGTCGGCGGCGGGATCGGCGAGACCGCGGTACTCGCACCCGAGGTCGTACTGGTCGGTGAAGAAGTACGGCGTGGCCAGGTACGGCTCGTTCTCGCCGAGCAGGTTGCGGGCGACGTGGGCACCCTGGTCCTTGGCGTTGGCCCAGTGCTCCACTCGGACCCGGTGTCCGTAGCGCGGATGCGAGTGCGAGGCGATGTCACCGGCGGCGAACACCCCCGGCGCCGCCGCCAGTCCCTCGTCCACCGCGACGCCACCGTCGGCCGCGAGGTCGAGACCCGCGGCCTCGGCGAGCTCCACCCTCGGCCCCGCCCCGACGGCGACCAGTACGAGATCGGCGGCGAGTTCCTGGCCGTCTCGCAGCCGCACCCCGCGCACGCCGCCCGCGTCTGCCGTGAACTCGGCGATGGCGGTGCCGAGCCGCCATTTCACCCCGTGTTCGGTGTGCAGGTCGCGGAACACGGCGGCCACCTCGGCGCCGAGCACGGGCAGCAGCGGAAGTTCGGCCTGCTCCACCACGGTGACGTCGGCGCCGTGCGTGCGTGCGGCCGCGGCGGCCTCGGTGCCGATCCACCCCGCACCGACGACCACCACCCGGACGCCCTCACCGAACGCGGCCCGCAGCGCGAGCGCGTCGTCGAGCGTGCGTAGGGTCCGCACCCCCGGCAGGTCGGCACCTGGCACGGCGACGTGGCGAGGGCGGGATCCGGTGGCGAGCACCAACCGGTCGTAGCGATGGGTGCCGCCCCTGTCGTCCGTGACCAGTTGCTGCGCCGGATCGACCCGCTCCACCCGCACCGAGGTGCGCAGGTCTATGTCGTGCTCGGCGTAGAAACCCTGGTCGTGGACCCACTCCGGCTCGTCGGTCTCGCCGAGCAGTACCGACTTCGAAAGCGCGGGTAGCTCGTACGGGCGGTGGGACTGCTCACCGAACAGTGTCACCTCGCCGCGGAATCCGCGTTCTCGCACTTCGGCGGCGGCCGTGGCACCCGCCAGTCCAGTTCCGACAATGATGATCCGCTCCGGCTCGGGCATCGGTCCCTCCGTTGCGCCTGGTGAACTACCCGGACTTGAGACTACAGTTCGCAGCTACCACAACGACACAAAGTGATACGGGGTGAAGTCGCTCGGGGCGGGCGTCATCAGCCGGCGACAGCGCCATCGTATTCAGCACACTGACACGCACACCAGAGCAACACCGGGATAACGAGGGGCGGTCTACGTGGTGGTGCGCGATGAATGGGCGATCTCCTGCCGAGATCTCGCCGGGCGGCGGCGGGAGGTCACCGTGCTCGTGAGCAGCGACCGGGTGGTGCTGATCGCACCGCCGGGTGAGGCTGCGGTGCTGACGCCGCTGGACGTGGGGCGGTTGCGTGCCGCCCTGCGCGATGCCGTCGTCAGCGTCGGTGCGACCGCCTCGGGCGAGGACGCCGAGGAGGGTGACGACGGCGAGTTCGGGCCCGCGTAGCCGTAACCGGCCACCTAAGGTCTACAGACCATGACGGCTGGCCGGTGGACCGCGGTGGACGACTACTTCAACACTCACCTGCTGCGACCTGACCCGGCGCTGGACGCTGCGGTGCAGGCCAGCGCGGAGGCGGGGTTGCCCGCCATCGCCGTCGCCCCCAACCAGGGCAAGCTGCTGTATCTGCTCGCGAGGATGTCGCGAGCCCGGTCGGTACTGGAGATCGGCACGCTCGGCGGCTACAGCACGATCTGGCTGGGCAGGGCACTGCCCTCGGACGGCAAGCTGGTCACGCTGGAGATCGACGAGCACCACGCCCGGGTGGCGCGGGAGAACATCGAAAGGGCCGGACTGGCGCAGCAGGTCGACATCCGCGTCGGCAGGGCGCTCGACACCCTGCCGACGCTGCGCGACGACAGCCCGTTCGACCTGGTGTTCATCGACGCGGACAAGCCGAACCTCGCCGAGTACTTCAGGTGGGCGGTGCAGCTGAGCAGGCCGGGAACCGTGATCGTGGTGGACAACGTCGTCCGAGGCGGTGAGGTCGCCCAGGCGGACAGCGACGACCCGGCGGTGCGCGGTGTGCGGCACCTGACCGAGTTGCTGTCGACAGAACCGCGAGTGGAGGCCACCGCGCTGCAGACGGTGGGCGCCAAAGGCTACGACGGGCTCGCGATCGCGCTGGTCACCGGCTGATCGCCTGCCGGGAAGAACCGGGCCGCTCCCGAAACGCTCACCGAAACGGCATCGCCTCTGCTCGCGGGCAGCGGACCCTGCACGCGGCAGCGCACGTGGTGCCCGTCGCCGAGGCGCAGCAGCACGGTGGCGTCGTGGCCGTGGAAGAGGACGTCGGTGACCATGGCGGCGACACCCTCGCGACCGGTTCGGTCGATGCGTACCTGTTCGGGCCGCACCAGCACGGTGCCGCGCCGGGACAGCTCGGACTCGGCGGAAGCCGCCGCGTCCTCGGCGGTCACCTTGAGCCTGCCCAGCGGGGTGTCCACGGCGCCATGGCCGGGTCGCCCGTCGAAGACCACTGCCTCGCCCACGAACAGCGCGACATCCAGATCAGCGGGTTCGAGGTACACCTGCTGCGGGGTGCCCAGCTGCGCCACGACCCCGTCGCGTAGCACGGCCACCAGATCGGCCATACCGAGCGCCTCCTCCTGGTCGTGGGTGACCAGCAACGCGGTGGCGCCGGAGGCGCGCAGCGCCGCCCGTACGTCGGCTCGCAGTTCCGCCCGCAGCGCGGCGTCGAGGGAGGAGAACGGTTCGTCCATCAGCACCACACCCGGTCGCGGCGCCAGTGCCCGAGCAAGCGCGACCCGTTGCTGCTGCCCACCGGACAGTTGCGCAGGCATCCGCTTGCCGTACCCGGCGAGGCCGACCAGTTCAAGCACCTCATCCACGCGCCCTTGCCTGCGCTGGGCCCTGGAAAGGCCGAAGCCGACGTTGGAGGCGACGCTCAGGTGCGGAAACAGCGCGCCCTCCTGCGGAACCAGCCCGATGCCCCTGCGTTCGGGTGGCACGTGCACACCGGGGGCCGACAGCACGCGGTCTCCCAGCGCCACCCGACCTGCCCGCAGCGGATGCAACCCGGCGAGCACACGCAGCAGCGTGGTCTTGCCGCAGCCGGAGGGCCCCAGTACGGCGGCAAGCGCGCCCTGCGGCACGGCGAGATCGAGGCCACGCAACACGGGCTGGGGTCCGTAACCCGCGACGAGACCCTCGACGGTCAACCGGCTCATCGCCTACCCCCTTTCCGGAGGAATTGGTCGAGCAGGACGGCGGGCACCGCCGCCACGACGAGCAGCACCGCCGCGTACGGCGCGGCCGCGGCGAACGCGCCGATCTCGGTGCTGCTCCACAACTCGGTGGCCAGCGTGTCGGTGCCGGTCGGCCGCAGCAGCAGCGTCGCGGGCAACTCCTTGGCGCTGGTCAGGAACACCAACGCGGCGCCGGCCAGCACACCGGGTGCCGCGAGCGGCATCGTGACGAGCACCTGGGTCAGCAGCCTGCCCCTGCCCAGTGAGCGCGACACGTCCTCGAGCACGGGCGGGGCCTGTGCCACGGCGGTGCGCACGGCGCCCACCGCAAGCGGTAGGAACAGCACCGCGTAGGCGAACGCCAGCATAGGCGTGCGCTGGTACAGCTGAGGCGCGACCCTGATCCCGAAGAACACCAGCGCGAGCCCGACCGTGATGCCGGGAAGCGCGTGGCCCGCGAAGCTGGCCAGTTCCACGCCGCGCGAGAGCCTGCCCCGCTGCCGGGCGGCGAGCACGCCGACGGGAATCGCCAGCGCCACCGTCAGCAACGCGCCCGCGCCCGCGACGGTGACGGTGCCCAACGTGGCCGACACGAGGTCGGGGACGTCAATGCCTGCCGAACGGCCGACGATCAGCCAGCGCACCAGGCTGAACACCGGCACACCCAGCGAAAGCACCAGCAGCACGACCACGCCCAGCAGCGCGGGAATCCGGGCCCTGCCGAGGCGAACCGTCGCCGCGGGCCGCGCGGCACCACGGGCCGAGCGCACCTCGGCGGCGCCTCTTGCTCGCCGCTCGCCCACGGTGAGCAGCAGCGCCAGCACCACCAGCACGCAGCCGAGGATCGCGGCGGGCGTGCGGTCGAAAGTGGCCTGGTAGCTGGTGTAGATGCCCAGCGTGAACGCCTCGAAGCGCATCAGCGACACCGCGCCGAAGTCGCTGAGCACGTACAGCGCCACCAGCAGCGTTCCGGCCGTGGCCGCGGGGCGGATGTGGCGCAGGGTCACCAGCAGGAACGTCCTCGGTGCCGACTTGCCCAGCGAGCGTGCCACCTCCTCCAGCGCGGGATCGGCGGTACGCAGTGCCGCGGCGACGGGCAGCAGCACGTAGGGGAACGACACCAGGGTCAGCACGACGAACGCGCCGAAGAAACCGGAAAGGTCGCGCCACTGCGCGATCCAGGTGAACGCCGCGACGTAGGACGGCACGGCGAGCGGCAGCACCAGCAGCACGGCGGCGACCCGCCTGCCCGGTAGGTCGCTGCGCACCGCCAGCCACGCGCCGAGCACGCCGAGCACCAGGCAGGCCGCCGCCACCGCGGCGGCGAGCGCGAGGCTGCGCAGCGCCAGTTCCAGCGTGCGCTGCTGCCACAGCACCCGCCACACCGTGTCCGCGCCCGCGTCGAAGGCCCGCACGACGAGGTAGGCCAGCGGGGTCAGCGCCGCGACCGCGGCCACGATCGCGGCCGCGGTCAGCAGTGGCGCCGATCGCGTGCCCCGCCCCTCGCCGGGGCGGGTGGTGCTCGGGATGCTCGTGATGCTCAGGACAGCCCCGCCTCCTGCAGCATCCGAAGCGTCTGCTGCAACGTGGAAAGCCGCGACAGATCAAGGTCCGGTGACTGGATCTCGGTCAGCGGCGGCAGGTCGTGCTTGCTGGAACTGACGCCTTCGATGACGGGATACTCCGCGGTCTCGTCGGCGAAGTAGCGCTGCGCTTCCTGCGACAGCAGGAATCGCACGGCCTTGCGCGCGGCCTCGTCGGAGTCGTTGCCCGAAAGCACCCCCACACCGGCGACGTTCACCAGCGCCAGCGGGTCGTCACCACCGACGAAGTGCAGCTTGGCGTTCACCCGGTTCTCGCCCTGCTCGGCGATTCGCTCGTACCAGTAGTAGTGGTTGATCAACCCCATGGCGACCTGCCCCGAGTCGACCGCGTCGAGCACCGCCAGGTTGTTCTTGTACCGCTGCGGTTCGTTCGCCGCGAAGTCGTTCAGCCACTGCCGTGCCGCCTCGTCGCCGCGCAACACCCGTAGCCCGGTGACGAAGGCCTGCCAGGAGGCATTGGTGGGCGCGAACCCCACCTTGCCGCGCCACTTCGGGTCCACGACGTCGTCCACGCTTCGGGGCAGGTCGGCCTCGCTGACCTGGTCAGGGTCGTAGGCGACGACCCGAGCCCGGGCCGAGGTGGCTACCCACGTGCCGTCGTCGGCGCGGTACTGCTGCGGAACCAGCCCCAACACGTCCTGCGGCAGCGGTTCGAGCCTGCCCTGCTCCGACAGCGCGCCGAGCGCGCCGGCATCCTGCGAGAAGAACAGGTCAGCGGAGGTGCCGTCGCCCTCTTCGAGGATCTGCGCGGCCATCTCGGCGCTGCCGCCGTAACGCACCTCGACCGGCATCCCGGTGTGCTGTTCCAGGCGATCCAGCAGACCGCCGACCAGGCCCTCGTGGCGGCCCGAGTAGACCACCAGCGTGTCGGGACCCGCCTGGCCGTCGCCGCAGGCCACGGCCAGCGGAAGGACGACGGCGCCGAGCAGCGCCGCCGTCGTCACCCGATGACGGAATCGCACAGTTCCTCCTCGCTTCACGAAGCCACCTTCGGCAACGTCTTCGGGGTGGTCGGGCAGGTCGCGCGCTGCACCGCACTCGCTCTGCGGGCGGCCCGCTCGCCCGCCAGCCGCACAGCGAACTCCACGGCCAGCCACGCCACGACCCCCACCGCGATGCTGGCCGCGAACACCACCGGCGTGGGCAGGTGAGCCAGCAGCCCGGGATAGACGGCGTAGTGGGTCAAATAGATCGACAGTGACGCACCCGCGATCACGGTCAACAGCCGGGCGAACGGCGTCGGCAGCGCGATGGTGGGTACGGTCAGCAGCAGCACCAGGCCGCCGACGACGATGCCGTCACGCACCGGGTCGCCGAAGTAGCCGGACACCAGCAGCAACCCCAGCAGCGCGACCGCGGCCTTCCTTCGCGGGGTGTCGGCTCGCAGCGCGAGCCAGCCGAGCACGAAGAACCACAGCGCGCCGTGCAGACTCATCGCGTGGTCGAAGGGCTGGCCGACTCCGGCGAGGCCGAGGTTGAGCGCCAGTGCGACGGCCAGCACGGCCAGCGGGAACCGAAAGGGATGGCGGCGTTCCGCGGCGCGCACGGCGGGGACGGCGAACAGCAGCCCGAACACCAGCAGCGCCTGCACCAGCACCTCGATGAACCAGTAGCCTCTGGCGACCGGCCCTGGCACGTAGTTGCTGAGCAGCGCGATGTTGGCGGCCCCGACGTCGGGTTCGGTGAAAGCCCGTACCCAAAGCCACAGCATCGACGGCACGGCGACGCGTGCCGCGCCACGTAGCACGCGACCCGCGACCGCGGGTTCGCCGTCGGCAAGACCGAACCTCGCGAACGTCCAGCCCGCGAGCACCAGCAGCAGGTGGGCGCCGCCCATGATCCCGAAGAAGCCCACGTGGGTTCCGACGACCAGCAGGATCGCCAGTGCCCGCAGCACGACGTTGGTCTCCACCGCCGGAAACCGCCTGCGGCGCGGTCGCAGCCGCTCGAGTTCGCGCACGGTCAGGTTGGGCCAGCCCTCGGGCACGGTGCCGAGCACCTTCTCCAGTTCGGTGGCCATGCGCACGTAGCTCAGCGAGTCGCCGCCGAGGTTGACGAACGTGGCGTCGTCGGCCACGGTCGCGATGCCGAACACCCTCGTGAACACTTCGCGCAGCGCGGTCGGCGCCTGCTCCAGCCCGGCATAGTCGATCTTGCCGTTGGCCAGCCTGGGCAGTTCGTCGACCTCGCGCACCCGCACGGCGGCCGCGGGCAGCCCGAACGAGTCGCGGACGAGGCGTCGTACCGCTTCGACGTCCGCCGCGCCGCCTGCGACCGCCACCAGCAGGCCGTCGTCGGTGCCGGTGCACGCCGCCTCGTGGCCTGCCAGGGCCAGGGTTGCCTCGACGTGGTCGAGGTCGATGCGCAGGCCGAACGGCTTGATGAAGCGGCTGGCGCGGCCGACGATGCGGTAGAGCCCCTCCGGGGTACGCCTCGCGATGTCGCCGGTTTCCAGTTCCCGCACGGTGCGGCCGAGGGCGAGGTCGTCGGGAGACTCGGCGTAGCCGAGCATGACGTTGGGACCCCGGTAGACCAGCTGCCCTTCCTCGCCGTCGCCGGTGAGACGCGCGTCGGCCAGCCGGAAAGACCCACCGGGGATGGCGTCGCCGATGGTGTCCGGGTGGGTGAGGGCGAGTTCGGGCGGAAGGTAGGCCATGCGTGCGGTGGCCTCGGTCTGGCCGTACATGACGAACAGCCGCCAGCCCTCACGCTGCCCCAACTCGGCGAGTCGGCGCACCCGGTCGGGCTCCAGCCGCCCGCCCGCCTGCGTCACGTAGCGCAGGCTGGGCAACTCCATGCGGTCGAACCCGACGGTGTCGAGCAGTTCGAAGGTGTAGGGCACGCCGTGCAGGCTGGTCGCGCCCCACTGCCGCGCCAGCTGCCAGAATCGCGGCGTCACCACGGATTCGCCGGTCAGCAGCAGTGCCGAGCCGCGCAGCAGGTTGCTGTTGACCACCGACAAGCCGTAGCTGTAGTGGATCGGCAGCGAGGCGATGGCGCGGTCGGTGTCGCGGATGTCCAGGTAGGACGCGATCGACTCGGCGTTGGCCCGCACGTTGCGTGCCGAGAGCCGGACGAGTTTGGGCGAGCCGGTGGAGCCGGAGGTGGACAGCAGCAGCGCCAACTCCGGGTGCGGATCGTGTGCGGTGTTCTCGCGGCGTTGCACCAACCGCCAGGCGCGGCCGTCCGGCCGCAGCACCACGTCGGGGTCGTAGGCCGACACCATGGCCTCGACGCGGTCGTCCTGTGGCGGGGCCAGCAGCACCGGGTGCCCGGCCGACAAAGCGGCGAGGTAGGCCACGAGCGGCTCGATGTCGTTGGACGCGGCGATCAGCACCAGCCTGCGGGCCGTTGCCGTGCCCGTCAGCCGCACCCGCATCGCGTCGACCCGGTCGGCCAGCTCGTGGTAGGTCAGCGGGGTCCCGTCGGGGGTCACGACGGCAAGTCGATTACCGTGTCGTCGCAGGTTCGAGGCGAACGGCACGGCCGCCTGTGCGGGGCCGGTCGCCTGCGGTGCGACGTCCAGTGTCACGGCTCGTGCTCACTCCCGATCGGGTCGACCACCCCGTGTCGACAAGCCAAGCCTTCCCAAAATTAGGGAAGCCTTGCCTGAGCATAACCCCGGGAGCGGGTGGCAACCAAAGTGAGCAAGGCCACTGCCGGCATGCGAGCAGGAGACGGGTCACTGCAGGAACCCGCGCAGCAGTGAGGCGGTGCCCTCGACGTGCTCGGTCATCGCGCTGCGCGCGGCGGCCGAATCGCCCGCGAGTATCGCCTCCACCACGGCTTCGTGCTGGGCGTTGGAGTGGTCGAGGTTGGGTTCAAGCAACGGGATCTCGTCCAGCAGTTCGTTCACGCGCATCCGAACGTCGGCAAGGGCCGAGGTCAGCGAGGCCGAGCCGGTGACCTCGGCGATGGCCAGGTGCAGGCGAGAGTCCCTGCGACGGTAGTCGGACACGTCGGCCGTGCACGCCTCGGCCAGCGTGGCTGTGAGGTGCCTGCGATCGGCCGGGCTCAGCGAACGGGATGCCGCAAGCTCGGCGGCACCGGTTTCCAGCACGTACCGAAGGCCGAGGGTGTCCTCCAGTGCACCCGGGTCGGTCAACCGACCGGCGGCGCGCGGCGCGGGCAGACTTTCCTTGACGAAAGTGCCGCCGTAGCGGCCCCGCCGCGACTCGACGTATCCGGCGTCGGCCAGCGCCCTGATGGCCTCACGCAAGGTCACCCTGCTCACACCGAGCCGCTCGGCCAACTCTCGTTCCGACGGCAACCGCTCCCCCGCGCCCACCACACCCAGGCGCACCGCCTGCAACAACCGCTCCACGGTCTCCTCGAAGGCGTTGCCTGCGCGGACGGGGCGAAACAGCGCGTCTCCGGCGCTGGCACCGGCCACGGCGGGGACCGCTCGTGGGTCCCTGCCGAGCCCAGTGCTCACGGCCGCCTCCTGCCGATCCGGTGTCCTGCGGCGAGTGTATGCCCCGCACGCGGGCAGGCCGGTGAACGAGTCACCGGCGACGGCCGCTACACGTACAGCGGATGCTTGTCGGCGAGCAGGCTGACGCGCGAACCCAGTTCGTCCCGCGTGGCCTCGTCGAACTCGGGCAGCAGCGCGCGGGCGATGATGTCGGCGACCTCGGTGAAGTCGTCCGCGCCGAAACCACGGGTGGCCAGCGCGGGGGTGCCGATCCGAAGGCCCGAGGTCACCATCGGTGGGCGGGGGTCGAACGGCACGGCGTTGCGGTTGACCGTGATCCCGATCGAGTGCAGCCGGTCCTCGGCCTGCTTCCCGTCCAGTTCGGACTTCACGAGGTCGACGAGTACCAGGTGAACGTCGGTGCCTCCGGTGAGCACCCGCACGCCCGCGGTGGCGCAGTCGGGTTCGCTCAACCGCTGCGCGAGCAGCTTGGCACCCTGCAACACCCGCTGCTGGCGATCACGGAACTCCTCGCTCGCCGCGATCTTCAGCGCCACCGCCTTGGCCGCGATCACGTGCTCCAGCGGACCGCCCTGCTGGCCGGGAAACACCGCCGAGTTCAGCTTCTTGGCATGTTCCTTGCCGCACAACACGATTCCACCGCGCGGACCGCCGAGCGTCTTGTGGGTCGTGGTGGTGACGATGTCGGCGAACGGTACGGGATTGGGGTGCAGGCCCGCCGCGACCAGCCCCGCGAAGTGGGCCATGTCGACCATCAGCTTCGCGCCCACCGAGTCGGCGATGCGCCGGAACTCGGCGAAATCCAGCTGCCTCGGGTATGCCGACCAGCCCGCGATGATGAGCTTGGGCCGGTGCTCGGTGGCCAGCCGGTCCACTTCGGCCATGTCGATCAGCCCGGTCTCGGCGTCCACGTGGTAGGCCACGACGTTGTAGAGCCTGCCGGAGAAGTTCAGCCGCATGCCGTGTGTGAGGTGGCCGCCGTGCGCGAGGTCGAGACCGAGAATGGTGTCTCCCGGCTCCAGCATCGACACCATCGCCGCCGCGTTGGCCTGGGCACCGGAGTGCGGCTGTACGTTGGCGTGTTCGGCGCCGAACAGTGACTTCGCCCGCTCGATCGCCAGGTTCTCCACCACGTCGACGTGCTCGCAACCGCCGTAGTAGCGACGGCCGGGGTAGCCCTCGGCGTACTTGTTGGTCAGCACCGAGCCCTGTGCCTGCAGCACCCCGGCGGGCGCGAAGTTCTCCGAGGCGATCATCTCCAGCGTCGAGCGCTGCCGGGTCAGCTCGGCAGCCACCGCCTCGGCGACCTCGGGGTCGACAGTGGACAGGTCGGCGTCGAACGAGCTCATGTCAGCCCTCCTGGATCAGTGCGGCGTAGGCGTCGGCGGCGAGCAGTTCGGGCACGCTGCTCGCGCGTACCCGCAACAGCCAGCCCGCGTCGTAGGGGTCTGCGTTCACGGTCTCCGGTTTGTCCACCACGGACTGATTGACCTCGACGACCTCTCCTGTCACGGGCGAGTACAGGTCGCTGACCGACTTGGTCGACTCGATCTCGCCGCAGACCTCGCCCGCCGTCACCTTGTCGCCGACATCGGGCAGTTGCACGTAGACCACGTCGCCGAGTGAGTCGGCGGCGAAGGCCGTCACACCGATGGTCACCACCTCATCGCCGCTGACCCACTCGTGCTCACGGGTGTAGCGCAGATTCTCCGGGATGTTCATCAAAACCCTTTCGGCTGTTTCTAGGTGGTGGGCCGCTTGTAGAACGGCATGGCGACGACCGTCACGGGCTGCGTCCGCCCTCGGATGTCGGCGCCGAGTTCGGTGCCGGGCTCGGCGAACTCGCCTTCCACGTAAGCCATAGCGATCGGGTAGCCCAGCGTCGGCGACAGCGCCCCGCTGGTGACCTCGCCAACGGCCCGCTCACCGTGTAGCACCCGGTAGCCGTGCCGGGGCGCGCGCCTGCCCTCGCCGCGCAAACCCACCAGCACGCGGTCGGGTTCGGGGGCCTTCTCCAGCGCGGCCCTGCCGACGAAGTCACCGGGCTTGTCGAACTTCACCACCCGGCCCAGGCCCGCGTGCATCGGCGTCAACTCGGTGCCCAACTCGTTGCCGTACAGCGGCATCCCCGCCTCGAGCCGCAGCGTGTCGCGGCACGCCAGACCGCAGGGCAGCAGGCCGTGCGGCTCGCCGGCCGCCGCCAGCGACTGCCACACCGACACCGCCTCACCGGCGTCGGCGAACACCTCGAAGCCGTCCTCCCCGGTGTAGCCGGTGCGGGCCAGCAGCACCTCGTGCTCGCCGACGCGGGCTGGCATGCTCGCGTAGTACTTCAGTCCGGAAAGGTCCGCGCCCGTGGCCGCCGCCACGATCGCCGGCGAGTGCGGGCCCTGCACGGCGATCAGTGCGGTCGCCTCGGAGCGGTCGTCCACGTGGGCGTCGAAGCCGCTGGCCCGTTCCCGCAGTCGCTGGGCGACCACGGTGGCGTTGCCCGCGTTGGCCACGACGAGAAACCGGTCCTGCTCCGGCCGGTAGACGACGAGATCGTCCAGCACGCCGCCGGACTCCTCGCACATCATCGTGTAGCGCGCGCGGCCGGCCTTCACCGCGGACAGCTTGCCGACCAGCGCGTAGTCCAGCGCCTGCGCCGCCTGCGGCCCGGACAGCTCGATCTCGCCCATGTGGGAGAGGTCGAACTGGCCTGCCGCCTCGCGTACGGCCTTGTGCTCGACCAGTTCGCTGGAGTAGCGCACCGGCATCGACCAGCCCGCGAAGTCGGTGAACGAGGCACCGAGTTGGAGATGCACCTCGTGCAGCGGAGTCTTCAGAGTTGTCGGAGTCGTCGCAGTCTTCGCGGTCTTCGCGGAGTTCACCGGGCTCGCCTCAGCTCTCGTAGGTGGCGATGGGCGGGCACGAGCACACCAGGTTGCGGTCGCCGTAGGCGCCCTCGATGCGCCGCACCGGCGAGAAGTACTTGCCCTTGACCGCCCTGTTGCCGGGGTAGGCGGCGAGCATCCGGTCGTAGGGCAGCTCCCACTCCCCCGCGAGTTGCTCCGCCGTGTGCGGCGCGTTGCGCAGCGGGCTCTGCTCCACGCTCCAGCGTCCGGACGCGACGTCGTCGATCTCGCGCCGGATGGCGATCATCGCGTCGCAGAACCGGTCCAGCTCCGCGAGGTCCTCGCTCTCGGTGGGCTCCACCATCAGCGTGCCCGCCACCGGGAACGACATCGTCGGGGCGTGGAAGCCGTAGTCGATCAGTCGCTTGGCGACGTCGTCCACGGTCACGCCGGTCTGCTTCGTCAGCTGGCGCAGGTCCAGAATGCACTCGTGGGCCACGAGCCCGTTCTGCCCGGTGTACAGCACCGGGTAGTGCGGCGCGAGCCTCGCGGCGACGTAGTTGGCCGCGAGCACGGCGACCTGGGTGGCACGGGTCAGTCCTGCCGCGCCCATCATCCGTACGTAGGCCCACGAGATCGGCAGGATCGACGCGGAACCGAACGGAGCGGCCGAGATGGGGCCAACCCCGGTGCTCGGGCCCGCCGCCGGGTGCAGCGGGTGGTTGGGCAGGTAGGGCGCCAGGTGGGAGCGCACCGCCACCGGGCCGACCCCGGGACCACCACCGCCGTGCGGGATGCAGAACGTCTTGTGCAGGTTCAGGTGCGACACGTCGCCGCCGAACTCGCCGGGCTTGGCGAGCCCGAGCAACGCGTTGAGGTTCGCGCCGTCGACGTAAACCTGGCCGCCGCCCTCGTGCACGATCCTCGCCAGCTCGCCGATGCCCTGCTCGTACACCCCGTGGGTGGAGGGGTAGGTGACCATGATGGCGGCGAGCGTGTCGCTGTGTTCCTCCACTTTGGAGCGCAGGTCGGCGAGGTCGACGTCGCCGTCGACCGTGCAGGCCACCACGACGACCCGCATTCCGGCGAGCACCGCCGAGGCCGCGTTGGTGCCGTGCGCGGAGGAGGGGATGAGGCACACGTCGCGGTTGGGTTCGCCGTTGCCGCGGTGGTAGGCGCGGATGGCGAGCAGCCCGGCCAACTCGCCCTGGCTGCCCGCGTTGGGTTGCAGCGACACCCTGTCGTATCCGGTGACCTCGGCCAACCACGTGCACAGCTGGTCGATCAGTTCCCGGTAGCCCTGCGCGTCCTCCTCCGGCGCGAAGGGGTGCACGTCGCTGAACTCCGGCCAGGTGACGGGCTCCATCTCCGTGGTGGCGTTGAGCTTCATCGTGCAGGAGCCGAGCGGGATCATGCCACGATCGAGCGCGAAGTCGAAGTCGGCGAGCCTGCGCAGGTAGCGAAGCATCGCGGTCTCGCTGTGGTAGCGGTGGAACACCTCGTGGGTCAGGTACTCGCTGCCGCGCTGCAGACCGGCGGGCAACGCGGGGGAGGGCGCTGCCCGCTCGGCGGGTTCGCCTGCCACACCGAAGGCCGCGAGCACGGCACGCAGCACGCGAGCGTCGGTCTTCTCGTCGCAGGCCACGCGCACGTGGTCGGGGTCGGCGAGCCCGAGGTTGACACCTTCCTGCCTCGCCGCCGTGACCACGGCGGCCGCCCTGCCCGGCACGCGGGCGAGCACGGTGTCGAAGAAGTGGCCGTGCACCACCTCGACACCGCCGCCGCGAAGCGCGTCGGCGAGCGCGGTGGCGTTGCCGTGCACCCGCTGCGCGATCCTGCGCAGCCCGTCGGGGCCGTGGTAGACGGCGTACATCGAGGCGATCACGGCGAGCAGCACCTGAGCGGTGCAGATGTTGCTCGTCGCCTTCTCTCGACGGATGTGCTGCTCCCGGGTCTGCAACGCCAGCCGGTAGGCGGGGGCGCCCGCCGTGTCGATCGAGACACCGACGAGCCTGCCCGGCAGCGAGCGCTCGAGCCCGGAACGCACGACGAGGTACCCGGCGTGCGGACCGCCGTAACCCAGCGGCACCCCGAACCGTTGTGTGGTGCCTGCCGCGAGGTCGGCGCCGAACTCACCGGGCGGGGTCACCATCGTCAGCGCCAGCAGGTCGGCCGCCACGCAGTACAGCGCGCCAGCCTGCTTGGCGGCTTGGCCGATCCGGGAGTAGAAGTCGCCTTCGCGCAGCACGCCCGAGGCGCCCGGGTACTGCACGATCACGCCGAAGAACTCCTCGGGCAGGCCCTCGGCGAGGTCGCGCACATCGACCTCGATGCCCACCGCCTCGGCCCTCGTGCGCACGACGGCGATCGTCTGCGGCAGGCATTCCGCGTCGAGCACCACGGTGTTCGACTTGGCCTTGGCGACACGTCGCATCAGCAGCACCGCCTCGGCCACCGCGGTGGACTCGTCGAGCAGCGACGCGTTCGCCGTGGCGAGGCCGGTGAGGTCGGCGACCATGGTCTGGAAGTTGAGCAGCGCCTCCAGCCTGCCCTGCGATATCTCCGGCTGGTAGGGCGTGTAGGCGGTGTACCACGCCGGGTTCTCCAGCACGTTGCGCCTGATCACGGCGGGGGTGATGGTGTCGTGGTAGCCGAGGCCGATCAGCTGCGTCATCGGCCGGTTGCGGCCTGCCAGCGCCCGCAGTTCGGCGATCGCCTCCTGCTCGGAGGCGGCGGCGGGCAGGTTCAGCTCGTCCGCCGAGCGGATGGCCGACGGCACCGCGGCGGCGAGCAGACCTTCGAGGCTGCCGTAGCCGCATTCGGCCAGCATCTTGGCCTGCTCGGACTCGCTGGGCCCGAGGTGGCGGGAGGCGAACGCGCCCGGGGCTTGTGGGTTAGGTGACAGCTCTGGCATCGGGAGCTCCTTCGCGCGCGTACGACAGGCATACCCGTCCGTACTGGGAACTCCCCCTCTGTCATGGCACCTGAGAGTTTCACCGTGCGTGCACGGCTTTCACCTTGGGTGAGGCTTCGAGCCTGCTTTCCAGAGTGGCCTCGCCGAAAGCGGTAGCGGTACCTGAGAGATTGTGGGGCGTTTGCTCCTTCGGTGCCCCGCCGACTACACGGGGGCTCTCCCGCTCCGGCTCATACGGCCGACGTATTCGGTTATGGACAAATAACGTACGCGACGCTCGGCCATCCGTCCACCACGCCGGGCGAACAGTGACACAGCACGCGTCGCCACGCGCCAGGCGCGAACCCCTGGCGCGTGGGGTCACAGCGGCGTCACGTAGGCGCCCGCGATGCCGCCGTCGACAAGGAACTGCGACGCGGTGATGAAGGAGGCGTCGTCACTGGCCAGGAACGCCACGGCGGCGGCGATCTCCTCCGGCTCGGCGAACCGGCCCATGGGCACGTGCACCAGCCTGCGGGCCGCGCGCTCGGGGTCCTTGGCGAACAGTTCCTTCAGCAGCGGGGTGTTCACCGGCCCAGGGCACAGCGCGTTGACCCGGATGCCTTCGCGGGCGAACTGCACTCCCAGTTCGCGGCTCATCGACAGTACCCCGCCCTTGGACGCGGTGTAGGAGATCTGCGAGGTGGCCGCGCCCATCACCGCGACGAACGAGGCCGTGTTGATGATCGAGCCCTTGCCCTGCCTGCGCATGTGGCCGATGGCGTGCTTGCAGCACAGGTAGACCGAGGTCAGGTTCACCTCCTGCACCTTGCGCCAGGCGTCCAGCCCGGTGGTGAGGATCGAGTCGTCCTCCGGCGGGGAGATACCGGCGTTGTTGAACGCGATGTCGACCGAGCCGAAACGCTCGACGGCGGCGGCGAACATGGCCTCCACCTCGCTCTCGACCGTGACGTCGGCCTGCACGAACTCGCCGCCGACCTCCTGTGCCGCCGCCTTGCCCGCGGCGATGTCCACGTCGCCGATGAGGACCTTGGCCCCCTCCTGCGCCAGCCTGCGCGCCGACGCGAGCCCGATCCCACTTCCGCCGCCGGTGATCACGGCGACCCTGTCCTGCAACCGCTTGCTCATCGGTTCCCCTCCGTGCTGATGAAGACGTTCTTGGTCTCGGTGAACGCCTCGACCGCGTCCGGGCCGAGTTCCCTGCCGAGGCCGGACTGCTTGAAGCCGCCGAACGGCGTCCAGTACCGCACCGACGCGTGCGAGTTCACCGAGAGGTTGCCCGCCTCGACACCGCGGCTGACGCGCAGCGCGCGGCCGACATCGCTGGTCCAGATGGAGCCGGACAACCCGTACTCGGTGTCGTTCGCCAGCGCGATCGCCTCGGCTTCGTCGGAGAACGGCACGACGGCCACGATCGGGCCGAAGATCTCCTCGGTGAGCAGCGGATCGGTGACATCGCGCGGCGTCACCACGGTTGGCGGGAACCAGAACCCCGGCCCTTCGGGCGCGCTGCCGGTGAACGCCACCGGCGCGGCACCGTCAAGGTAGGCGGCGACCGAGGCCCGATGCTCGGCGGAGATCAGCGGCCCCATCTCGGTGCTCTCCTCGCCGGGGTCGCCGACGACCACGCCCTTGACCGCCGGTTCGAGCAACTCCATGAAGCGGTCGTAGACCTCGGCCTGCACCAGAATCCGGGAGCGCGCGCAGCAGTCCTGGCCCGCGTTGTCGAAAACCCCGTAGGGAGCGGTGGCCGCGGCGCGTTCCAGGTCGGCGTCGGCGAAGACGATGTTGGCGTTCTTGCCGCCCAACTCCAGGGTCACCCGCTTCACCTGCTGCGAGCAGCCTGCCATGATCTGCTTTCCGACCTCGGTGGAGCCGGTGAACACCACCTTGCGCACGGCGGGGTGCTCGACGAACCGCCGACCCACCACAGAGCCCTTGCCCGGCAGCACCTGGAACACGTCCTGCGGGATGCCTGCCTCGCGCGCCAGTTCCGCCAGCCGCAGCGCCGTCAGCGGGGTCAGTTCGGCGGGCTTGAGCACCACGGTGTTCCCGGCCGCGAGCGCGGGCGCGAAGCCCCAGCCCGCGATGGGCATCGGGAAGTTCCACGGCACGATCACGCCGACCACACCGAGCGGCTCTGCGAAGGTGATGTTCACCCCGCCCGGCACGGGGATCTGCTTGCCGATCAGCCGCTCCGGTGCCGCCGCGTAGTAGTGCAGCACGTCGCGGACGTTGCCCGCCTCCCAGCGCGCGTTGCCGATGGGGTGGCCGGAGTTGGCCACCTCCAACTGGGCGAGGTTCTCCAGGTCGGCGTCCACGGCGTCGGCGAAGCGGCGCAGCAACCGCGCCCTGTCGCCGGGAGCGACCGCCCGCCACGACGGGGCTGCCGCACTCGCCCGCTCGATGGCCGCATCGGCCGCTTCGGCGCTGGTCAACTCCACCGTGCGGATCACTTCCGCGGTGGCCGGATTGACCACTTGGCATGCTGTCATCGGTTGGCAGCCTCCTTCACCAGCGCCGCGAACAGGCGCACGTCGTCACCGGTCTGTTCGGGGTGCCACTGCACCCCCACCACGAACGGTTCACCTGGCACCTCGATCGCCTCGACCGTGCCGTCGGCCGTCCAACCGACCGCGCGCAGCCCGGTGCCCAGCCGCTCCACGGCCTGGTGGTGGTAGCACCGGCAACCGGCGCTCTCCCCCAGGATCGCGCCGACGCGGCTGCCCGGCTCCAGCCGCACCTCGGTGGTGCCGTAGACGCCGGGAGCGGGCTGGTGTCCGGTGTCCCCGATGCGCTCGGGCAGGTGCTGGGTGAGCGTGCCGCCGAGTGCCACGTTGAGCAGTTCCATCCCCCTGCACACGGCCAGCACCGGTACCGAACGCTGCAGCGCCGCGCCGAGCAGGGCCAACTCGGCGGCGTCGCGCTCCGGCCGGGTCACCGTGGCCGGATGGGGCTCGGCGCCGTAACGGGCGGGGTCCACATCGGCCCCTCCCGCGAGCACGAGACCGGACACGGCGCCGATCGCCGCGGCGTGGCCGTCACCGAGTGAGGGCAGCAGCACCGGAACACCACCCGCGCGCAGCACGCAGTCGACGTAGTCACGGTGCAGCAATACCGCCTCGGTGTCCCACACCCCCCACCTGGCGCGCTCCACATAGGTGGAGATGCCGATGAGGGGACCGGGGTCAGAGCCGCTCGAAGCCACGGATGCGCTCCCAGTCGGTGACCGCGGCATCGAAGGCGGCCTGCTCGATCCGCGCCGCGTTGAGGTAGTGCTCCACCACGTCGTCGCCGAACGCGGCGCGCGCCACCTTGCTGTCCCGAAGCGACTCCGCCGCGTCGCGCAGTGTCGAGGGCACGGTGGGCGCGTCGGATTCGTAGGCGTTGCCGGTGTTCTCCGGCTCCAGCGGCAGTTCGTTGTCGATCCCGTGCAGGCCCGCGGCGATCAGCGCGGCGACCGCCAGGTAGGGGTTGACGTCGCCGCCGGGTACGCGGTTCTCCACGCGCAGCGAATCGCCGTGGCCGACGACCCGGAGGGCGCAGGTGCGGTTGTCGGTTCCCCACGCGACGGAGGTGGGCGCGAAGCTGCCACGCGCGTAGCGCTTGTAGGAGTTGATGTTGGGAGCGAAGAAGTACGTCAGCTCCCGCAGGCAGGCCAGTTGCCCGGCCAGGAAGTGCCGCATGAGCGGGGAGAAACCGTGTTCGTCGTCCCCGGCGAGCACGGCCTCGCCTTCGGTGGAACGCAGGCTGATGTGGATGTGGCAGGAGTTGCCCTCACGCTCGTTGTACTTGGCCATGAAGGTCAGGCTCTTGCCCTGCTGCGCGGCGATCTCCTTGGCACCGACCTTGTAGATGCTGTGGTTGTCGCAGGTGGACAGTGCGTCGGTGTATCGGAACGCGATCTCGTGCTGGCCGGGGTTGCACTCGCCCTTGGCCGACTCCACGTACATCCCGGCGCCCGCCATCGCGTTTCGAATCCGGCGCAGCAGCGGTTCCACCCTGGCCGTTCCCAACATCGAGTAGTCCACGTTGTACTGGTTGGCCGGGGTGAGCTCGCGGTAGCCGCGCTGCCAGGCCTGCTCGTAGGTATCGTCGAAGACGATGAACTCCAGCTCGGTGCCCACGTACGCCGCGAGCCCGCGTTCGGCCAGCCGGTCGAGTTGGCGGCGCAGCACCTGCCTTGGCGAGACGGCCACCTCACCGCCCTCCACCCACTCGACGTCACACAGCACCAGCGCTGTGCCCTCGTGCCACGGCAGCAGGCGCAGCGTTGCGAGGTCGGGCCGCAGCACGAAATCGCCGTAGCCGCGGTCCCAGGAGGACATGGCGTAACCGTCGACGGTGTTCATGTCGACGTCGACGGCCAGCAGGTAGTTGCAGGCCTCCGTGGCGTGGTCGACCACCTCGTTGAGGAAGTAGTCGGCGGCGCAACGCTTGCCCTGCAACCGGCCCTGCATGTCGGTCATCGCGACCAGCACGGTGTCGACGGTGCCCTCGGCCACGAGGTCGCGCAGTGCGTCGAGGGTGAGCATGCCGTGACTGTTTCTCATCGAGACACCCTCTCGCAGCGCCTGGGCTCTTTCAAAGGATCGGTGCTGATCCATTCAGGTCACTTAGTACCCCGCACCAGCACGCTCGTCAAGGCCTTGACAAAGCCGATCCGGTGCATGACCCTCAGCGCACTTAAAGGACTGGCACGACATCCATTGAACTTTTCTGCCGAGGAGGCGTCGTGGCCGAGCACGTCGAGTACGACCAGGTTGACGACAACTACCTGAGACAGCGCCAACTCAAGCGCGGCGCCGCCGGCTGGCTGTTGCTGGCCGGTCTCGGGGTTTCCTACGTGATCTCCGGTGACTTCGCCGGCTGGAACTTCGGCCTTGCCGAGGGCGGCTGGGGTGGGCTGCTCATCGCCACCGTGCTGATGGCGTTCATGTACGGCTGCATGGTGTTCGGCCTCGCGGAGATGTCGTCGGCCATGCCGGTGGCCGGAGCGGGATACGGCTTCGCCCGGCGTGCACTCGGCCCGCTCGGCGGGTTCGCCACCGGCGTGGCGATCCTGATCGAGTACGCCATCGCACCGGCCGCGATCTCGATCTTCATCGGCGGCTACATCGAGACACTGGGGCTGTTCGGTATCACCAACAGCTGGCCGGTGTTCCTGGTCTGTTACATCATCTTCATCGGCATCCATCTCTACGGCGTCGGCGAGGCACTGCGGCTGATGTTCGCGATCACGGCGGTGGCCGTGGTGGCGCTGGTGGCCTTCGTCGTCGGTATGGTGCCGAAGTTCGACGTGGACAACCTGTTCGACATCGTGCCGGACGACGCCGTGGCGGGCGCGAGCAGTTTCCTGCCGTTCGGCATCACCGGCGCCATGGCCGCACTCGTTTACGGCATCTGGTTCTTCCTCGCCATCGAGGGCGTTCCGCTGGCCGCGGAGGAAGCGCGCGACCCGAAGAAGGACATGCCGCGCGGCATCATCGCGGGCATGGGGGCGCTGGTGGTGTTCGCGGCGCTGATCCTGCTGATCGCGCCCGGTGCCGCAGGATCGAGTGCCATCGCGTCATCTGACAACCCGCTGCCCGAGGCCGTGCGCGCCGCCTACGGCGGGGACAACTTCCTCGCGCAGTTCATCAACTACGTCGGTCTCGCCGGGCTGATCGCGAGCTTCTTCTCGATCATCTACGCCTACTCCCGGCAACTGTTCGCGCTGTCCCGCGCCGGGTACCTGCCGAGGTGGCTGTCGAAGACCGGTGCGCGCAAGACTCCCTACCTGGCGCTCATCGTGCCCGGCACGGTCGGGTTCATCCTCGCCGCCGCCACCCAGGACGGCGCACTGCTGATCAACATCGCGGTCTTCGGAGCCACCGTGTCCTACGTGTTGCTGAACCTTTCCCACATCGTGTTGCGGGTGAAGGAGCCGGGAATGGAGCGGCCCTACCGCACCCCTGGTGGCATCGTGACGACAGGCGTCTCGCTGGTGCTCGCCGTGGCGGCGGTCATCGCCACGTTCGTGGTCGACGAGATCGCGGCGGCCATCACGGCGTGCATCTTCCTCGCCGCGATCGCCTACTTCTGGTTCTACAGCAGGCACCGGCTCGTCGCGGCGGCACCGGAGGAGGAGTTCGCGGCCATCAAGCAGGCGGAGTCCGAACTGGAACGCGACTGACATTCGTCGGGGTCGGCCGAGACCAGCGGCCGACCCCGACTGTCAGGTCGCGACCCGGTAGTGGTATTCACTGACCTCGCCGAATCCCATCCCCTCGTACAGCCGCACGGCCGCCGCGTTGTCGCGTTCCACCTGCAGGTAAAGGTGGTCGGCTCCGTTCGCGTCCGCCCACCTCGCCAGTGCGGCGAGCACGCCACGTGCCGCTCCCCTGCCACGCGCCCGCGCTCGGGTGGCCATCCCGAACAGCCCCGCCCAGCCGGTGTCGGCGACCGCGCGGCCGACCGCGACGACCTCGTCCCCGGCGAGCGCGCAAGCGTATGCGGAGAGCGAGCGCACCCGCCGAAGCAGCGCCCACTCGCCGCTCGGATCGGTGTCGGTGCCGGACACGGCGTGCCAGGTCTCGAACCAGGCACGGGTGGGCCGCTCCTGCACTCGCAGGCACGGCGAGCCGGACCCGGCGCGCTCCAGCACCCGGCAGGTCGGCGCCGCCCGCAACGACATCAGCCCGTGCCGCCGGTACCCGCGTTCGGCCAGCAGTTCGTCAAGCCCTTCGGGAGCCACTCCCGCGGTGATCTGGAACCGAGCTTGTGATCCCCTTTCCGCGTAGTACCGCTCCACCTCGGTAACCCTGACCGCCAGTTCGCCTGGCCCGTCGGCGGTCCCGTGGGGCAGTACCGTCCCCACCCACCAAGCACAGCCCGGTGCGTGGCGCAGCCACCACCCTCCAAGACGTTCGACGTGCTCGGCAGGGAGAGCACGCGCCGCCCGCTCCTGCAGGTCTGTCGCGAGCGTGGGTTCGGATCCGCTGGGCACCCACCAATCCTGCGATACCGGCCAAGCACTTTTCCGCCGAACACCCGTGACGGTCACGTTGAAGCCCCCTCGGGCCCGTTGAAAAGCGCCAATCCATGGCACCGGACATTTCTCAACCGCTCCGGCCAGCCGAGATTGATCGAACAAGCCCCGCCGCTGGGCGAGGAAGCGGCGATCGTCATGACCAGCGGCGTGCCACCGACGACCCGCCACCATGGAGGCTGACGGGGCTGCTCGTAGCGCCCGTGAACCGCCGCGCAGGCGGCGGACCCGGGCGTACTCTGTCCCCCGTGAAGTTCAAGCTGGGCCAGGCAGTATGAGCGGACTGTCCGCGCGGCTGGCCGCGATCGTCGACGCACTACCACTCGCGCCGGGGATGCGCGTCCTGGAGATCGGTGGCGCTCCCGGCGCCGCGGCGAAGGCCGTCGCCCGGCGGGTAGGCGGGACAGGCGGGGAAACCGGCGGCCACGTGCTGATGATCGACCGCTCCGCCAACGGAATCGCGCTCACCCGGCAGAACGCGTCCGCCGAGATCGAAGCGGGCATGCTCAGCGTCCGCCAGGTCGCCGCGGAGGAGTTTCACCTGCTGCCAGGAGAAGCTCCGTTCGAGCTGGCTTTCGCCGTTCGGGTCGGCGCCCTCGACGGACGGCATCCCCGTGCAGGCAAGGTCGCACTCCGGCGTATCGCCGATGCTCTCACCCCGTCCGGGCGGCTGTTCATCGACGGCGGCGACCCGCTGCGTGAACTCCAACTCCCACCACGCGAGGGTTCCTGACGACAGCTCACTCCCGGCGGCGGCGTCGGCATGCTCGCCCGCCAGACCTGTCCGCTACGACGTGGCCCGCTGCTCCGGCGCAGGTCCACCACGCAGGCTATCGTCCTGCGCGACACCGGAGGCCGCCGTGATTCGGCGCGACCCCTTGGCATGGGAGAGGTCGCCGCCGGCCTGTCGATGCCCCGCCGGTGAGCCGACCGCGGTGGGCGATCCATCGACCGCGGGCAGCGAGGGATGCCACGAACTGATCACCTCGGCCGTCCAGCCGGGACCACCCTTGCCCGGGTGCGAAGGCCGCTGCCTCGGCAGCCGGTGCGCCTGCTTGGCCCGCCGTGCCAGGAAGTCGGCGGCGAACGCGACGAGCTCCGCCTTCGTGCCCAGCCCGAGCTTGCGTCTGATGTTGTGAGCATGATTGCGAACGGTGCTCTCGGTGACGAAGAGCTCCGACGCGATACCCGCGTAGGTTCTGCCCCTGCCCAACAGTTCGAGTATCTCCATCTCCCGCCGGGTCAGGCCCAGGTCCGTACTGGTCGACGCGAGTAGCTCCGCGATCTGATTCGCCAACGCACGTCGGTAGATCGACCCGTCCTCGCAGATTTCGCGGAGCGCGGCGTGCACATCAGTCGCGTTCGGCGCGTCCGCGGGAATGCCGTAGCGCACCAGGATCGTCTCGATCGTCTCGCGAAACCCGTTCGCGATCCTGCGCCGCTCGCGAAGAACCGCCCTGCGGGCACGCTCGTGGACGCGCACCTCCCGCGAGAAGGCGATCAGCAGCACCACAAGCGAAGACCACAGCAGCAGCAGGGATGGTCGCGGCTGGCCTTCCGCGAGCACGTTGGCCTGCAGATGCACCCGCAGCAGCAGCACTCCGAAGAAGACGAGCGCCCCCAGCAATGCACCGAAAAGGCCATAGTGCACCGCCAATCGGAACACCAGGAAGGGAAACAGCGCGATCGGCATCGCTTCCGGGTCGAACGCGAAGAGTACGAACAGCAGCCCGGCGATCGCGGCGTCGGCGAGCAGTCCGCCCGTCCGCAACCGACAGACATCGGGGAGTTCGCGCACCCGAGCGAGCCGACGAGAGTCGTAGACACTCAGGCCGACGGCCACTGCGGCCAGCACCACGGCGCCCACCCTGCTCAACGGGTCGAAGATCACCGCCATGCCGAGAACCAGCAGCGAGGCGAGGTAACGGACACGACACAGTAGCCGCTCACGCTCTCGCAGACACTGCACCTCGGGGTCGGTGACGCTGAGATCGCTCATACCTCGTCCTCTGCCGTAGAGGAAATCCAAAAACACTAACCGCGTCCAGCGGCGAGGACAACGTGTGTCTAGAGAACCCGGACACGACGTCCATGGATACCCGACCCGCCACTCCGACACCGTGAGCCGACTGTGCCGCCGAGATACCGGTGGTGGAACCCGGAGAAGCGGAGGACGGCGCGATGCGTCACCAGCACGACAGCAACGACCCCACCGGCCGAGCGCCCACGGCGGACGGCGAGCCTGGCGACGGCCACGGGTCCCCGATGGGTCGCCGCGGCCTACTCAAGGCGCTCGGCGCGGCGGGGCTCGCCGTCGGGCTCGGCCCGGTGGTCGCCGCACACGCGGGCGAGGGACCTGCTGCCAGGCAGGCGATGAGCCGAAGCCGGGCCGTCGCCAGCGGCGCCGCGAGCCACCTGACGATCTTGCAGACCGCCGACTTCCACGGCCAACTCGAGACGCACGATGAGTTCTTCTGGGAGAACGACCGCCCCGTCTTCCGCCGGACCGGAGGTTTCGCCCGGATCAAGAGCCTCGTCGACCAGGTTCGAGCGGAGAACCCGGGCGGGACCGTGCTGGCCGACTGCGGTGACTGTTTCCAGGGCAGCGGCTACGCGGCGCTGAGCCGGGGCGAGGTGATGGCCCCGATCATGCGCGAAATGGGCTACGACCTCGTTCTCCCCGGCAACTGGGAGGTCGTCTACGGCAAGGACCAGCTACTGAAGGTGATCAACGACTACGGCTCCCCCGTCATCTGCACCAACATGTTCCACGACGAGAACGGGCAACCGGGTGACTTCCTCTTCAGACCCCACCACGTGTTGGAGGTCGCCGGCACGCGTATCGGGGTGATCGGCTTCAACGAACCTCGAGTTCCCGTCCGTCAGGACCCGGAATACAGCGTCGGCATGAAGTTCACCTTTCCCGAGTACAACGCGGCCGAGCACATCCGCATGCTGCGCGAGGGCGAGGGCTGTGCCCTCGTGCTGGCGATGACCCACATGGGCATCGCGCAGCAGGTGGGATTGGCTTCGCACGACTACATGGCCGGCGTCGACTACATCCTCGGCGCAGACACCCACGAACGTATCCGCAACCCCATCCAGGGCGAGCAGTGCCGCGTCACCGAGCCGGGCGCGTTCGGGTCGTTCGTCGGTCGGCTCGACGTGGTGGTGGAGAACGGCAAGGTCCGGGAGCAGGGCTACGAGCTGATGGAGGTGGCGCAGCGCCGCTACACCGAGGAACCGCGCATGCGGGCAACCGTCAGCAGGTCGGCCGGGCCGTACGCGGCCCGCTTGGAGAAGGTGATCGGCCATACGAGGACCCCGCTGATGCGTTACTACATCCTCGAGACGCCGATGGACAACATGATCACCGATGCGATGTTCGAGAAGGCGCGCCCGGACGTCGCGCTGTCCAACGGATTCCGCTTCTGCCCACCGCTGGTGCCGGGGCCGAGCGGCCTGGCCCGGATCACCGAGGACTACCTCTGGAGCATGCTGCCCGTCAACGCCGGGGCCCAGTCGGCCGACGTGCAGGGCTCCTTGCTGCGGCCATGGCTGGAAAAGGAGCTCAACAACGTCTTCGCCTCCGACCCGACCGAACGCTTCGGTGGCTGGGTGGTGCGGATGCGCGGTATGGAAGTGAACTTCACCGCGGGCAAACCGTTCGGCGAGCGGGTGAACTCGATCAAGATCGGTGGTGAGCCCGTCGACCCGGACCGGATGTACCGGGTCGTGGCCTGCGAGCGCGGTGGCGATCCCTCGGACGTGCTGTGCCGCATCAAGGGTGTGCGCAACAAGACCACGCTCGGTTTCACGCTTCACGACGCGGTACGTGAGTACTTGCGAATCCACTCCCCGATCTCCCCTCGGCTGGAAGGCAGGGTCACCGCCACCGACTTGCCGCCAACCTCGCTCGGGCAGTTCCCCGGCACCGACTACGAGTTCCGCTGAACCGCCAGCTCGCGGGCAGACCAGACCCGGGAGGAAATGGAGGAACACCATGAAAACAGCGGCCAGAAAGCGCCGAATGCCGGGGCGGAAGGCAACACACGCCTGGCTCGTCCGCGCGGCGGCGGCGGTGATACTCGTCGCGCCCCTCACCGCCTGGACTGCCGGGGAACGTGAGCTCGACCCCGCAACGGACAGGTTCGCCCTTGCCCCCAGGATCTACACGATAACTCCGTCCTCGGAGCCCGGCGCGATTAACGGGCCCTCCAGCGTCAAGGTCTGGGAGGCCGAGACGAACGACCTGATCAAAGAGGTGGCGGTGCCCTCCGACCGGTCGGACGGCGTCTCCAAGCCACACCACTTCATGGCCGTACCTGGACGCAACTTCGCGTTCGTGATGGCCTTCGCGCCGTCGTCGTCCATCAAGGTCTTCGACATGGTGACCAACGAATTCACCAACGAGATCCCCACCGGACTGGGCGCGCGACACCTGGAGTTCGACCCGAACGGCGCGATCGCCTACAGCGCGAACTTCGACGGTGACAGCATCAGCGTGATCAATATCAACGCGCAGCAGACCATGGCCACCATCCCGGTCGGTGATCGGCCCAATTACGTCGAGCACGTTCGAACCAAGAACGGGCCACGACTTTTCGTAAGCAACTTCGGCGAGGACACCGTCACCGTCATCGACGCGGACACCTACCAGGTCATCGACACGATCACGGTGGGAGACGGGCCGTTCAACATGGCCGAAACCTTCGACCACAAGGCACTCGCCACCGCCGATGCCCGCAGCAACACCGCGACGTTCGTCGACGTCAATACGCTCGAAGTGACCGACCAGATCGACATCGAGGGCGAGCACCGCACCGACCTCCCGGCGTCGGCGTTCCAGCGATTGAACCCTCGGATCACTCCCGACGGGAAGTGGCTCCTCATCGGCAACCAGGACGCCTCGGCCGTCAGTGTCATCAACATCGCCGAGCGCAGGCTGGAAAAGCTGATCCCCGCCGGTCTGGGCGCAGACATCGCCTTCTTCCCGAAAGGTCCGGCCGAAGGGTACGCGTTCGTGACCAACCGATACGACAACTTCGTGACCGTGATGAAGCTGAACGGCGACGACCCGCCGACGTTCCACAAGAACATCCCGACCGGGCGGATCGGCTCCCACTACGCCACCTTCAACCAGGACTGGAGTGAGGGAGTCGTCTCCGAGCGTCCAGGGCGCGCGTACTCGGTCATCGACATGACGAAGCTGAGGGAAACCGCGAACGTCTGGGTCGGCGGCGGCCCCGGCCCCTCCGAACCCGACTCCAGCCAGGACTACACCAGAGCCGGTCCCGACATGGCGGTGTACGTCTGGTTCGACAGGGGCAAGGCGATGGTGCACCCGGAGCGGGGCGAAGTCTGAGCTAGCGCGCGGCCTGGGATCGCTGGGAACTGCGACCCCAGGCCGCGCCCACCGCGGCGGAAGGAACTCGATGACAGGGACGCGGAAACCTCACGACTACCCGCGGAGCACCTCATGCTGACCCGACGCGACCTGCTACTCGCGGGCTCCGGCGTGGCCGCGGCGATGCTGCTGAGCCTGCGCGACGCTCCAGCTCGCGAGGCAGCCGCCGCGCGACTGCCTCGCTTCGTCGATCCACTCGCGTTACCCCCCACGTTGCGAGCAGGTCATGACGGGGGTATCCGGATGACGATGCGCCCAGGACGGCAGCGCGTGCACGCGGCATTGTCGGACACTGCGATCTGGGGCTTCGACGGCGGCGAAGGGCCGACGTGGCCAGGACCCACCATCGAGGCCGTCCGGGACGTTCCACTGTGGATCGCCCAGCACAACGCGCTCGGCAGGCAGCACCTGTTCCGCGACTCGATCGACCCCGCGACGTGGCACGGGACGTTCCCCGAGTTCGACGGGCGCGAGCTCGGTGAGGAACAGGTGGGCACGCCGCGGGCTGCCACCCACCTGCACGGCGCGCGGGTCGCACCCGGTGACGACGGCTTCCCCGACGCGTGGTCGCTGCACGGTGAGACGATCAACTACCACTACCCGAACCAGCAGCACCCGCTCAGCCAGCGCGCCCCGGCGTTGTGGTACCACGATCACGCGGCCGCGATCACCCGGCTGAACGCCTACGCCGGGCTCGCCGGCTTCTACCTGATCCGCGATCCGCTCGAGGAGGAACTCGGCCTGCCCGCCGGGCTTCCCTACGAATTGCCGCTGATGATCCAGGACCGCGACTTCCACGAGGACGGCACGCTGGCTTACCCACCCGGCCCGTGGGTCGGGAACGTGCAGGGCGCCGTCGCGATCGTCAACGGCACCGCGTGGCCGCGCCATGATGTGGACCGCGGGGTCTACCGCCTGCGGCTACTCAACGCCGCCCAGCACCGCACATTCCACCTGGCCCTGGACCATGGCAGGTTCACCGTGCTCGGCACGGACGGGGGATTGCTGGCCAAGCCGGTGGCAGGCGTGCGAACGGTCGCACTGGCCCCGGCGGAACGACTCGACGTCCTCGTCGACTTCTCCTCCGCGCCGGCGGGCGCGAAGGTGCGCCTGCTCAACGTCGCGCCCGAGTCGAACCCACCAGGGCCGCGGATCAGCGAGATCATGCGGTTCGATGTCGGCCAACAGCTGGGGCACAGACCGGGGTTGCCGCGGCGGCTCGATCCGTGGTTCGAGTTGCTCGACCCGCGACGGGCCCGGGTGCGGCGGCGCATGCTGATGCAGCGGCTACGGCCGGACCGTCCAGCCTCGACCGCCAACCCGTGGCTGCTGTGGTATCACGACCCTGCGGTCCCGCCTGGGACGTACCCGGGCGTCGGTGACGGCTGGCGTCCTGGGTTCTGGAGCGACCCGGCGTTCGTCCGTCCCCATGCCGCTACGACGGAGGTCTGGTCGATCAGCAACCCGGCGCCGGTCGCGCATCCGATCCACCTGCACCTCGTGCAGTTCCAGATCCTGGCCCGGCACAACTCCGCAGGCCGACACCGGCCCGTCGGGTACGAAGGCGGCTGGAAGGACACGGTGTCGATCGGTCCACACGAGACCGTGGACCTCCTCGCCCGCTTCGACCTTCCGGACGCGACGCCCACTCCCGCCGCGTACCCCTGGCACTGTCATGTGCTCGAGCACGAGGACAACGACATGATGCATGCCTTCACGGTCGTCTGACGCCGCAACGTCGGACTGCGCGGACACGTCGGGGTCACGGTGCCGGCTGGTCGAGCCAGGCTCGGATGTGTTCGCCGTCCGCGTCCAGCACCGGCGGCGCGACATGCCGGTCGCGGGTGACCTCCGCGCCCTCGGTGTCGAAGAACCGCAGCGGCGGTCCCGCCAGCGTGACGGTGCCGAGCGTGTCGTGCTCGACGTCCACCACCAGCCCCTGGCTGCGGGTCTGCTCCCACTCGTAGACCTGGTCGATGGTGCGCACCCGCCCGGCGGGGATACCAAGGTCGGCCAGCCGCGCGAGCAGGTCAGCCGCCTTCCACATCGAGAACGTCTGCTCGATCATCTCGACGAGCTCGGCGTGGTTGGCCACCCGGTCGGCGTTGGTGGCGAACCTGCCATCGCCCGGGTCGAGGTCGAACCCCGCGCAGAACCTGGTCCACAGGTCCGTGCTGCCGACGGCGATCTGCACCGAACCGTCCGCGCAGCGGAACAGCCCGTACGGGGCGATGGAGGGGTGGTGGTTTCCCTGCGCCCGCCCGACCTCGCCCGCCACGGTCCAGCGGGTGGCCTGGAAGGCGTGCACCCCGACCCCCGCGGCGAGCAGTGAGGTACGGACCACCCTGCCCTTGCCGGTGTTGCCGCGTTCCAGCAGTGCGGCGAGCACGCCGTAAGCGCCGTACATCCCGGCGAGCAGATCACAGATCGGAGTGCCGAACTTCTGCGGCTGGTCCGGGCTGGGCCCGGTCAGCGACATCAGCCCGGCCTCGCCCTGCGCGATCTGGTCATAGCCCGCTCGCCCGCCCTCCGGCCCGTCGTGGCCGAACCCGGTGATGGACAGGATCACCAGCCGCGGGTTCAGCCGGTGCAACTCGGTGAAGCCGAGCCCGAGCCGGTCAAGCACCCCGGTTCGGAAGTTCTCCACGAGCACGTCCGCCCGCGCGATCATCCGAAGCAGCGTGGCGTGGTCGGCGGCGTTCTTGAGGTCGAGTGCGATCGATTCCTTGTTTCGGTTGGCGGAAAGGAAGTATGTCGACTCCTCGCCCGCTTCGCCGCTGTCGCGGTCCGGCCGCACGAACGGTGGACCCCAGCCCCTGGTGTCGTCGCCACGTCCGGGGGCCTCCACCTTGATGACGCGCGCTCCGAGGTCGCCGAGCATCATCGTCGCGTGCGGCCCCGCGAGCGCGCGGGAAAGATCCACCACCACCGTGCCGGACAGCGGGCCCGCGCCGCGCCCTGCCTGCTGTGTCGCCGTCGTCACGGCGTGCTCCCGTGTGAATCGTCGGTGTCCGCAGGCGGAACGGGTGCGCGCAGACCGGTTGCGGTGGCGGACTCGAACGCGTGTGCCAGTTGCAGCACGCCGAAGTCGTCTCCCGGTCGGCCCACGATCTGCAGGCCCACCGGAAGGCCGTCGTCGGTGAACCCGCACGGCACCGAGGCAGCAGGCAGCCCGGTAGCGGAAATCCAGTAGCACGACCGCATCCAGTCCAGGTAGGTCTCCGACTCCACCCCTGCGACCTCGGGCGGGTAGGGCAGTTCGACGTCGAAGGGCGGCACGGGCGACACCAGGGTCACCAGGAACTCATGGGTGTCGAGGAACTCGCGCATCCGGTGGTAGAGCGCGATCCGTCGCTGCTGCGCGCGAGCCAGATCATCCCCCGTCACCCGTTGCCCTACCTCGATGTTCCACGCGGCGCTCTCGCCGAACCACTCCGGATGCTCGCGGTAAAGCCCGCCGAGACTCAGCGCGTAGTACCAGGCACGCCAGGTGCGAAACGCGTCCTCGGCACCGGTGAGGTCCGGGTCGCGATCGACCACCCGGCAACCCAGTTCCCCCAGCACCTGCCTGCCCGGGGCCATCGCCCGCAATACTCGCTCGTCGACGGGCAGGCCACCCAGGTCGTCGCTCCACGCCACGGTGGTGCCGGTGAAGTCACGCTCGAGCGGGTCGGCGAACCTCGCTGCCGGAACGTGGTGGGACAGCGGTGAACGCGGGTCGGGTTCGGCCAGCACCCGCATCAGCAGCGCGACGTCGGCGACCGTCCGCGCCATCGGCCCCGCCACGCTCAGGGTGAACATCGGGTCCGCGGTCGGCCACATCGGCACCCTGCCGATGGATGGCCGCAGCCCCACCACGTTGCAGAAACTCGCCGGGTTGCGCAGCGACCCGCCCATGTCAGTGCCGTCGGCGATGGGAACCAGCCTGGCGGCCAGCGCGGCCGCCGCTCCCCCGCTGCTGCCGCCCACGGTCTTGGTCAGGTCGTAGGGGTTGCGGGTGACACCGAACAGCGGGTTGAACGTCTGCGACCCGGTGCCCCACTCCGGCGTGTTGGTCTTGCCGACCGTCACGGCTCCCGCCGAGGTCAGCCGCTCCACCACGATGCTGTCGAAGTCGGGAACGTAATCCGCCCGGGCTGGCGATCCGTAGGTCGTACGGATGCCCTTGGTCTCGGTCAGGTCCTTGTGGGCGACCGGGAGCCCGTGCAGCGGGCCGAGCGGCCCGCCGCTCATGATCGCCTCGTCCGCGGCCCGCGCCGCACGGTTCGCGTGCTCGCGTGCCACGGTGACGATCGCGTTCACCTTCGGATTCAACGCGTCGATGCGCTCAAGGTGCGCATCGAGCACTTCCCTGGCCGAAACCTCGCGCCGACGCAACATCGCGGCCAGCTCGGTGGCCGAGCGCAGGCACAGTTCTGCTTCTGACATGGCTTCTCTCGATGTCTACAGTGGAAGAGTTATGCCCGGTCGGGCCCGCCGTGGGTGGCGGGCCCGACCGCGGTGGTTCGGCGTCGTCAGTCGCGTGGAGCGCGGTAACCGGTCGGTTCCGCACCGAGATCGACGATCGCCGCCACCGTTCCACCCCCGGAAGGACCCTGATGGACGGCCGAGACGGACACGAAGACAGCCGGGTCACCGGTCACCGCGGCGGTGACGCCACCCACGCATGCCTTGATCTGGCGGTGCCAGTGCACATCGGAGTCGTCGAGCATCGCGTTGCGCCGCCCGCGCACCATGCCGTCCGGTGAGGCCTCGCACTTGAGGAACACGTTCACCAGCCGACCGTCCAGGTCACGGGAGTGAGGGACCGCGGGAAGGCCGAGCCCGGCGTCGCGAACGGAGTCCCAGATGCCGTCCTGGTCGAGCGCGTCGCGCATCACGGAGTGGCCGATGCGGTACCGGCCGCCGACGCCCCTGGCGTTGCCGACGACCACGATCTGCGCCCTGTCCAGTTCCACGCCCGAGGAGCACGACGCGACCTTGGAGTACAGGTCGCGGTTGTGCATGACGTCCTCGTCACTGGGCATGTCGATCTCGCCGAGTGCCACCGCGATGCCGAGCGCGGTGGTGCCGTTGGACAGGTCCATCGACTCCAGCGTGTGCTCGGTCCACACCGACTTGCCCCGGCTCTTGGCGTCGCGGATCGTTTCGATGGTCAGCAGCGGCGTCTTCGTCTGTACATAGTGCACGTCGGCGGGGTCGGTGATGCCCGCGCGGGCCATGGCTTCCTTCACCCCGGCCGCGACCTTCTCGATCATCGGGCGGCGGCCGATCTCCTCGGGCAGCAGCTGCTCGCTCATCGCGAACCCGACCGTCAACCGTGGTTCGTCGGTGGGTTCGGCCTTGCCTTCCTCGACGGTGGCGAAGATCGTGGCGTGCGGGCTGATCACGCCGTCGGTCCCGCCCGACCACACGATCGGGACCTGCCGAACCTCCTCCATCGACCGGGTGCCCTTTTCCACGAGCACCTCGCGGAAGGCGCGGTCGGCGATGATCCGGGTGAAGTCGTTCACCCCGCCGTTGCCCTCGGTCTTGCCGATGATGGCGACGACCCTGTCGGCCTCAAGCACGCGCTCGTCGATCAGCTTGGCCAGCTCGCTCGCGTCGGCGACCGAGTGGATCGGCACCTTGCGTACTTCGATCGCGGGTGGCATGTCTGCTTCCTTCCTTCTGGGATGTTCAGGCGGAACGCGCGCCGGTCCCGGTCTCATCGGGAACGACATGGGTACCCACCGTGCCGTCGAGAGCGTCGGCCAACCGGTGCAGCGAGGTGATGATCCCGCTGCCCCCTGCCCGCTCGACGAACCGGATGACCGCTTCCACCTTGGGGCCCATCGACCCCGCGGCGAAGGCGTGTTCCTCGGCGATCTCGCGCAGTCGCGTGCTGCTGACCCGGCCGATCGATGTGGCGGCCCGCGTTCCCCAACCCGCCACCACCGCCTCCACATCGGTGGCGATCACCAGCACGTCGGCGCCGAGCTGCTCGGCGAGCAACGCGGCGGTGAGGTCCTTGTCGATAACGGCCTCCACACCGTGCAGGCTGCCGTCCCCGGCCCTCATGGTGGGTATCCCGCCGCCGCCGGAGCACACGACGACGTAGCCTGCCTCCAGCAGCACCTCGGCAGCGGGCAGGTCCAGCACCTGCCGTGGTCGCGGTGACGCGACGACGCGCCGCCAGCCCCGTCGCGGCACCTCGACGAACCGCTGCCCGTGCGCCTTCAGCTTCTCGACCTCGGCCGGCGGGAGGTAACGCCCGATGGGCTTGCTGTAGGTGCGCATGCCCTCGTCGTCGGGATCGACGAGCGTACGCGAGACCAGCGCGGCAGTCCGCGCGCCGAGCCCGCGCACCGACAGCGCCCGGTCCAGCGCATTCAGCAACAGCATGCCGATGGTGGCCTGCGTCTGTGCCCCGCACCAATCCAGCGGCACCGGGGCGACCACGTCGGCGGCGAGTTCGTTCTTGACCAGCAGGTTGCCCACCTGCGGCCCGTTGCCGTGGGTGAGCAGCAGCTGGTGGCCGGCGGCGACCAGGTCCGCGATCGGCTCCGCCGCCTCGGTGATGGCCGCCCGCTGGTCCTGCGGGCGTGCCTGCCCGTCGGCCGCGGTCATGGCGTTTCCGCCGAGAGCGATCACGATCCGCATGGCTTCGACACTAGGGCCGCCGTCGCCCTCGATCATTGGCAAGTTCGCACAGTGAACCCGGCGACATCCGACAGAAGCTGCCATCGAGGCCGGCCCCGTCAGATCCGGTCGACATCGGCGGTGGTTTGCCCGCCGCTGAGTCGCGCGTAGCCGGGTCCCCGGTCGAAGAACGCCGACTCTTCGGTGTGCTCACGCATCCGGTCACGGTGGCGCCGGGTGGCCAGTTCGTCGTAGCCCACCGTGTCGTCCTCCAGCGATCCGGTCAGCACAACCCCGTAGTCCGACAGTGCGGCAGCCCAGGAAACCTTGCGCCACACCACATCGCGGACGACGAGTTCGGGATCGCGCTGCAGCGGGTCACCCCAGCCCCCGCCACCCGTCGTGCGTATCCGGATCACCTCGCCGGCTCGCACCGGTTCGGCGTCGGCCAGCGCGTCCACCTGCCGCTCGTTCGGCCCGCCCGGATCGATGGTCACCTCGAACGGCCTTCCCGCCTTGCCTCCCTTGACACCCCAACAGGACAGAATGGACCGGTCGGCGATCGACATGAAGTGCGCATCACGCAGCATCCGGATGTGCTTTTCGTAACCCAGCCCGCCACGGAACTTCCCCGCGCCGCCCGAGTCGACCGCCAGTGACAGCTTTTCCACCAGGAACGGGAAACGCGACTCGGTGAACTCCGTCGGCAGGTTCCGGGAATCCGGAACGACGTGGATGGTGTCCTCACCGTCGGCGTAGGGCCTGCCGCCCGAGCCGCCGCCCAGCACCTCCCGCATCAGGTAGGGCCGCCCCTCACGGTCCTGCCCGTACACGCCGGTGTATCGGATCGTCTCCTGGTCGGCGGGCATGTCGCCGTCCACCGCCTTGGCGACCACCCCGGCCAGCACACCGAGCAACCGCAGGATGACGAACGTTCGCGCGTTGGTCGGCGCAGGGAACACCGGCGTCAGCAGCGTTCCCGGCGGCGGGAACCGCATCTCGATCAGCGGCACGATGCCTTCGTTGACGTCCAGTTCGGCCATCCGCTCCGGGGTGTCGGCCAGGTTGCGCAGGATCGGGGCGAGCCACTTCTTCAGAAACACCCCGTCGGAGTAGTCGCCGCAGTGGTTGATCGGGCCCTTCGCCTGCGGGGAGGTGCCCGCGAAGTCGATGACGAGCCGCTCCCCGTCCGGGTCGTCGGGCGCGGTCCTGGTCAGCGTGATCCGCTGCCGGTGCAGCTTGGGCTCCTCCACGCCGTCGTGCTCGGCGTAGTCCTCCCACACCCACGAGCCGACCGGGATCTTCGACAGGATCTCTCGCCGGTAGGTCTGGGTGGTGCGGTCGATGACGGCGTCGAAGCAGGCCTCGACGGTGTCGCGGCCGTAGCGGTCGAACAGCTCGCCGAGCCTGCGCGCCCCCATCAGGCAGGCCGCGCACTCGGCGTCGAGGTCGGCCGCCAGCGACTCGGGCATGCGCGAGTTCCTCGTCATGATGGAAAGCGCCGCGCGGTTGGGTTCGCCCTGCTCCCACAACCGGATCGGCGGCACCATCAGGCCTTCCTCGAACACGCTGGTGGCCTGGCTGGGCATCGAGCCGGGCACCGCCCCACCGATGTCGTCGTGATGGCCGAACGCCTGCACGAACGCCACCACCTGCGGCCCGCGACCACTGTCGTGGAAGACGGGCACTGTCACACACAGGTCGGGCAGGTGGCCGATCCCGCCCTCGGAGCGGTAGACGTCGTTGTGGAAGAACACGTCGCCCGGCTTCATCTGCTCCAGCGGAAAGTCGCGCACCACCGGATGCACCAACGCGCTGTAGGAGCGCCCGGTCAGCTTGCGCAGCAGCCGGTCGTGGATACCTGCCCGGAAGTCGTGCGCGTCGCGGATCATGGGGCTGCGTGAGGTCCGTGCGATGGCGGTCTCCACCTCCATCTCCACCGAGGCGAGGCTGCCCTGCACGATCTCGACCAGCACCGGGTCGGCGCTCGCGCCCGCGTCCGCCGTCAGGGTGTCGAACGGGAACCGGGTCGGTGCTCTGCGGCTGTCGGTGGTGGTGTTCATGCCTGCCCCTCCCGGGTCACGATGATGTTGAGGTACTGGTCGATGCGTGCGGTGAAGCCTGGGTGCAGCGGCACCGTGGCGCCGAACTCCTCCACGATCGCGGGGCCTGCGACGACCTGGCCCGGCCGCAGGTCCGGCCGCCAGTAGACCGGCGTGTCGAGGTAGCCCTGCTCGGCGTCGAAGCACACTCCTCGGCGGGAACGTTCCTCAGCAGCGCCGAGGTCGGCGGCGATCTCGTGTGCCACCAACCGTGGCCGCCGGATGGCGCCGATCCCGGCGACCCGCAGGTTGACCCACTCGACCTGCTGGCTGTCGTCGGCGGCGAAGTCGTAGCCGTACAGCGCGCGGTGCTCGACGTGGAAGCGGCGGGCCACCTCCTCGATCAGCGCCTCGTCGACCGGCCCTTCCGGCACGGGTACCCGGACCTCGAAGGCCTGCCCGAAGTAGCGGACGTCGGCGGTGCGCACGAACTGGTGCTCGGACTCGGCGAAGCCTTCCTTCAGCAGCGCCGCCCGTGCCTGCTCGGTGAGTTCGGTGTACGCTGTGGACAGTGCCTGTGGGGTGAGCGCTTCTTGCAGGCACACGTGGGTTCGCACGTAGTCGTTCTTCACGTCCACGGTGAGCAGGCCGAAAGCCGAGACGTTGCCGGGGTTGGGCGGAACGAGCACCGCGGGCAGGTTCAGGATGTCGACGAGCCTGCACAGCAGCAGCGAACCCGAGCCGCCGAACGTGGTGAGGGTGAAGTCGCGCACGTCGAGCCCGCGTTTGACGGTGATCTGCCGCAGCGCGTTGGCCTGGTTCCAGGCCGAGATCTCCAACACCCCGGTGGCGCACTGCTCCACCGTGAGTCCCAGCTTGCCCGCCAGCGTCCGCAGCCCGTTGCGTGCGGCCTCGACGTCGAGCGGGATCTCACCGCCGAGCAGGTGCGCGGGGATGCGACCGAGCACCACGTGGGCATCGGTGACGGTGACGTCGGTGCCGCCCTTGAGGTAGCACAGCGGCCCGGGATCGGCCCCCGCCGAGTGTGGGCCGACCTTGAGGTTGCCTTCCGGGGCGAGCCAGGCGATCGAACCGCCACCCGCGCCGACCGTCGCGACGTCGATCATCGGGATCTTGCAGGGGTAGGCCCCCACGCTGCCCTCGGTGGTCAGGGTCGGTTCACCGTCGATGACGACCGAGACATCGGTGGAGGTGCCGCCGCCGTCGCAGGTGACGACCTTGTGGAAGCCGGCCGTCTGCGCGATGAGCGCCGCACCGAGCGCACCCGCGGCGGGACCGGACAACACGGTGGTGATCGGCTGGTGCACCACCTCGTCGGCGCTGAGCACGCCACCGTTGGACTTCATCACGTACAGCGGCGGACCGGCCTTGCCCTCGGAGGTGGCGTAGGCGTCCAGCCTGGTCTTGATGTTGTTGACGTAACGGGACAGCTTCGGCTTCACCGCCGCGTCCACGAGCGTGGTCATCGACCGCTCGTATTCGCGGTACTCCCGCAGCACCTGCGACGACACCGACACCACCGCGTCGGGGTGTTCCTCGGCGAGCACGGCCCGCATCAGCTCCTCGTGTGCGGGGTTGGCGTAGGCGTGCAGGAAGCACACGCCGATCGCCTCGATTCCCTTCTGCCGGAACCAGCGAGCGACCTCGCGAGCCGCGGCCTCGTCGAAGGGCCGGATTTCCGCGCCGGTGTGGTCGAGCCTGCCCTGCACCGAGCGCACCAGGTGACGCGGGACGATCCGGTCCGGCTTGACCCAGAAGTAGGAGTTGCCGTAGCCGTCCGGCACGCTCTGCCTGGCGATCTCCAGTACCGCCTCGTAGCCCTCGGTGGTGATGAAGCCGAGCCTGTCGACCTTGCCTTCGAGCAGTTGGTTGGTGGCAACCGTGGTGCCGTGGCTGACCGCACTGATGGCGGCGCCCCGATCCGGGCCGTCCGTGCCTTCGAAACCACCCAGCACGGCCAGCACCTTCTCGATGCCCGTCATGAAACCGTCGGCAGGGTTGTCCGGTGTGGACGGTGTCTTGGTGACGGTCAACTCACCGGTCGCCTCGTCGAAGGCGACGACGTCGGTGAAGGTGCCCCCGGTATCCATCCCGATACGGATGCGGCGCTGCTCACTCATGCAGCAGATTCAAACCTGCCCAGCCACCTCCGACTATGGCACTATCTCCCACCACGAGGGCAGATCATTGGCATACCCTGCCAGATTTCGTGGTGTCCGTCCCGCCGAGGCAACCCACCCGTCGCCGCCCGTGACAGGGCCCGAAACGGCCCGCGCCGCCGCCGGACCATGATGCCGGCGGCGGCGCGAGCCTGGAGTCGGTGAGTGCTACCCCCGGCAGCGCCTGCCCGCCAACGAGCCCGCCAACACCCCGAGCAACACCAGCCCAGCACCCAGTGCCACACCTTTCAGGAACGGCTCCGACTCCCTCGCTGCTGCGGGTGCGGGTGCGGTGAACACCGCGGCGCCCGGGGGAGTCGGCTTTACCGGCTCGACGGCTGCCTCCGCCTGGCCGCCAGGCACCGCGCCCGCCAGCACACCGTCCACGGCGTTGAAGAACTCACCGGCCAACCGCTTGCTGACCGAGGTCAGCATCCGCTGTCCCACGCCGCCGATCATCCCGCCGACCACGGCGTCGGCGTCGTAGGACAGCAGGGTGGTTCCGTCGGAGTTGTCAGCGAAAGCCACCTTGACGTCCGCGCTGATCGTTCCCGGAGCACCCGTTCCCTGGGCCGACAACACCAGCGACCGGTGCGGGTCCAGATCACGCAGGCTGCACGTGCCCGCGTAGGTTCCCTTGATCGAAGCGACACCGGCCGTGACGGTCATCGAGTAGGAGTTCTCCCCCGTCGTTTCCAGCCGCTCACAGCCGGGAATGGTACGGACCAGCACCGCCGGGTCCAGCAACGCGTCCCAGACCTGCTCGACCGGGGCGTTCAGGGTGGCCTGTCCGGCGATTCTCATGAGGTAGTGCGTCCTTCCTGGTGACGGAGCCGAAGGTGAAACAGCTCCGAAGGGGAGATGGGCATCGAGGTGATCGGCAGCCCCTCGGCGTCCTCGATCGCGGAGGCGAACACCGCCGAGCACGGGATCACCCCCGCCTCGCCCGCACCCTTGATGCCGAGCGGGTTGAGCGGCGAGGGGGTTTCCAGGTGGTCGATGTCGATGGACTCCGGGACCTCGGTGACGAACGGCATCAAGAAGTCCATGAACGACGCGTTGAGCAACTGCCCCGACGAGTCGTAGGCCATCCGCTCGTACAGCGCGCCGCCGACGCCCTGCGCGACACCGCCGTGGATCTGCCCCTCCACGATCATCGGGTTGATCAGCGTGCCGCAGTCGTGCACCACCGCGTATCGCAGGATGCGGATCTCGGCGGTGTCGGGGTCGGTCTCCACGATCGCGGCGTGCATGCCGTTGGCGAACGTGGACTGTTGTGGCGAGTAGAACTCGGCGCCCTCCAGACCGGGCTGTTCGTTCTCGGCGATCGGCGGCCGGTCGGCGTTGCCGACGGAGAACTGCGTCGCCGCCTTGGACGCCTCGTCGAAGGCGTACCGCAACGGGTTGGACAGCACGGCCACCGTGCCGAGCTCCATCCGCGAATCCGGCGCGCCCTTCACCCGCACCTCACCGTCGACGAGTTCGAGGTCGTCGACCGACGCCTCCAGCGCCTCGGCCGCGATGCGCAACGCCTTGTCCTTGACCTTGCGTGCCGCCAGCGCGGCCGCCGTGCCGCTCATCACCGCGGCGCGAGAGGCGAAGGTTCCCACCGCGTAGGGCATCCGGCGGGTGTCACCGGTGACGACCTCCACGTTCTCGAACGGCACCCCCAGCTCGTCGGCCACCACCTGCGCGAACGCGGTGTGGTGTCCCTGCCCCTGCGAGGTCAGTCCAATAGCGACCTTGACCTTGCCCGACGTCTCGACCTGGATGTGCGCGCCCTCGTACGGCCCAACACCCGTGCCCTCGACGTAGCAGGCGAGCCCGATGCCGACCCTGCGCCCCCGCGCGCGCAGCTCGTCTCGCATGGTTTCGAAGTCGTCCCAGCCGATGAGCTTCTTCAGCTTCTCCAGCGAAGCGGGAAAGTCACCGGAGTCGTATCGCAGCGGCCGCCCGTCCTGAAAGGTCAGTCCGTGGTCGTAGGGGAACTCGTCCGGCTGGATGAAGTTGGCGGCGCGCACCTCGGCGCGGTCCTTGCCGAGATGCGCCGCGATCGCGTCCATCGTCCGCTCCATCACATACACCCCCTGCGGCCTGCCCGCTCCGCGGTACGGCGTCACGACGACCGTGTTGGTGTATAGGCTTTCGAAGACCACGCGATAGTTGTGCGGTTTGTACGGTCCCAGCAGTTGGGTGGACGTGATGATGGGAACGATCAGACCGTACGGCGTGTAGGCGCCGTGATCGTGCCAGAACCGCACGGACAGTCCCCGCAACCTGCCCTCGTCGTCGAAGCCGACCTCGACCTCATGGTGCTGGCCACGCTCGTGCGCCGAGGAGATGAAGTGCTCGCGGCGGTCCTCGGTGAACTTCACCGGCCGCCCCAGCGCCATCGCGGCCATCGGCACCAGTAGTTCCTCCGGCCAGGGGTGCAGGATCTTCACGCCGAACCCGCCGCCGACGTCGGGGGTGATCACGTCCACCTGCGCCAGATCGAGGCCCAGCTTCGCCGCGACCGCCGCGCGCACCCCGGTGGAGGTCTGCGTCGAGCTCCACACCTGGAGCCTGCGCGCATCGGTGTCCCATCTGGCCACCGTGCCGCGGCCTTCCAGCGGCATCGACGCGCTGCGCTCGATGTCGAGTTCGAGCGTGAGCCGGTGCGGGGCCGCATCGATCGCCGCGTCGGCGTCGCCCACCGACTGCTCCATCCTGGCCGCCACGTTGCCCGGCACGTCCGGATGCACCAGGTGCTCGGCGGCGCGCGCCGCCTCCACCCCGACCACCGGCGGCAGCGGCTCGTAGCTGACCTTGATCCGCGAAACGGCGTCCTCCGCTATGTAGCGGTCGCGGGCCACCACGAAGGCGATCGCCTCGCCGACATGGTTCACCTCGTCCTTGGCCAGCGCGTACTGGGCGCGGCCCTGGGTGAGTGTCGGGTGTGGAATGAGCACCGGCAGCGGTTGCGCCATCGGCCCGGTCAGATCGTCGTAGGTGTAGACCGCGAACACGCCGTCGATGTCCAGTACCGGATCGACGTCGATGTCGACGATCCGCGCATGCGCGTGCGGGCTGCGCAGCACCGCCGCTTCCAGCGCGCCGGGAAGCAGGTCGTCGACGTACTGCCCGTTGCCCGTGACCAGCCGGTCGTCCTCGACCCTGCGGACCTTCTCCCCCATCATCCGCGTGGTCACTTCGGCTCCTCGGTCCCGTCGCCGGTGCCCTCCGCCAACTCGGCGGCCCGGCACACCGCGGCGACGATGTTGTGGTAGCCGGTACAGCGGCAGAGGTTTCCGGCGATCATCTCCCTGGCCTCCTCCGTCGTCGGGCGCGGATTGTCCGCCAGCCCCGCCGTGATCGTGGTGAGAAACCCCGGGGTGCAGAATCCGCACTGCAGCCCGTGGCATTCCTTGAACGCTCGCTGCACCGGGCCGAGTGAGCCGTCCGGCTCGCTCAGCCCCTCCACGGTGGTGATCCGGTAGTCCTGCGCGGAGACCGCGAGCAACAGGCACGATCGCATCGGCCTGCCGTCGACGAGCACGGTGCAGGCACCGCAGACCCCGTGCTCGCATCCGACGTGCGTACCGGTCAGCCGCAGGTCGTGCCGCAGGACATCGCTGAGCAGCCGCCGCGCGGGCACGGACGCCCGCCGCAGGACTCCGTTGACGTGCAACGAGATGTCGTGGGTCTGCTCGCTCACCCGATCACCTCCGCCTGCCTGGTACGGGAATCGTCGTATGCGGCGCGCACCACGCGGCGGGTGAGCACGCGGGCGAGCAGGCCGCGGTACTCGGCGCTGCCGTGGATGTCGTCCACCGGGTCGAGCGAGGCCGCCGCGAGTTCGGCAGCGTCGGTCAGTGCGCCCTCGGTCAGCTCACCAGAGGCGAACACCTCCGACAGGTCGACCACGGTCGGCACCTCGCACACCGAGAAGTAGCCCGCACGCACCGACGTCACCCGGCCGTCCGGTGCCGAGCAGACGACGGCGGCCGCACCGCACATTGCGTAGTCGCCGTGCCTGCGGGCGATCTCGTCACAACCGACGCCGCACCGCAGGCCCAACGCGGGGAAGAACGCGTCGGTGACAAGCTCGTCCTTGCGCACGGTGGACTCCAGCGGACCGATGAACAGCTCGTCGGCGGCGATCGTGCGAGTGCCGCGTGTGGACGCGGCCGTGACGTGCCCGTCGAGCAGCCGCAACACCGTCGGCATCTCGGCCGCCGCGTCGGCGTGCACGATGGAACCCACCGTGGTGCCTCTGTTGCGGATGGCCGGATGCGCGACCAGCCGCAGCGCCTTGGACAGCAGCGGCTGCACACGCCGGGCCTGCGGGTGCGCCTCGACGTCGGCGTGCCTTGCCACCGCGCCGACGCGCACCCCCGAGCTGTCCCAGGTGATCCGGGACAGCTCGGCGATGGCGTTGATGTCGACGAGCATCCCGGGGGAGGCCAGTCGCATGGACAGCAACGGGATCAGGCTCTGGCCACCCGCGAGAACCTTCGCGTCGGGGTGGGTCGCCAGTAGCTCCAGCGCCCGCGCCAGCGTGGTGGGGCGGGCGAACTCGAACGGAGCGGGCTTCACTTCGGGCCCACCGCGTCTTCCGCGGTCTCGTCGGAGGCGAGCTGCTTGCTGCGGCCCTTCACCAGGTGGAAGTACACGATCACCAGGATCGTGCCCAGCGCGATGCCGCCGAGTTCGAAGTTCTCGGTGAAGGTCAGGCTCACCCCGCCGATACCGGCGATCAGCCCGGCCGCGAGCCCGATGAGGTTCACCGGATTGCCGAAGTCGACGCGGTTCTCCACCCAGATCTTCACGCCGATCAGCCCGATCATCCCGTACAGCACCAGGGTGATCCCGCCGAGCACGCCACCGGGGGTCGCGTTGACCACAGCACCGAATTTCGGCGACAGCCCGAGCAGGATGGCCACACCGGCGGCGGCGTAGTAGGCTGCGGTGGAGTACACCCTGGTGGTGCCCATGACGCCGATGTTCTCCGCGTAGGTCGTGGTGGGCGAACCGCCGAACGCACTGGCCAGCGCGGTGGCGAGCCCGTCGGCACCGATCGCCCTGCCCATGTAGGGGTCGAGATCGTCACCCGTCATCTGCGCCACGGCCTTGACGTGGCCCGCGTTCTCGGCGATGAGGGCGATGACACCTGGCAGCACCAGCAGCACGAACGTCAGCGAGAACGACGGTGCGTGCACCACGGAGACCCCGTCGGCGAGCTGCCCGCTCGGCAGCCCGAACCAGTCCGCCTGCTGAACCTGCTCCCACGAAACGCGGTTGTGTGGCACGGCCTCGCCGTCACTCGTGGGCAACACCGAGGTGATCTGCCCGAAAACACTGTCCGCCAACCAGGACACGACATAGCCGAACACCAGCGCGAGGAACACCGCGATGCGAGACCAGAACCCGGGCAGCAGCACCGCGGCAAGCACCATGAACGTCGCGGTCAGCAGCGCGATCCACTGATCCTGATGCCAGTAGACATCCGCGACCACCGGAGCGAGGTTGAAGCCGATCAGCATGATCACCGCGCCGGTGACCGCGGGTGGCAGCACCTTGTGCAGGATCCGCGACCCTCCGAAGTGGATCAGCAGGCCGATCGCGGCGAGCACGAGGCCGCCGACCAGGATCGCCCCTGTGACGTCGGCGGAGTCGCCGCCCTGCGCGCGGATCGCGGTCACCGCAGCCACGAACGAGGCGCTGGTGCCCAGGTAACTCGGCACCCGGTTGCGCACGATCAGCAGGAACATGATGGTGCAGACACCCGAGAACATGATCGCGAGGTTGGGGTCGAGACCCATCACCAACGGGAACACGAACGTGGCACCGAACATGGCGACGACGTGCTGGGCACCCAGCCCCAGGGTGCGCCCCCAACTGAGCCGCTCCATCGGGCCCACGGCGGCGCACGGTGGCGGAGCCTTCCCGCCGTGGACAACTTTCCAGCTGAACATGGATTTGGTCACGACATCTCCTCGACGCTGCGCTGGCCGAAAATTTTGGGCTGACGCTAATGCTGCGGATCACACAGCAGCACTGTCCACATCTGCCGAACAAACAGCCGTGGCACTGGCACACCTTGCTGGCGGGGCCCCGCGGGCGAACCCGCTCATCGCGCGGAGTCGCGATGCAGGTCGAGCACCTGCAGCGCCACCGCTGCGTTGAGCCGCAGCAACGGGTCCGTGGTGAACGGGCCGAGCATCGTCTGCAGCTTGCTGATGCGGTATCGCATGGTGTTGTAGTGGAAGAACTGCTTGCGAGCGGCTTCGGCCACGTTGAGGTTGGTGTCGAGCAGCACCTGCAACGTTACCCGTAGATCAGCCGCCTCCGCGGTGTCGGCGGCGAGGTCACCCAGCACGTCGTGGGCGAACTCGTGCAACTCGCGGGGATCGGGCACCAGCGCGATGAGCCGATGCAGGCCGAGGTCGTCGAACCAGGTGGTGCAACGTCCGCCGCTGATGCGCCTGCCGACCTGGATCGCGCGCCGCGCCTGGTTGTACGCGGTCGGCAGTTCCTTCACCGACGACACCACGCGACTCACCCCTACCGAGAACGGCCGCCGTCCACCGCCCCTGTCGCCCGCGACGTCGCCGACCAACCGGTCCACGGCGGCGCGGGGCGAGTCACCGGTCACCGACGTCGGCAGCAGGCTCACCACCTCCGTGGAGAAGTCCACGGTGGAGATCGAGCGGTCCCACGACTCGCACACCTTCCGCCAGGCAGCGGCGAACCGTTCCTGCCACAACCGGCGAGTGCTGTCGGAAACCGGTTCCTCCGCCGCGTCCACCGGGTCCATCTCGGCGCAGAGCACGGCCATCGGCCGGTCGAGTTCCCAGCCGAAGGTGCGGGCGTGCTCGACGACGAAGGCCTCGTCCCCCGCGCGGTCGAGGAACACGTCGCGCAGGAAGTCTCCTCGGTACTTGTTCTCCACCACGGCCACCGCCTGCTGGCGGGTGAGCAGCAGCGCGACGATGATCGCGGTGCGCTCCAGCGCCTGCACATCGTCGTAGCCCAGCGCGCGCCCGGGGGCGACACACACCAGCCGCGCGAGATCGGTGCCGCCCGCGGGCACCGGAAGCACCCGCGCCTCACCGTCGGCGACCGGATGCGGACCCATCCTCAGCCGCTCGACGCGGACCCGGCCGGAGGAGTCGATCAGATCGAGTCGCACGAGTTGGTCGCGCGCCGCGTCGTCGAGCGCCCCGCCCCACTCTCGCCCGTCGGTGGAGGTGACGACGATGCCCACACCGAGCACCCGCGCTACCTCGGCGCTGATCCGGTTCAGGTCGGCACCGTGCAGAACCAGTTGGGAAAGCGTGGTGTGCAACGTGTCCGCGCGGGCGAGCGCGTCGTCGTGCCGGTGTCCCAACTGCGCGAAGACCTGCACGATGAGGTCGTCGAAGGCGAGGTCCCTCGGCAGGCCGAGGACGGGGAAGCCGAGTTCATCGGCGGCGGCGAGCGCGTCGGCCGCGACGGAGTCGAGGTAGCGGCCGAGTTTGACACCCATCCCGGCGAGGTTGTTGGCGTGCAGCCCGGGCAGCAGTTCGGTGAGAGTGACGGCGGGGTCACCGTCGCCTGCCGCGAGCGGGTATCCGGTGGTGACCAACAGTTCGTGCGGCTTCACCCAGTCCAGCACATCGGGGACCTCCATGACGTTGACCGCCGACACCGGGCGGTCGAGTCCGGCGGCTCCGGCGAGCACGATGGTCCCGTCCAGACAACTCAGCGTGAGCAGTTCCCGCAACGGCAGGAAATACCGGCGCATTGGCATCTCCTGCCGTTGATCAACGCTAACGTTGGCAACACTCACCATTCGGGGTACCGTACCGAACGACTAGCGTCCGAGGAATGCTCGCGTCGCATCACGTTTCGGCCACAACCCCGATCAGGGTGGCCGCCACCGGTCGTGTTCGCGACGTACTCGCGGGCCGCGTGCGCACCGCCACCGTGGTACACGCCGGCCACGACGCGGTCTACCTCGACGTCGACGGCTTCTGCCTCGGCGTGCTGTCCCGGTCCGCCACCGCGGTGCCCTGCGGACTGCGCACCACCCTGGCGTCACTGGCCGAGGGTCTCGCCACGCCGACGCCGCCCGGATCGCGCGCACGGGTTGGGGGCGGGTCGCTGCTGCTCGGCGGCGCGCGGCTGACCGTGGGCCGAGTGGTCGAGGCATCGGTCCCGGCGCTGCCTCCCGCCGCGGCACGGCGAGCGGCACGGGCACTCGCGAAGGTCTGCCCGCCGTTGCCGCACACCCGCGAGGAGTTGCCCGCGGCCGCGCTGACACTGCTCGGCGACGGTGACCCCGCCGCCGTGCCGCTGCTGCTCGGCCGCGGCAGCGGGCTGACACCGCTCGGCGACGACGTGCTCTGCGGCTGGCTCGCGACGGTGGCCGCCGGTGTCCTCGGTGGACACGACCCCGCCCGGCTTCGTCCGGTCGCGGCCGCCGTCGCGGCACTGGCCTCCCGCAACACCACCACGCTGTCGGCGACGCTGCTCGACTGCGCCGCCCGCGGCGAGGCGCTGCCGCGGTTTCGGCGGCTGGTGGCCGACCTCGCCTCGGCAGGCCCCGGCTGTGCCGCCGGGCTGGCGGCGCTGCTGGAGGTCGGCCACACCTCCGGCCACGGCCTGGCGCTCGGCCTGCACCTCGCGCTCGACCTGCTCCAGCGTTTCCCCACCGAAAGGACCCTCGTGTGACCGGTGTCGTCCACGTCGAGCTGCGCCCCGGCGCCTATGCCGACTCCGTGACCCTGCTACAGGTGAGTCGCCAGGTCACCGCACTACCAGGGGTGATCGCCGCCCAGGTGGTGATGGCGACCCCGCTCAATGTCGAGGTGCTCGCCTCGATGGGCTTCCAGCTGCCCATGACGTCACCCAACGACATGGTGGTAGCGCTTCGCCTCGAGGACGAGGAAACCCTGCCTGCGGCACTGGCCGCCGTGGAGTCGGCGCTGTCGGCCCCCCGCGACGGCAGTGACGGCACCGACCGGGTCGCCGCACCGCGTACGACGCGGTCGGCGCTGGCCCGCTCAGGCGCCGAACTGGCGCTGGTGTCGGTGCCCGGCCCGCACGCGTTCGTCGAGGCGATGGACGCTCTCGACGCCGGTCGCGACGTGTTGATCTTCAGTGACAACGTGCCGGTGGAGCAGGAACTGGCCCTCAAGCGCACCGCGGCCGAGCGCGAGCTGCTGGTGATGGGACCCGACTGCGGCACGGCGGTGGTCGGCGGCGTAGGGCTCGGCTTCGCCAACGCCACCCGCCCGGGTCCTGTCGGGTTGGTCGCCGCGTCCGGAACCGGATGCCAGCAGCTGCTGTGTCTGCTCGACGCGGCAGGCGTCGGGGTCAGCGCCGCGCTGGGCGTCGGTGGCCGCGACCTCGGCGCCGAGATCGGCGGACTGTCCACAATGGCGGCACTGCGTAGGCTGGACGCCGACGCCGCCGTCGAGCTGATCGTGGTGGTGTCCAAGCCTCCCGCACCGCAGGTCGCCGACGCCGTGCGCGCCTTCGCCGACCAGCTGGACACCCCCGTGTTGCTCGCCATGCTGGCCCCCGGTGAAGCGGACCTGACCGCATCGGCCGAAGCCGCGCTGGCCGCACTCGGCAGGCCTGCACCGCGCTGGCCGCGCTGGGGCAGGCCGACCGCACCGGCAGCGGGCCGATACCTGCGTGGCCTGTTCGCGGGCGGCACGCTGTGCGACGAGGCGATGCTCATCGCGAGCGAGAAGCTCGGCCCCATCCACAGCAACATCCCTCTCGAAGCCGGGCCCGCCCTCGGCGGCGCTTTCACCGTCGAGGGGCACAGCATGGTCGATTTCGGTGACGACGCGCTGACCACGGGCAGGGCGCACCCGATGATCGACCCGACGCTGCGGCTGGAGCAGCTGGTCAAGGCGGCCGCCGATCCGGAAACCGCCGTGGTACTGCTGGACGTGGTACTCGGCCACGGCGCCGAGCCCGATCCGGCCGCCACACTCGCGCCCGCCATCAGGTCGGCACGGCTACGGCGTGAGGTGCCGGTCGTCGTCGCCTGCGTCGGTACCGAATCGGACCCGCAGGGACTGCACACGCAGGCGGGCGCGCTGGCCGAGGCGGGCGCCGAGGTCTACCTGTCCAATGCCCACGCCACGCGGCGTGCCGTCGAGCTGGTCACCGGAGGTGCCCGATGAACCGCCCCACCCGCGCTCCGGCAGCGGTCGTCAACGCCGGAGCCGAACTGTTCGCCACGGCACTGTCCGATCAGGCCGTCGCCGTGTCGCAAGTGGACTGGCGGCCTCCGGTGCCGGGCACCGAGGCGGACCTGGCGACCGTCATGGCGGACCCGCTGCGCCACGAGGCTAACCAGCGCGCGGCTCGAGCCGTGCTGGACGTGCGGGCGATGCTGGTGGACGTGGTGCCGGCCAGTGAGGCACTCGGCCTCGAACGAGGCCACTTCCTGCACGCGGGACCACCCATCGGCTGGGACCGCGCGTCCGGCCCGCTGCGCGGGGCGTTGCTCGGCGCCGCCGCGCTGGAAGGCATCGTCGCCGAACCCGACGACGCCGCCACGCTGCTGGAAACCGGGAGCCTGACGTTCGAGCCGTGCCACCACCGGGGCGCGGTGGGGCCGATGGCCGGTGTGGTGTCACCGTCGATGTGGATGTTCGTGCTGCAGGACCCCGACTCGGGGCGGCGCACCTACTGCTCGCTGAACGAGGGACTCGGCAAGGTGTTGCGCTACGGCGCCTACGCACCTGACGTGCTCGAGCGGCTGCGCTGGATGGGCAGCGTACTCGGTCCCATGCTGCGCGACGCCGTGCGCGCCACCGGCCCGATCGACATCACCGCCATCCTCACGCAGATGGTGCAGATGGGCGACGAGGCTCACAACCGCAACCGGGCGGGAACCCTGATGCTGCTTCGAGATCTCGCGCCTGCTCTGGTGTCTTCCGGCCACGCGGGCACCGACCTCGCCGACGTGTTCCGGTTCGTCGGCGGCAACGATCACTTCTTCCTCAACCTGGCGATGCCCGCCTGCAAGCTCGCGCTCGACGCCGCCAGGGGCATCGACGGCTCCACCATGGTGGTCGCGATGGCCCGCAACGGCACCGACTTCGGCATTCAGGTGGCCGGTACCGGCGACCAGTGGTTCACCGGACCGGCTCAACTCGCCGACGGGCTGTTCATCGGCGACTTCGGACCGGACGACGCCAACCCCGACATCGGTGACTCCGCGATCACCGAGACCGCGGGCCTCGGCGGGTTCGCCATGGCCACCGCCCCACCGATCGTGAGGTTCGTCGGCGGCAGCGTGCCGCAGGCACTGGCCACCACGCGACGGATGTACGAGATCACGCTGACCGAGAACCCTCGCTGGAGCATCCCGATCCTGGAGTTCAAGGGCACCCCGACCGGCATCGACGTCAGCCTGGTGTGCCGTACCGGCATCCTGCCGCAGATCAACACCGGAATGGCGGGCAGGCAGCCCGGCGTCGGCCAGGTCGGAGCGGGCTTGGTCAAGCCACCCGCCGAGATCTTCCCCGCCGCGCTGGCCGCGCTCGCCGAGCGGGCCCGCGCGCGGGCGAGCGAACCAGCCATGGCCGCGGGCAGGACCGGGGTCTAGCGGCGAAACGCGCTCACCAGCACAGCAGCCTTTCCTGAAGTTCCCGCACCTGGAGCAACACTCGGTGATCGCGGACTCCGCGGAGCCGCTGGACAAGATCACCGAGTAAGGGACGCGTGCGGTCGGTTCCGAGTCAGTGATGCGTCAGCGGCGGCAACTACGGTCCGGGAGTGAGGAACAGTCCCGAGATCGATCGGAATGCCATGACAGCAACCAGGAAGTCGAACCGAGGAAAGCGATGGGCTCGCCGAGCACTGTCGGTCATGATGGTCACCACCGCGGCACTGGGGACGTTCACCATGCCCGCCCATGCCGACTACCTCATGACCACCTCGAGTGATGGCTACTGCGCCAACGGGCAATTCGAGGATCACGGCGAGTGGTTCTATCTCCTGGACCGTTGTTATGACGGCCATTCCGCGGTCATGCGGGTCGACGTCGAACCCGTGAAGTCGGGCAACGGTTACGACTTCCTGCTGTGGAACCCCGACGGCTACGAAACGATGCGCAGCTGGAACAAGAGCTATCCCGAAGGCACCGCGGTGTGCATCCAGGTCGGCCTCGGTGAGTACGGAAGCGGGACCAGCTGGGGGTATAGCAGCTGGACCTGCGGTTCCGCCTAGTGCCGTTGGTTCAGGCCGCGTCGACCGCGCCGGTCGAGCGGGCTCGCCCGCCGGTGACCGGGCCCAGCGGCCGATCCAGCTGTGCCAGCAGTTCGCGCACGGCCGCACGGCCGGCACGGTTGGCTCCGATCGTGCTGGCCGAGGGGCCGTAGCCGAGCAGATGCAGTCGCGGCTGCGCGACCACCCTGGTGCCGTCCATCCGGATACCACCGCCCGGTTCGCGCAGCCGCAGCGGTGCGAGATGGTCGAGAGCGGCGCGGAAACCGGTGGCCCACAGGATGACGTCGGCACGCTGTTCGGTGCCGTCGGCCCACCGCACCCCCTCCGGGGTGACGCGCTGGAACATCGGCCTGCGGTCGAGAATCCCCTCCCGAATCGCTGCCCTCACCTCCGGGGTGAGCTGCAGGCCGGTCAAGCCCGACACGCTGCCAGGGGGCTTGCCCCCACGCACCCGCCGGTCCACCTCCGCCACCACGGCACGGCCGAACTCGGGGGTGAACTCCGCGTCGCGGAACACCGGCGGCCTGCGCGTCACCCACGTCGTCTCGGCCGCCACCTCGGCGATCTCCAGCAGCAGTTGCACTGCCGAGGTGCCGCCGCCGACCACCACGACCCTGCGGCCCGCGAACTCCTGCGCACCGGTGTAGTCGACGGTGTGCGGCTGAGGGCCTCGAAACGACTCCACGCCCGGGTAGTACGGCCGGAACGGCTTGTCCCACGTTCCGGTCGCGTTGAGCACGCCGCGCGCGAGCCACGACTCGGTGGCGCTTCTCACCAGGAAGCGGCCGTCGCCGGTCAGGCCGACCGAACGTACGTCGACGGGTCGGCGCACCGGCAGGTCGAAGGCGTTCTCGTAGCGGTCGAAGTAGGCGGAGACCACCTCCGACGCCGGTAGCCGCCTGTCCACTGCCCCCAGTGCCATACCGGGCAGATCATGGATGCCGTGCACCTTGCCCATCCGCAGCAAGGGCCAACGGTGCTGCCAGGCGCCCCCTGGGCGCTCGCCGTGGTCGAGCACGACGAAGCCAGATTCTGCGGGCACACCCGCCCGGCGCAAGAAGTAGGCGGCGGACAGCCCGGCCTGCCCCGCACCGATGACGGCGACGTCGATCTCGTGGTCAACCCGCATGCCAGGTGCAACGCGGTCGGGGCCGCGCCACTTCCCGTGGCGACCGTCAGCGGCGGCGGATGGCGCGGATGATCGCGATGACCGCGAACAGCGCGGCCAGACCCGCGACCACCGGGGCCAGCCGCTTGGCGACCGAAGCGCCCGCGTAATCGAACAGGTCGATGGCCTCCGCCTGCTGGGACTCCCCCGTGGGCTTGACGGACTCCAGCTTCGGCTTCTGTGGCTCCTCGGCCGGGGCGGCCGCACCCGCTGCAGGCTTGGCCTCGGGCTCGGCGGGCGCCTCCTCCTTACCCGTGGCACCGAGCGTGTCGGCGAGGTTCGCGGCGAAGGTGTCGAGGATCTTGCCACCCACCTCGGAGATCATGCCGCGGCCGAACTGGGCGGGCCTGCCGGTGACATTCAGGTCGGTGGCGACGTTTCCCTTGGTGGAACCGCCCTCGGCGGTCAGCGTCACCGTCACCGTCGCCGCCGCGGTGCCCGCACCGCGCGCGTCCTTGCCCGAGGCCTTGATGAGCAGCTTCCTGGCCTGCTCGTCCTTCTCGACGAACTCGCCCGAGCCCTTGTACAGCAAGGAGACCGGCCCGAGCTTGACCTTCACCGTGCCCTTGAAGTTGTCGCCCTCGACGGAGCTGAGGGTGGCTCCGGGCATGCATGGCGCCACGCGTTCCGGATCGAGCACCGCCTTCCACACCTCGTCGATGGGCGCCGGAACGGTGAACTCGTGGTCGAGCCGCACGGGCCGACCTCCTTTCTACGTCCTCACGTACTCGGAGGCGAGACACCCCCAAGGCCACTCTAGTTGGGTCGTGCGCGACCGTGGTGGCCTTGGGGGCACGTGTCACCCCGCCATCGCCGAACTGATCGCTCTTCCGGTGAGTACCCTCGCGAGCTGCTGTCGATACTCCACGTCGGCGTTGCCGTCGACCGTCGGGTTGGTGCCCTCGGCCGCGTGCTGCGCCGCCGCCCGGATGGTCTCCTCCGTGGCCTGCTGCCCGACGAGTGCCTGCTCGACCGCGCCCGCCCTCACCGGCACCGACGACATGTTCGTCAGCCCGATCTTCGCCTCCGCGATGGTGTCGCCCTCGGTGCGTACCGTGGCAGCGACTGCCACCATGGACCAGGCCTGCGCCACCCGGTTGAACTTCTCGTAGTGCGCATGCCAGCCGGTGTGCTTCGGCACCCTGATCTCCACCAGGAGTTCCTCCGGCCGCATCGCGGTGGTGAAGAAGTCCTGGAAGAACTCCGCGGCGGGGATCGCGCGCCTGCCGTCCATGCCCGCGACCACCATTTCGGCGTCCATCGCCAGCGCGGGCGCGAGCAGGTCACCGGCCGGGTCGGCGTGTGCGATGGAACCGCCGAACGTGCCCCGGTGCCGCACCTGCGGGTCGGCCACCGTGTCGGTTGCCCTGGCCAGCAACGCGGCGTGCTCGGCGACCAGCGGGTCGCGCTGCACGTCGTAGTGCGTGGTCATCGACCCGATCACCAGCGAGTCGCCGTCCTCGCGGACCCCGCGCAACTCCGGCACACGGTTGAGGTCGATCAGCGTGGTCGGCGTGGCCAGGCGCATCCGCAGCACGGGGAGCAGGCTCTGCCCGCCCGCCAACACCTTGGCGTCCTCCCCCGCTTCGGCGAGGGCACGCACGGCTTCGTCCACGCTGGACGGAGCGACGTAGTCGAACGGGGCGGGGATCACTGCGCACCTCCAGAGTCGATGGAACCGAGGCCGCCGCCTGCCTCCGCACCGGGGCCGCCCGCGGCCTTCTCGCCGGTTCGGATGGCCTTCCACACGCGCATCGGCGTGAGCGGCATCTCGATGTCGTTGACACCGAAGTGCCGCACCGCGTCGACCACCGCGTTGACCACGGCAGGCGTGGATGCGATGGTGCCCGCCTCGCCGACACCCTTGACGCCGAGCGGGTTGGTCGTGGACGGGGTCTCGGTGCGGTCGGTGGTGAACGACGGCAGGTCGGCCGCGGACGGCAGCAGGTAGTCGGCGAAGGTGCCGGAGGTCAGCGTGCCGCCCTCGTCGTAGACGGCTTCCTCGAACAACGCCTGCGCGATGCCCTGCGCGAGACCGCCGTGGATCTGGCCTTCCACGATGAGTGGGTTGACCACGGTGCCGACGTCGTCCACGCACACGTACGACCGCAGGGTGACCCGCCCGGTCTCGGTGTCCACCTCGGCCGCGCACAGGTGCGTGCCGTGCGGGAAGGAGAAGTTCTCCGGGTCGTACACGGCCTCGGAGTCCAGTGACGGCTCCACGCCGTCGGGCAGGTCGTGTGCCATGAAGGCGGCGAAGGCGACGTCCTGGATGCCGGTGGAACGGTCCGTGCCCTTCACGGTGAACTTGCCGCCGGAGAACTCCAGGTCGTCCTCGGAGCACTCCATCATGTGGGCGGCGATCCGCCTCGCCTTGGCGATCACCTTGTCGGCTGCCTTCACGACGGCGATCCCGCCGACGGCCAGCGAACGCGAGCCGTAGGTGTCCAGACCCTTCGGCGAGGACTGGGTGTCGCCGTGCAGTACCTCGACGTCTTCGAACGGCACGCCGAGTTGATCGGCCACGATCTGGCTCCACGCCGTCTCGTGCCCCTGCCCGTGCGCGGAGGACCCGGTGACCACCTCGACCTTGCCGGTGGCCAGCATCCGGATCGCGGCGTGTTCCCAGCCGCCCGCGCCGTAGTCGAGCGAGCCGAGCACCCGCGAAGGCGCCAGTCCGCACATCTCGGTGAAGGTGGAGATACCGATGCCCAGTTGCACCGGGTCGTTGCGCTCCCTGCGCTCACGCTGCTCGCGGCGAAGCCCCTCGTAGTCGAAGAGCTGCATCGCCTTCTCGGTGGCGGCCTCGTAGTTGCCCGAGTCGTAGGTCAGCGTCGAGACCGTGGTGTACGGGAACTCTTCGTGCTTGATCCAGTTCAGCTCCCGCAGCCGCATCGGGTCCATGTCCAACTCGGCGGCGAGTTCGTCCATTATCCGCTCGATCGCGAAGGTGGCCTCCGGCCTGCCCGCGCCACGGTAGGCGTCTGTGAGCGCCGTGTTGGTGAACACGTTCGTGCACGCGAAATGGTAGGCCGGGATCTTGTAGATCGCGTTGAACATGAAGGCACCGAGGATCGGCACGCCGGGCCCGACAAGCCCGAGGTAGGCCCCCATGTCGGCCATCAGCTCGACCTTCAGGCCGGTGATGGTGCCGTCGCGCCTGGCCGCGATGGTCAGATCCTGGATCTGGTCGCGGCCGTGGTGGGCGGCCATCATGGTCTCCGACCTGGACTCGGTCCACTTCACCGGCGTGCCGAGTTTCTGCGCCACCAGCAGCGACATGATCTCCTCGGGCAGCACGGCGATCTTGCCGCCGAAGCCCCCGCCGACGTCGGGCGCGATCACCCTGATCTTGTGCTCGGGAATGCCGAGCGTCAGCGCGGACATCGTCTTCAGGATGTGCGGGATCTGGGTGGCCGACCACATCGTCAGTTGCGCCGCCGTCGGGTCCACCACGCACGAGCGTGGCTCCATGAAGGCGGGGACGAGGCGCTGCTGGCGGAACCGGCGCTTGAGGACGACCTCTGCCTGGCTGATCGCCTGTTCCACGTCCTCGCCGGAGCCCGCCTCGGCGGAGTCGAACTTCCACAGCGCGTTGCGGTTGGTGCCCAACTCCTCGTGCACCAGCGGAGCACCCTCGGCGAGTGCGTTCTCCATGCCGAGCACCACGGGAAGCTCGTCGTACTCCACGTCGATGGCCTCGAGTGCGTCCTCGGCCTCGCCGGGGGTGCGCGCGACGACCACGGCCACGCCCTCGCCCGCGAAGTTGACCTGGCCCTGCGCCAGCACCGGCCTGCGGGGTGACTTCATGTCCGGGGTGACGGGCCAGGCGCACGGCATGCCGATCGCGCCTTCGGGGTCGAGGTCGTCTCCGGTGTAGACCGCGATGACGCCAGGCATCTCCTTGGCCGCGGAGGTGTCGATGCTGACGATCTTGGCGTGTGCCAGCGTGCTGCGCAGCACGGCCAGATGCACCATCCCCGGCAGCATCATGTTGTCGGTCCAGCGGGTCCGGCCGGTGATCAGGCGCGCGTCTTCCTTGCGAAGCCTTGCCCTACCGACCTCCGGCTCGATGGTGGAGGTCATCACTCACCACCCCCGCCGATGCCCGACGCGGTGCCGGTCGGCTCGCCTACTCGCTCGGCCGCGGGCCCCGCTCCCGGACGCATGTGCTGCGCCGCGTCCTGCACCGCGCGCACGATGTTCTGGTAACCGGTGCACCGGCAGAGGTTGCCCTCCAGCCCTTCGCGCACCGTCTGCTCGTCCGGGTCCGGGTTGTCGGCGAGCAGATCGATCGACTGCATGATCATCCCTGGGGTGCAGTACCCGCACTGCAGCGCGTGGTTGTCGTGGAACGCCCGCTGCACCGGGTGCAGCTCGCCGTCGCGGGCGAGGCCCTCGATGGTGGTGACCTCGCTGCCGTCGGCCTGTACCGCCAGTACCGAGCACGACTTCACGCTGTGCCCGTCCAGGTGCACGGTGCACGCCCCGCAGTTACTGGTGTCGCACCCGACCACGGTGCCGACCTTGCCCAACTGCTGCCGCAGGTAGTGCACCAGCAGAGTCCGGGGCTCGACGTCGTCGGTGTAGCTGGTTCCGTCGACTGTGACGGTGATGCGCATTGGGCCTCCTGTGGTGGCTCGGCCCGCGAGGCGGGCCGGGGAACGGCCGTGGCCGACCACCGCGAAGCGGTGATCGGCTTCACAACAAACCCTGCTACTTCCCGGCCCCCGGGACAACCCCCCGTCTGGAGAGGCGATGCCGCTTCCCTCGATCGATACCGAGGTTTTCAGCCCAGCGGCAAAACCCGCACGTCCAGGGTGCTTGTCAGCGCTTTCGGTGTTTGTCGCTGCCTGCCGCTTGTCAGTGCTTTGAGTGTTTGTCGCTGCTTGCCGCTGCTTGCCGCTGCTTGCCGCTGCCTGTCGGTCCTCTCGGCGATACTCGTCGGCATGGCGAACCACCCCATCGCGCGGCACGTGCTACGTGCGAAGGACCTCGCCGACGCGTGGTACTTCGAGCCACTGACCGTTGCCGACCTCGCGCGCGCGGCGGGACTGTCCAGAGCACACTTCAGCCACGAGTTCCGCAAGGCATTCGGTGAATCACCACACGCCTACCTGCTCACCCGGCGGCTGGAACGTGCGGCCGCCATGTTGCGCACCACCGACCGCTCCGTCGCCGAGATCTGCCACGGCGTCGGGCTGAGCAGTGTCGGCTCGTTCACCGCGAGCTTCACCCGCACCTACGGGATGTCGCCCACCGCCTACCGCAAGGCGTTCCCGCCCGCCGCCGACCTCGCGCGCGTTCCCGGCTGCCTGGTGCGCGCCTACGGGCGGCCGCGACTCCGGACGTTTCGAGAAGACCGCGGCGCGGCGGGGTCGTAGCGTCAGCGCGAAGCGAACCGGAAGGCGAAGGTGAGGAGAACGATGTTCAAGATCGGCAGCATGCAGGTCTGGGTGCACGACCAGGACGAGGCACTGCAGTTCTACACCCGCAAGCTCGGTATGGAGGTGCGCTCGGACGTCACCGTGCCGGAGTTGGGCAACTTCCGCTGGCTCACCGTGGGGCCGGTGGGTCAGCCCGACATCTCGATCGTGCTGATGCCCATCCCGCAACCGCCCATGATGGACAGGGAAACCGGCGACGCCGTGCGCGAACTGATGTCGAAGGGTGTCGGGGCCACGATCTTCTTGACCACCGACGACTGCAGGAAGGCTTACGAGGAACTCTCCGCCCGCGGCGTCGAGTTCGTCGAACCGCCCGAGGAGCGCCCTTACGGTATCGACTCCGGATTCCGCGACGTCTCCGGCAACCACATCCGGCTCACGCAGGTGTACGACAGCGTCGGGAGCTGAGCGGGCAGCGGCCGTGGGGCGGCGGCGCCACCCGGACCGGCGGCTTCAGCGTTCCTGCTCGCTGTGGATGCGCCCGTCGAGGTCGGCAAGGCGCCTGCCACCGCCGCCCCAGCGCAACGCGATGATCTCGGCCGCGATCGAGACCGCCGTCTCCTCCGGAGTACGCGCACCCAGATCCAGCCCGATCGGCGATGCCAGCCGCTTCAGTTCGGCCTCGGTCATCCCGGCCTCACGCAACCTGCGCAGCCGGTCGTCGTGCGTGCGGCGCGAGCCCATCGCGCCCACGTACCCGACATCCAGCCGCAGCGCCAGTTCGAGCACCGGCACGTCGAACTTCGGGTCGTGGGTGAGCACGGTGATCACCGTGCGGCTGTCGATCCGGCCCGCGTCGACCTCCTTCTTGAGGTAGCGGTGCGGCCAGTCGACCACCACCTCGTGCGCACCGGGGAACCTGCTCTTGGTCGCGAACACCGGCCGCGCGTCGCACACCGTGACCTCGTAGCCGAGGTAGCTGCCCAGCTGCGCCATCGCGGCAGCGAAGTCGATCGCGCCGAACACCAGCATCCTCGGCGCGGGTTCGAAGGAGTTCACGAACACCGCCATGCCCTCGCCGCGGCGCTGGCCGTCGGGGCCGTAATGCAGGGTTCCGGTGCGGCCACCCGCCAGCATGCCGCGCGCGTCGTCCACAACGGCGGAGTCGATGCGGTCGGAGCCAAGGCTGCCCACCACACGATCCGGCCACACCAGTAGCCGCTTGCCCAGCAGCGCCGCGTCGGTGTGCTCGACGGTGGTCACCACGGCGACCGGCCTGCCCTGCCGCACCGACTCCATCAGCTCTGGCAGCTCCGGCATGGATTCGCGGTCGACCCGCTCCACGAAGATGTCGATGATCCCACCGCAGGTCAGCCCGACCGCGAACGCGTCGTCGTCACTGACGCCGTAGCGCTGCAGCACCGGGGTGCGCTCCGCCATCACCTGCTTGGCCAGCTCGTAGACCGCGCCCTCGACGCAGCCCCCCGAGACGCTGCCCACCACGGAGTCGTCCTCACCGACCAGCATCGAGGCCCCCGCCGCGCGCGGCGCCGACGAGAACGTCGCCACCACGGTGCCCATGCCCACGGTCTCGCCCGCCGACCAGCGGCGGTACAGCTCCTCCAGCACGTCATGCATCACGGATCTCCCCGAGCAGTCGTTCCAAAGTGGCCAGGCTGTGCCCGGCCAGCAACCGGTCCACGTGCGGGAGCGCGGCGGCGATACCGGACTGGACAGGAGCGTAACCGTCCTTGCCCGCGTGCGGATTCACCCAGAACACCGCGTGCGCCAACCGCTTCAACCTCGCCGTCTGCTCACCGAGCAGTGTCGTGTCGCCGCGTTCCCAGCCGTCGGAGAACAGCACGACGGCCGCGCGCCTGGCCAACCCGCGCTGGCCCCACCGATCCAGAAAGATCCGCAGGGTGTCCCCGAGCCGGGTGCCGCCCGCGAAGTCGGGCACCGCCTCACCCGCGCTGAGCATGGCCCGCTCGGGGTCGCGCTGGCGCAACTGCCTCGTCACCCGCGTGAGCCGGGTGCCGAGCGTGAACACCTCCACGGTCGCGGGCGAGCCGCGCACCACGACGTGGGCGAACCGCAACAGCGAGTCCGCGTAGGGCTTCATCGAGCCCGAGACGTCGATGAGCAACACCACGCGCCTTGGCCGGGGGCCGTGCCGCGAGTAGGCCAGCTTGCCCGGCTCGCCACCCCGGGCGAGCATCGCACGCAACGTGCGGCTGGGGTCCAGCCTGCCCCGCTTGGCGGGGCGGTACCGCAGCGAGGACCGCCTCGGCGGCACCGGACGCAGGGTTTCCAGCAGTTCCCGCAGGTGCTTGCGCTCAGCGTTGGTCAACTCACCGAGGTCACGGTCACGCAGCACCTCGGTGTCGCTGGCGGCGACACTGAGCTGCTCGGCGGACTGCTTGTCACTCGAGCCGCCACCCTGCTCGGTGGCCAGCGCCGCGATCCTGGGTTGCTTCGGCGGCTGCGAGCTGCGACGTTGCCGAACCGGCGGTTCGGTGCTGAACCAGCTGGCGAACGCCTGGTCGTAGCGGGGAAGGTCGTCGGGGTCGGCGCACAGCGACAGCCTGCCCGCCCAGTACAGCTGGCCGGGGTCGGCGACGTCGAGCCGTTCCACGGCGGCGAGGTAGGCCTGCACCCGATGGGCGTCGCACGGCAGCCCCGCCTCCCGCAACGCCGCCGTGAAGCCGACGAGGCCAGGCAGCGGATCGGCGGAGGTGGTCATACCCCCATTGTGCCCCCGACCCCGCGGTACCCCACACGGTTCGGCGCGCCGAACCTCGCACCGAGCGTTCAGGCAAGCAGCGCGTCCAGCTGGGCCCGCACGCGGTCCAGGTCCTCGCTGTACTTGAGTACGGCACCGAGCGTGATCGCCGCCGACTCGGCGTCCAACTCGTCGCGGCCGAGCGCGGCCAGCGCCTGCGCCCAGTCGATCGCCTCGGCGACGCCGGGCGGCTTGAGCAACTCCATGGCCCGCAACCGCTGCACCGCCTCGGTGACCTGCTTCGCCAGCCGCTCTCCGATCCCGGGGATGCGGCTGCGCAGGATCGCCACCTCCCGCTCGAGCCCCGGGTGTTCCAGCCAGTGGTACAGGCAGCGGCGCTTGAGCGCGTCGTGCACCTCGCGGGTGCGGTTGGACGTGAGGATCACCAGCGGCGGCACGTCGGCGCGAACCTCGCCGTACTCGGGGATGGTCACCACGTTCTCGTCGAGCAGTTGCAGCAGGAACGCCTCGAACTCGTCGTCCGCGCGGTCGATCTCGTCGATGAGCAGCACACACGGCGCGGCTTTGAGCGCGCGCAGCAGTGGCCTGGCCAGCAGGAACCGCTCGGTGTAAAGCGACTGCTCCGCCGTGTCGACGTCCAGTCGCCCACCTTCGGCCGCCTCCAACGCCCGCAGATGTAGCAGCTGCCTCGGAAAGTCCCATTCGTACAGCGCCTGCGCGGCGTCGATGCCTTCGTGGCACTGCAACCGGATCAGCGGCATCCCGAGCGACTCGGCCAACGACACCGCGAGCGAGGTCTTACCCGTTCCCGGCTCGCCCTCGCAGAACAGCGGCCTGCGCATCCGCAGGGCGAGAAACGCGGCCGTCGCCACGCCGGGGTCGGCGAGGTAGCCACTGCCCTCCAACAACTGCGCCAGCTTCTCCGGGGAGCTCACCTGGTCCGTCGTTTCGCTCGTCACGGATTCCAGCCTAAGGGTTGAGATCGGCGGGTGTGTCCACGTCCGTTCCGCTGCCGAGATCACCGCACTCCACCAGCCGCACGTCCGAGCGGGAGGCGAGCCAGTCGCGGGCACCTCGGTCGCCTCGGGCGGTCGCCGCGATCTCGGTCCACCACCGTCGGCCGAACAGCACCGGGTGGCCGGGCCTGCCGTCGAACGAGGCCCTCACCACCGCGTCGGGACCGGCGTGCGCACGCACCCGCGCGATCACGCCCGAGTCCACTCCAGGCAGGTCGACCAGGTGCACGAGCGCTGCCTGCGGGATCGGGTGCAGCGCCGACACCGCCTCCAGCCCCGCGCGCAGCGACGCCCCCATACCCTCGGCCCAGTCACTCGCGTACACCGTGGTGACGGTGCCGGGCAGCAGCGCGCGTACGTCGTCTGCCCGCGCGCCGAGCACCACCACCACGGGTTCGCAACCGCCGTCGGCCAGAGTCCGCACCGCCCGCGTGACGAACGCCTCGCCTCGCAGCTCCACCAGCGCCTTCGGCCTGCCGAACCGCCTGCCCTCACCCGCCGCCAACAGCAGCCCCGCCGTCGATGTGGACACCGAGCTCACGACACCCTTGTCGAAGGGGCTACGGCGAGGTCGGCCTCGATGTGCTTGGCGGCGTCCAGCAGCGGCGGCAACAACCGGGCCCGCACCGATTCGGCCGACGTGCGGCTGGCGTGTGTGGAGAGGTTGATCGCGGCCACCACCTTGCCGTCGCGGTCGCGGATCGGGGCGGCGACCGAGCGCAGCCCCTCCTCCAGTTCCTGGTCCACCAGTGCCCAGCCTTGCTCGCGCACCGTGTCCAGTTCCCGCCGCAGCGCCGACGGCGAGGTGATGGTGCGTGGCGTGAGCTGTTCGAACCTGGCCGCACTCAGGTAGCGCCGCAGTCGCTGCTCGTCGAGCCCGGCCAGCAGCACGTGCCCCATCGAGGTCGCGTGCGCGGGGAAGCGGGTGCCAACGTTGATGCTCAGCGCCATGATCCGAGACACCGCGACCCTGGCCACGTAGACGATGTCGGTGTCCTCGAGCACCGAAACCGAACTCGACTCGTGCACCTGCGCCGAGAGCCGTTCCAGGTGCGGCTGCGCCACCTCGGGCAACGAAAGGCTGGACAGGAACGCGTAGCCCAGTTCCAGCACGCGAGCGGTCAGCGAGAAGTACTTGCCGTCGGTGCGGACGTAGCCGAGGTCGGCCAGGGTCAGCAGGAAGCGGCGCGCCGCGGCCCGCGTCAGACCGGTGGCCTTGGCCACGTCGCTCAGCGTCAGCTCCGGCGCGCCCGCGTTGAACGCCTTGATCACGGCGAGCCCGCGCTCCAGCGACTGCACGTGGTGCGCGCCACGGCCACTGTGCTGCACGCCGGCTTCGTCCATACCCGCCAACCTATCCGCACCCAGTGCGGTCAGCTCTCGCCCATCTCCGCAAGCGTGCGCTGCGCGATGGCGAAGGCCTCGTTGGCCGCGGGCACACCCGCGTAGACGGCCGTGTGCAGCAGCACCTCCGAGATCTCCGCGGGAGTGAGCCCGTTGCCGATGGCCGCCCGCACGTGCATGGCGATCTCCCCGTGACTGCGCAGCGCCGTGAGCACGGCCAGCGTGAGGCAACTGCGGGTCTTGCGGTCCAGGCCGTCGCGCGTCCACACCGAGCCCCACGCAGCACGGGTGATGTAGTCCTGGAACGGCTTGGTGAACTCGGTGGTGCCCGCGACCGCCTTGTCGACGTGGGCGTCGCCGAGCACCTCACGCCGGACGGTCATACCCGCCTCGAACAACTCGTCGGACTCGCTCATCGTCCTGCCCGCAGATGGTCGAGGATCAGCGAGGAGAACCGCTGCGGCTGCTCGACGTTGCCGAGGTGGGCCGCATGCGCCACCACCTCGAACCGGGCACCCGGGATCGCCTCGGCGATCGGCCTGCCGTGCCCCTCCGGCGGCGTGGCCGGGTCGTCGGCCCCCGCGATCACCAGTGTCGGCGCGGTGATCTTGGGCAGGTCGTCGAGCAGGTCCATGGATCCGATGGCGGCGCAGCAGGCCGCGTAACCCTCGGCGGGTGTCGCCGCGGTCATGTGGTGATACTCGCGGGCCAGCTGCGGATTGTCCGCCAACCACTGCGCGGTGAACCAGCGCTGGATACTGCCGTCCGCGATGGCTGACATGCCCTGCGCGCGGGCCTGCTCCGCGCGCTCCTGCCACATCTGGGGGCTTCCCAGCCGGGCCGAGGTGCAGCACAGCACCAGCCTGTCGATGCGGTCGGGGTGGTTGACCGCCAGCCACATCCCCGTCATGCCGCCGAGCGAAAGACCGACGAACGCGGCTCGCTCGACACCGAGCCCGTCCAGCAGTTCCACCACGTCGCCGCCGAGATCGGCGAGCGAACACGGATGGTCGGGCACCGGGGTTCTGCCGTGTCCCCGCTGGTCGTAGCGCACGACGCGGTAACCGGCCTGTGTCAGCGCGGGAACCTGCGGCTGCCACATGCTCAGGTTGCTGCCGATCGAGCCGGACAGCACGACGACGTCGCCGTCCTGCGGGCCCTCGACAACGTGGTTCACTCTCACGCCTCCTCCTTTCGCCCGCGGTGCGCGGCCAGCGACCGCTCCACGAAGACCACCGCACTGCCCAGGTATCCGGACGGGTCCAGCAACTCGTCGATGCGCGCCCGCGACAGCCGCGCCCCCACCAACGGGTCCGCCGCCAGCAGTTCGGCGACCGGTGCCTCGCCGTCCAACGCCCGCAGACAGCACTCGGTGACGGCATCGTGTGCCGCCAGCCTGCCCACACTCGGGGCCAGTTCGGTGGTGACCCGCTCGGCCAGCAGGACACCGCCACTGCGGTCGAGGTTGCGCCGCATCCGATCGGCATCCACCCGCAACCGCTCGAGACTGGTCCGCAGCCAGTACACCGCCGAACCGCACACCCGCCAAAGCTGTGTCAGCGGCTGCCACTCCGCGTGCCACGCACCCGCCGCGCGCTGCTGCTCCTGCTCCATCGCGGCCAGCAGGTCGGCCACCAGCCCCGGCGCCTGCTTGGCGCACGCCAACGCCGACACCGCGGCCACCGGGTTGCGCTTGTGCGGCATGGTGGACGAGCCGCCGCTGCCCTCGGGGCCCTGCTCGTGCACCTCACCGACATCGGTCTGCGCGAGCAACACCACGGAACGGGCCACCGCCGAGACCGCGCCCGCCGCCTCGCCGAGCGCGCAGGCCAACTCCGCGACCGGCGTCCGGTCGGTGTGCCACGGCAACACCGGCTCCGAAAGGCCCAGCCTGCGGGCGAGTGCCGCGAGCACGTCCGGCCCCGCAGCGCCCAACGACGCCAGCGTGCCGACCGCCCCGCCGAGTTGAGCGGGCAACCGCACCGCCCGCAGCCGCCCGCCCGAGGCCTCCAGCGCGGAAAGCCACCCCGCCGCCGTGAAGCCGAACGTCACCGGCAGCGCGTGCTGCGACAGCGTCCGCCCCACCTGGACGGTCTCGGCATGCTCCGCCGCCAGCCGCGCGGCGGCGGCCGTGGCGGCATCGAGTTCGCCGAGAAGCGACTCCAGCGCACGGGCCGACACCAGCATCGCCGCCGTGTCGAGCACGTCCTGGCTGGTGGCACCGGCGTGAACGTGCCGCGCCGCCGCACCGCCGACCCGCTCGGTGAGTGCGCGCACCAACGGCCCGGCGGGGTTTCCGATACCGGTCGCGGCGTTGCCCAGTTCCGCGATGTCGAAGGAAGCATCCTGGCACACCTCACCGATACGCCGCGCGTGGGACCGCTCGAGCAGTCCCACGTCGGCCTGCGCGCCTGCCAAGGCGGCCTCGAAGTCGAGCATCCCGCGCAACCACGCCGCATCGTCCACCTGCCCGGATACCGGGCCCGCGGCGAGCACCGGGTCGAACAGCTCAGACATCGAAGAACACTGTCTCGCCCTCACCTTGAAGCCGCACATCGAAACGGTAACCGTCGGTGGTCCGCTGCGCGAGCAGTGTGTGCCTGCGTTCCTCCGGCACCGAGGCAAGCACCGGGTCCGACGCGTTGGCCTCGGCGTTGTCCGGGAAGTAGATACGGGTGACAACGCGGTGCAGCAGGCCCCGCGCGAACACCGAGACGTCGATGTGCGGCGCCTGACCCGGCAGCGCGCCCGGCAGTTGCGTGAGAATGCCGTACTCGCCGTCGTCGGTGGTGGGGCAGCGGCCGAACCCGCGAAAGCCCGGCTGAGCGCCCCTGGGGTCGTCGGGGTGGTCGAAGCGGCCGTTCGGGTCCGCCTGCCACGTCTCGATCAACGCGTCCGGAATCGGGGCACCGGCACCGTCGGTAACGACCCCGCGAATCCACACCGCACCCGGCGTGCCCTCGGCGACGACCGTGGGGCCGTCCTCCCAGGGCAGACCGATCGAGAGGTAAGGGCCGACTGTCTGGGAAGGCGTGCTCCCGAACGTCGGGCTTGCGGCCTGGCTCACTCGTCCTCCTCGTTCTCGAACGGTGTCGCTTCCCGGCCCCGCAGCACGATGTCGAACTCGAACGCCAGCGCCCACTCGGGCATCGTGCGGCTGTGGTCGTAGCGCGAGATCATGCGCTGCCGCGCCTTCTCGTCCGGCACCGAGTTGAAGATCGGGTCCTGGAAGAACAGCGGATCACCGGGGAAGTACATCTGCGTCACGAGGCGCTGCGTGAACGCCGTGCCGAACACCGAGAAGTGGATGTGCGCGGGTCGCCAGGCGTTGTCGTGGTTCTTCCACGGGTAGGCGCCGGGTTTGATCGTGACGAACTCGTAGCGGCCCTCGCTGTCGGTGATGGTGCGGCCCACGCCGGTGAAGTTGGGGTCGATCGGGCTCGGCCAGTTGTCCCACACGTGCCGGTAACGGCCGCCCGCGTTTGCCTGCCAGATCTCGACGAGCGAGTTCGGGACCGGCTTGCCGTCACCGTCGAGCAGCCTGCCGTGCACGATGATCCGCTGCCCCTGCGGCTCACCCGCGTGCTGGCGGGTCAGGTCGTGGTCCAACTCCCCCAGCCTGCCAGGACCCAGCAACGGGCCGGTGACCTCGGTGAGCTTGTGCGGCAGCAACACCAGCGGCTGCTTGGGGTGCCGCAAGCTGGTCGACTTGTATTCGGGCGAGTCCAGCGGCGGGTGGGTGCCTTCGGGGTCCCGCCGGTATTTCGGCAGGATGAGCCCTGACTCCGTTGACGCGGTCAAAATCGAACCTCCTTGTTCACGCCTGCAGCACGACGGCCAGGCCCTGGCCGACGCCGATGCAGATGGCGGCAAGACCCCAGCCACCGCCCCGGCGCCGCAACTCGTGAGCCAGCGCGCCGAGGATGCGCCCGCCGGACGCGCCCAGCGGATGCCCGATGGCGATCGCGCCACCGTTGACGTTGACGATCTCGGGGTCGACCTTGGGCCAGTCGGCAAGCACCGCGAGCGACTGCGCGGCGAACGCCTCGTTCAGCTCGACCACGGCAAGGTCGCTCCAGGTGATACCCGCGCGTTCGAGTGCGATCTCAGCGGCGCGGACCGGTCCGATCCCGAACACGTCGGGGTCGACGCCCGCCGCACCCCTGCCCGCGATGCGCGCCATCGGCGTGAGGCCCAGCCGCCGCGCACCCGCCTCGTCGCCGAGGAGCAGGGCGGACGCGCCGTCGTTGAGCGGTGAGGAGTTGCCTGCCGTGACCGTGCCGTCCTCGCGGAAGGCCGGCTTGAGCTTGGCCAGCTTCTCCATGGAGGAGTCGGCTCTGATGCCCTCGTCGCGCCGCAGGTCGGTGCCGGGCACGGGCAGCACGTGGTCGTCGTAGAAGCCGCTGTCCCATGCCCTGGCCGCGCGCAGGTGACTGCGAAGGGCGAACTCGTCCTGCTCCTCGCGGCCGATGCCGTAGCGCCGCGCGAGCAGTTCGGTGCTCTCGCCGAGCGACACCGTCCACTGCCCCGGCATCCTCGGGTTCACCATGCGCCAGCCGAGCGTGGTGGAGTACATGGTCTCGTGGCCGTTGGGAAACGCCTTGCCCGGCTTGGGCAGCACCCACGGGGCACGGCTCATCGACTCCACGCCGCCCGCCACCACCACGGAGGCGTCGCCGACCGCGATCTGCCTGCTCGCCTGCATCGCGGCGTCCAGGCCGGAGCCGCACAGCCGGTTGACGGTGCTGCCTGGCACTGCGGTCGGCCAGCCCGCCAGCAGCGTGGCCATGCGAGCGACGTTTCGGTTGTCCTCCCCCGCGCCGTTGGCGTCGCCGAGGATCACCTCGTCCACGGCGGCGGGATCGAACTCGGCCCGCCTCGCCAGTTCGGCAAGCACGTGCGCGGCAAGGTCGTCGGGCCGGACACCGGAAAGCGCGCCGCCGTAACGGCCGAACGGCGTGCGCACGGCGTCGAGGACGTAGACATGGTTTCCCTGGAGGCTCACTTCGACGCCTCCTTCAACGCACGCAGGTTCGCCAACTCTTGCTCGGTCGGCGCCTCGGTGTCGGACAGTTCGGGCGAGACCTTCAACTCCCACCCGGTGGCCTCGCGCACCTGCTCCACGTCGACACCGGGGTGTAGCTGGCTGAGCACCAGTTCCGAGGTCTGCGGGTCGGGACGCAGCACGCCGAGGTCGGTAATCACCAGGGTAGGTCCGGCGCCGCGCAGCCCGAGCCGCTCGCGATCGCCCTTGCCGCGGCCGTGACCGACGGAAGTCACGAAGTCGACCTGCTCGACGAAGCTGCGCTTGCTCTGCCGCACGACCACGAACACCTCCTTGCAGGAGGCCGCGATCTCCGGTGCCCCGCCCGCACCCGGCAGCCGCACCTTGGGGTTGGCGTAGTCGTCGCCGATGACGGTGGTGTTGATGTTTCCGAACTTGTCGAGTTGGGCGGCACCGAGGAAACCGATGTCGAGGCGGCCCGGCTGCAGCCAGTAGTTGAACACCTCCGGCACGCTGATCACCGCGTCCGCCGTCTCGGCGAGAATGCCGTCGCCGATGGAGGCGGGCAGCCGGTCCGGCTTGGAGCCGAGCGTGCCGGACTCGTAGATCAGCACCAGGTCGGGCGCATGGGTGCGGCGGGCGAGGTTGGCCGCCGTGGACGGCAGCCCGATACCGACGAAGCAACGCTTGTCGCCGGTGAGCACCCGTGCGGCGGCGATCGACATCATTTCGTCGGAGGTGTAGGCAGGCGCAGCCGGCCGTGTCGTCGTGGTCACTTCGCCTTCACCTCCGCGCCTGTTGCGAACACCTTCTCGCGAACCCACTCCTGGAACGAGTCCCTCTTTCGCCCAATGGAATCCCATTCCTCGTAGTAGGCGTTGTCGCGCTCGTAGTAGCCCTGCGCATACGAGGGATGCGCCCCGTGCGGCACTTCGGCCACGCACGTCACCGCCCAGCTGGGCAGGATGACCTGGCCGGGCACGGGCTCGAGTTCGTCGACGACCTCCTCGACCGTGACGAGGCTGCGACCGGACGCGAGCACGGCCTCCTTCTGCACACCGACGAGGCCCCACATCTGCACGTTGCCCGCACGGTCGGCGCGCTGTGCGTGAATCACCGCGACATCAGGGTTCAGCGCGGGTACCGCGGCCAGCCGCTCGCCGGTGAACGGGCAGGTGATCTGCTTGATCGTGCCGGTGTGCTTGGGCAGGTCGGTACCGGCGTAGCCGCGCAGCACGGCGAACGGCAGCCCGGAGGCTCCGGCCACGTACCGGTTGGCCATACCCGCGTGACTGTGCTCCTCGATCTCCAGCGGCACCGGCCAGCCGTTCTGCACCGCGTCGCGGAACCGGTGCAGCGAGCCGACGCCCGGGTTGCCGCCCCAGGAGAACACCAGCTTGCGCGCGCATCCGGCGCCGATCAGCTGGTCGTAGATGATGTCGGGCGTCATCCGCACCAGCGTCAGGTTCTCGCGCCGCTGGCGGATGATCTCCTGGCCCGCCGCGTGCGGGATCAGGTGAGTGAACCCTTCCATGGCGACCATGTCGCCGTCGTGCACCAGCCTGCCGACCCCGTCGGCGAGCGAGACGATCTCAGCCACGTTGCCACACCCTTGTTCGCATTCCGCACACACGTTCTGTATATGAACATTAGCCAGCCCGTCGGTCGCCCGTCAACGCGACTGCCACGCCACAATCAAGCAGTTCCCATCGCGGTGATCGCAACTAAGGTGAGGCGGCAACGGCAAACGGCAACGGCAACGGCAACGAAGAACGCAGTCCGGAACCAGTGACGCTTTGGGAGCGGCGAATGGCTGGCGCATCGCCTCGGATCGTGGTGACAAGGGAAATCCCGCAAGCGGCGCTGGACCTGCTGCGCGAAGTCGGCGACGTGTGGTGGCCGCAGCCGGACAGAGCGCTCTCCCCCAGCGAACTCCACGAGGTGGTCGCCTGCGCCGACGCGGTCGTCAGCACGCTGCAGGATCGCATCGATGCCGCGTTCGCCGACGCGGCGGGACCGAGCCTGCGGGTGGTGTCCACCGTCGCCGTCGGTTACGACAACATCGACGTTCCCGCGCTGACCTCCCGAGGCATCGTCGTCACCAACACCCCCGGCGTGCTCACCGACGCCACCGCCGACCTCGCGTTCGGCTTGCTACTGGCCGTCACGCGCAGGCTCGGAGAGGGTGAGCGGCTACTGCGCTCGCGCACACCGTGGTCGTTCCACCTCGGGTTCATGCTCGGGTCCGGGTTGCAGGGCAAGACGCTGGGCATCGTCGGCCTCGGTCAGATCGGGCGCGCGATGGCCCGCAGGGCGCTGGCCTTCGGCATGGACATCCGCTACAGCGGGCGGCGAAGGGCCGACGAAGCGATCGAACGGGAACTCGGCGCCACGTACCTGCCTTTCGAAGAACTGCTGAGCAGCAGTGACGTGGTTTCGCTGCACTGCCCGCTGACTGCGAGCACGCACCATCTCATCGACGCCGACGCGCTGGCGAGAATGAAACCGTCCGCATACCTGATCAACACCACTCGAGGCCCGGTGGTGGACGAGTCCGCACTGGCCAAGGCACTCGCCGACGGCGCCATCGCCGGTGCAGGGCTCGACGTCTTCGAGAACGAACCCGAGGTCCATCCCGACCTGCTGGAACTGGACAACGTCGCGCTGGCCCCCCATCTCGGCTCGGCAACCGTCGAGACGAGAACCGCGATGGCCACCCTCGCCGCACGCAACGCCGTCGCCGTGCTGTCCGGTGAGCAGCCGCCGACCCCGGTGCGGGGGTGAGCGCGGTGCGCGTGGTGGTAGCTCCGGACAAGTTCAAGGGCAGCCTCACCGCTGTCGAAGCCGCCGAGGCGATCGCCGAGGGGGTCCGTGCAGCGGACCCGGCCGCCGAGGTGACACTGTGCCCGGTGGCCGACGGCGGCGAGGGCACCCTCGACGTGCTGTTCGCCGCGGGAGCCAAGCGCGTGGACCTGCGCGTGCGGGGTCCGCTGTCGCAACGGGTCGACGCCTGGTACGCCGTGCTCGACGGCACGGCCTACATCGAGTCGGCCCGCGCCTGCGGCATCGAACACGTCAAACCCAGCCCGCGCACGGCGCTGGCAGCGCACACCTACGGCGTCGGCGAGCTGATCGCACACGCGCTCGACTCCGGCGCCCGCCGGATCGCGCTCACGGTGGGCGGTACGGCCAGCACCGACGGTGGCGCGGGCATGCTGCTCGCACTCGGGGCGAGGATTCTCGACGCAGCCGGCGAGCAGGTGGACCTGGGCGGGGGCGCGTTGCGAGCGGTGGCCGAAGTAGACCTCGCCGGGGTGCGCGACCGGCTCGGCGACACGGTGGTACGGGTGGCCACCGACGTCACCAACCCGCTGCTCGGGCCCAGGGGCGCCGCGGCGGTGTTCGGACCGCAGAAGGGCGCCGGACCCGGCGAGGTGGACGAGTTGGAGACGGCGCTCACCGCGTGGGCCGAGGCGTTGCGGCGCGCGGGCGCGCCCGCCGTCGCCGACCGCCCGGGAGCGGGAGCGGGTCGGCGGAGTGGCGGGCGGGGCCATGGCTGCGCTGGCAGCGCGAGCCGAGTCCGGTTTCGACCTCGTCGTCGAACTCACCGGGGTGGAGGCCGCACTGCGTGGCGCGGACCTGGTGATCACCGGGGAAGGCTCGCTGGACAGCCAGAGCCTGGAAGGAAAGGCACCGGCCGGGATCGCGGCACGTGCCCGCGCGAACGGCGTCGCGGTGCTGGCACTGGCGGGCAGGATCACGCTGACCGCCGACGAACTCGCGGCGGCAGGCATCACGGGCGCGACAGCCCTCGTCGACCACGCGCCGTCGGTGAGGCACGCCCAGCGCCACGCGTTCGGGCTGCTACGCGACCAGGCCACGGCACTCGTTCGAGCCTGGCTCGACCGCGACCGAGGCGCTACGGCTTGAGCACGACCTTCACCGCACCGTCCTGCTTCTTCTGGAACATCTCGTAGGCGTGCGGCGCGTCCTCGAGCGGCAGCCGGTGGGTGGCGAGGTCCTCGACGCCGAGCGGGTCACCGTCGCCGGTCAGCAGCGGCATGATGTCGTCCACCCATGCCCGGACGTTGGCCTGTCCCATGCGCAACTGCACCTGCTTGTCGAACAGGTTCATCATTGGCATCGGGTCGAGCATTCCGCCGTATACACCGGACAGTGAGATCGTTCCACCGCGCCGCACGACGTCGATGGCGAGGTACAGCGCGCTCAACCGGTCGACGCCTGCCTTCTCGGTGAGCTTGGCCGCCACCGCACTCGGCAGCAGGCTCACCAGCTGTTGCGCCATGCCCGCCATCGGCGCACCGTGGGCCTCCATCCCGACCGCATCGATCACCGAATCGGTGCCCCTACCGTCGGTGCGGTCGCGGATGGCGTCGGCGATGTGCTTGTGCCTGCGCAGGTCCATCACCTCGACGCCGTAGCGCTTGGCCAGTTCCAGCCGCTCGTCCACCAGGTCGACGCCGATCACCTTGCCCGCGCCCCGATACTTGGCGATGCGCGCCGACATCTGGCCGATCGGGCCGAGCCCGAGCACGGTTACGGTGCCGCCCTGCGGAATCCCGGCGTACTCGACCGCCTGCCAGGCGGTGGGGACCACATCGGACAGGTAGAGGAACCGCTCGTCCGGCGGTCCGGAGGGTACCTTGATCGGACCGAACTGTGCCTGCGGTACCCGCAGCCGTTCGGCCTGGCCGCCGGGAACGTGGCCGTAGAGCTTGGTGTAGCCGAACAGCGAGCCACCCTTGCCGTACTCGCGCACCTGGGTGGTCTCGCATTGCGAGTACAGTCCCTGGTCACAGTAGAAGCAGTGGCCGCACGCGATGTTGAACGGCACGACGACCCGATCACCGCTGGCGAGGCCTTCCACGGCGGACCCGACTTCCTCCACCACCCCCATCGGCTCGTGACCGAGAATGTCTCCCTGCTCCATGAAGCTGCCCAGCACCTCGTACAGGTGCAGGTCAGAGCCACAGATTCCGCTGGAGGTCACCCTGATCACCGCATCGGTCGGCTCCAGCACGCGTGGGTCGGCGACATCCTGCACGCGGATGTCACGCTTACCCTGCCAAGTCACGGCTCGCATCGACGTTTCCCTTCCCGAGGTTCGCAAAGGTCGCTCTGGTTGATCGCCGTCAGCCAACTCGCGCGCCTGCCACGCGCGAACCAGAAACATCTCGTGCGAGTCGATCCACTCGAGACAGGACTCAGGACAGACCGGAAACGGCGGCGGGTCACCTCAGGTCAGGTAAGGCCACCGTGATCGGTGCCGGGCCGGCGACACGGCCGGCTTCGGGCGAGGGAAGCGCACCGCATCGCCGGGCACAGAACGCGGCGGCGAACCAGCGCTCGGCCACCAGGAAAGGAAGGCCGCGGCTCGGTCATCGGTGGTCACCTCCTGGTAGCGGCGTACCACCGATGACCAGCGGCCAAACGGTGTCAGCCCTCCTGTTGCATCACTGCGAAGTTGAGCTGGCCCTGCTCGTCCTGCTGGACATCGAGGACCTTGTCGTCCAGGAACGTGGCCGCCTGGGGCTCCAGGAACACCCTGGCCCCGCTGTCGGTGCCCAACACCTGGTCTCCGTCTTCGGGCGCCGGTGCGATGGAGAGCGCGAGCTGCGCGCCCGACTCGTTCTCCTCGCGTACCGCGAACCGCAGCCCGGCCGCTTGCTGGCCGTCCTGCGACGTCAGTGCACTGATCGCCTCGGCGGCAGCGTCGGTCATGGCGAGCATGTCGGTGTTTCCCTTCGGTTGCTTGCAGCTGCCACCCTCCACCGTAGGCGTGCCCGCTCGAAAGCGCTGCCCCGGCCACGCAGCCGGGTCAGATCGCTTTCGCCACGACCCGCAGGTCCGCGGTGAGCTCGGCATACGCTCGCCTGCGGTCCTCCTCGGGCGCACGCAGCACAGCGGAGGGATGAACCGTCGCGAGCGCCGTGTTCACGCCGCCAGGGTGGCCGGGCAACTCGAGCAGTTCGCCCCGTCGCGCGCTGACCCGGAAGTCGAAGCCCAGCAATGCCTGCGCCGCGGTGGCGCCGAGGCACACGACGACCTCGGGTCCGACAGCCTCCAGTTCGGCCAGCAGCCACGGCTTGCAGGCCACGACCTGCGACCTGGACGGCTTCTTGTGGATTCGCCTGCTGCCCCGCTCGGCGGGGGTGAAGCGGAAATGCTTGACGGCGTTGGTCACGTAAACGACACCACGGTCGATACCGGACTCTTCCAGCGCGCGGTCGAGCAGCCCGCCTGCCGGGCCGACGAACGGCTCGCCCGTGCGGTCCTCCCGGTCGCCGGGCACCTCCCCCACCAACATCACCCGCGCGTTCTCCGGACCGGCTCCGAACACCGCCTGCGTGGCATCGCGGTACAGGTCGCAACCTCGGCACCCGTGCGCGGCGTTGCGCAGCGCGGCGAGGTCGGCCGCGGCAGGTAGGTAGTGTTGCGCGCCCTCGTGCCCACGGGGTGAGCGCTGGTTCACTCCGGCTCGCTCTCCGGCTCGCGGACGGAGTCGGCTACCGAGCCCCCTGGCTCGTCGGCGCTCTGCCCCCTACGCGCGGTTTCGGTGTCCGGTTCGATCGGTTCGTCGTAAGGCGGTACCGGCTCGGTCGTCTCGGTGAGATAGTCCACAGTGTCGTCCAGATCCGCTGGCGGTGTGTCGCCGACAGGCCGGTCGGGCACGCTCGGCTGCTCGACGTCCGGCCGCTCCTGGCGCACCCGCTGCTCGAGCGACTCGCCCTCCCGCTGTTCGGCGGGCGTCATGCCGTAGCTGGTGGCCTCGCTCCAGCGCTCAGGAGGTTCGACGCCCTCCTCCAGCGGGTCGACGCGCAGGCGGTCCTCGTCGAGGTCCTCCGCGCTGCTCAGCGCCGCGGGATCGGTTTCGGCGCTGTCGGGCGCGCCGGTGTCCTGTGGAGGGGTGACCGGATCGCTGCCGTCGCTCATTCAGCTTCCTCCCTACAGCTGCCAACGGCTGAGGTAGCGCTTTACCCAGGCGCGGCGCCGCATAAACAGGATGACCAGGCAAAGTCCGTGTGAAGCCAGCACCGCCACTCGCTTGCGTATACCGTGGGAAGCTTCCTACCGTGGGACTGGCGGTTGAGCAGACAGCCGCACGGGGCGGGCATTGACTAACCCGGCGCTACGCGAAACCCCGCGCTGACGCTCTCCGCAAAGCCCGCCTTCGCCCCTGCCCGATAGCTACGGAGGGACGACAGTGCGTAGCAAAGATCAAGACATCATGACCACTCAGTCGACCGCTAAGACCCTGCCCGGGTCAGTTGAAGCACACGGCATGCGTATCGAGGCCGAACAGCGGTCGAGTGACGTGGTGCTGGTGCGTGTGTCGGGCGAGGTCGACCTGCTCTCCGCCCCCGAACTCCGCCGCTGGGTCCGGGAAGCGATCAGTCCCGGCATCGGTGTCGTACTCGAACTCGACGGGATCGGGTTCCTCGGCTCGGCGGGCCTTTCGGTGCTGGCCGAACTCTGCGAGCAGGCAGGCCGCGAAGGTCTGCGGTGGGCGATCGTGGCCACCAAGCGGGTGGTGCTGCGCCCGCTCGAGGCCACCGGACTGGTCAGCCAGATGTCGGTGTACGGCAGCACGGAGGACGCGATCCACGCGGTGACCACCCAGTAACAGGCGGTAGCCCAGCGGCCCCTTCACCTATTGCCGAAGTGTCCGGATTCACAGTGTCGTGAGGCCGTGGCAGGGTGCAGGGCATGGCCGAGAACCGCTGACGCGGCGGCTCGGCCGTGCCCGCGCCGCGCTGCGGTCCGCCACTGTGTGACGGATGCCGCGCGACCCCTTCCACCAGCACACCCGGCGGTATGGTTCGGTCCAGCCGCAAAGATCGTGGGCGTGCGCCCGTGGGACGAGGGTGATCAGGTGAGCGACAACGCACCGGCCGAGCACACCGAGCCTGCCGAGACCGAGCCGGACTACCGATTCACCCTCGCCAACGAGCGGACGTTCCTCGCCTGGATTCGCACCTCGCTCGGGCTGGTCGCGGGCGGGGTCGCGGTGCACCAGCTGGTCCCCGGGCTCGCGCCTGCTCCCGTGCGCAACTCGCTGGCGGGCATACTGATCGCGCTGGCCGCCGTGCTTGCGGCGACCAGCTATCCGCACTGGCGCAGGGTCCAGCTGGCCATGCGGCGCGGCGGGCAGCTACCCCGGAGCCCGCTGATCATCCTGCTGGCCGCGGGCGTGCTCGTGATCAGCGTGTTCGCCGCCGTGCTGGTGATCACCGAATGACCGACGGGCTACAACCGGAACGTACCGGCCTGGCCTGGCAGCGCACCGCGCTCGCGGCGGGAGCCGTCACGCTGATCCTGATACACAACGCCTCGCGGTCGGGCTGGGGGGCGTTCACCGTCCCGGCTGCCATCTCGGGCACCGCGGCAGTGCTGCTGGCCATCGGCGGCACGGTCCGGGAACGCGCGTTCGAACGCGGCGACACCGCCTCGCCGTCGAGGGCCGTCCTTCCCGCACTCGTCGCCTTGCTCATCGCCTCGGCGGCCGTGGCCAGTTTCATCACCCTGTTGCTCTAGGGGTTGTTCACGGGGTGTTTTCCAAACGAGACCCGGAAAGTTTTTGTTGATATCTGGATAACCCGGTCGAAGCCGCCTAGGATCACACACAGTGGTCAACGGACTGGCTGGCTCCCCCGCACCTCTTGTTCGTGGCCTCGCCCCGTAAATACACCGGCTGCCCTCACCCCGGCGGTGGCCGCGAATCGTCTTCATGGCTTGGGAGCCGGCTATGGACAGTGTCGTTGTCGCGACCGAAAACACCCACACCTCTACAGCTCGGTTGCCTCGGCAGCGTGACAACCCGCTACGGCGACCCGACATCGACCGCGTCGTCTCCGAGGCGGCGCGGGGGGACTCGAAAGCGATCCGGCAACTGATCGCGCTGATCACGCCGATCATCACCCGTTACTGCCGGGCCCGGCTCGGCCTGCGCGACCTGGCCTACGTCTCGGCTGACGACGTCGCGCAGGAAACCTGCTTCGCCGTGCTGCGCGCCCTGCCCAACTACCAAGATCGTGGCGGTTCGTTCCTGTTCCTGGTCCACGCCATCGCCTCCAACAAGGTGTCGGACGCATACCGGCTGGTCTCCCGCGACCGCAGCGAACCCACCGCGGAGGTGCCCGAGCCGACCACCAAAGACAACGAACCCGAGCGGCGCGCGCTCAACGCAGACCTCGGTCACCGGCTCAACCAGTTGCTGGCTCGGCTGCCGTCGACCCAGCGCGAGATCCTGATCCTTCGGGTGGTGGTGGGGCTTTCCGCGACGGAGACGGCGCAGGCACTCGGCCTGTCCCCGGCAAACGTGCGTACCTCCCAGCACAGGGCACTGGCCCGGCTGCGGGCACTGATCAGCCGGGAAGGCGAGTTCTGAGGGGCGGCGTCAACGCAGGTTTGCACGATCTTTAGAGTTGTCGTGAAGCGGTTGAGCAGACAGCCGCAGCGCGCCAGGCACATCCGGGAGGGCGACGACAACGCCTGGCGCTCGCGCGAAGCGAGAATGCTGTGTGCCGCCGCCGCGATCTTCGACGCTGGCCGCCGCTTCACGGCGTCCTCGGCTTCGCGCGTGTTGTCGCGCCCGCAGACAGAGGGAGCCGCTATGAAGCCAGAGCAGAACGTGCCAGTGTCGCCTCGCGACCGCGCGCGCTGAACAGGCGGGACGCGCGTGGGCCACACCACGGAAAACCAACAGTGGGAGTTCGCCGAAGAGGACGACCTGCGTAGCCAGGTGGCGCGCCTGCAGGACGAGCTCACCGGACTGCGTCGCGCACTGCGCACCAGAGCGACCATCGAGCAGGCGATGGGAGTGCTCGTCGTCGCGCACCGATGCTCGCCGCAACAAGCTTTCCGTGTGCTTGTCCGGCTGTCGCAGCAGCACAACATCAAGCTGCACCGAATCGCGCAGGTGCTCGTGCGGCTGGCCTCGCGGGTCGAACCCGCACAGATCGAACCTCTGCTGCGCCGCGCCGTGGACACCGGCTCGGTGCCCGTGGAGGCGGCCGTGGCCACCTCCGAACCGGAACCCAACACCGATCAGATCGTGCTCGACCTCGCCCGCAGGCTCGTCGACGCCAAGGAGACCGACGAGATCGAGCGGACGATCACCGCGTTGTACGAACTGCTGGTGGAACGGGGGTGGGTTCCCCCCTACGAGGTGCTGGCCGGCCTCCGCGTCGAGGCCTAGTTCCTCGGCGCCGCCTCCCGCAGCGCGGGCAACAGGTTGCGGGAGGCGGCGTCGAAGAACTCGTCCTGGTGCTGTCCACCGATCTGCACGAGCGCCAGATCCGTGAAACCGGCCTCCCAGAACGGTTGCGCCGACTTGACCACCCGCTCCACGTCGGACCCGCACGGGATGGCAGCCGCGACGTCATCCTTCGTCACGAACTGGGTGGCGCCCGCGAAAGCCGCGGTCCCCGGCAGTTCGGCGTTGACCTTCCAGCCGCTGCCGAACCACCGGAACTGCTCGTGGGCCCTGTCCACGGCGGCCGTGGTGTCGTCGTCCCAACACACCGGCAGCTGCGCGATCTTGCGACTCGGCTCCTCACCCGCGTCCGCGCGCTGCGCGTCCCACCCACGGCACAGCTGCGGCTGCGGCTGTACCGCGATCATCGCGTCGGCCACCGGGGCGAACCGGCGCACCGACTGCTCGCCGGAAACCGCCACCCCGATGGCAGGCCGCACCGGCGGCAGATCCCACAGCTTGGCCGAGTCCACCCGGTAGTGCTCACCGGAGAAGTTGGTGTAGCCGCCGTCGAACATTGAGCGGATGATCCGCACCGCCTCGCCCAGCATCTCGTGTCGCACGTTCACCGGCGGCCAGCCGTGACCGACGATGTGCTCGTTGAGGTTCTCCCCCGCTCCGAGGCCGAGCAGGAACCTGCCGTCCGACAGCAACTGCACCGTCGCGGCCTTCTGCGCCACGACGGCCGGGTGGTACCGCATCGTCGGGCACGTGACGAACGTCGCCAGCTCCACCCGGTCGGTCACCTGCGCGACCGCTCCGAGCACGCTCCACGCATAAGGTGCGTGGCCCTGCGAGTCCAGCCACGGCGAGTGGTGATCGCTGATCACCTCGAAGTCGAAACCGGCTCGCTCGGCCGCCGACGCGTGCCCCACCAGCTCCCGCGGGCCCGCCTGCTCGGTGAGCAGGGTGTATCCGAAACGCACTACTCCCCCTGTTCGGTCGGCGTCTCGACAGGTTCAGCTGGTTCAGCTCGCGGTGGGCTGTAGCTTCTTGCGCCTGGCGATCGCGTCCCTGCGCTCGGTCTCGTCGAGGCCTCCCCAGACTCCGAACGGCTCCTGCACGGTCAGTGCGTGATGCCTGCACTGAACGATCACCGGGCACGTACGGCAGATCTCCTTGGCCCGTGCCACCCTGTCGGCACGGGCGAACCCACGCTCCCCGTCCGGGTGGAAGAACACGGAGCTGTCGAGGTTGCGGCAATTGCCGTGTCGCTGCCACTCCCAGACCTCGGCGACAGGAGTGGGCAGGCGGGACGTGTCCGCCATCGGTGTAATCACCTCCGTGCTCTTGATGAACCGCGTTGCTGCGGCCGTGTACCCCAGTTGCGAGAACCTCACACCTCAGGTAGCCGGCCGGTTCTCGTCTTCTTCGTCGAGCGGGACCGGGGCGGCTTGCTCGGCGACGTCGGCGGGGTTGGCCTCGAGCGGAACCCGCATGCCTGCCCGGTCCGCATCCGGCTCTTCCCCACCGCGTGCGGGTTCGCGCTGCTCCTCGGCGTCGGCCTCGGGCACCAGGTCCTGGTTCTCGGTCATGATCGGGTACGTACCCAGCCTCGCCGGTTTCCAATCCGACCGTCTCGGGGTACACCACGGCCACCGTGAACGTGATCAACAGCACCTGGCCGGTCGTCCCGTCGATCGCTGTCCTCGCCGTCGCCGCCGCCGTCATCGGGGTGTTCGGCGTGCGGCTGGCCGGAGTCGTCGACCGCCTCGCCGACCGCACCGGCCTCGGGGAAGCGATCGCGGGCATGGTGTTGCTCGCGGCATCGACCTCGCTGGCCGGGCTCGTGGTGAGCATCCTCGCCGCGACGTCGGGCAACGCCAGCCTGGCCATGAGCAACTCGGCGGGCGGCATCGCCGCCCAGACCACTTTCATCGTCGTGGCCGACCTGGCCTACCGCAGGGCGAACCTGGAACACGCCGCCGCCTCGCTCGCGAACGTGTTCAGCAGCCTCGTGCTGATCGTGATGCTGGCGATCGTGCTGCTCGGCACCACCTCGCCCGAGGTCGCTCCGCTGGGCGTGCATCCGGCGACCGTGCTACTGGTGCTGTGCTACCTCTACGGCCTTTCGCTGACCCGCAAGGTCGGCCGGGACCCGATGTGGCGGCCTGCGAGAACCTCGGCGACCCGCGAGGACACCCCGGACCAGACGGATTCGACCGAGCGGCTGCCCGTGCTGTGGGCCAAGTTCGCGGCCCTGGCCGGGGTGATGCTGGTCGCGGGCTTCGGCGTTGGCCGGGCCGGGGTGTCGATCACCGAGCACGGCGCGCTCTCCGGCACCGCGGTGGGGACGCTGCTGACGAGCGTGTCCACCTCGCTGCCGGAGCTGGTCACCACCCTGGCGGCGGTGCGGGCGGGTGCGCTCACCCTGGCCGTGGCGGGCATCGTCGGCGGCAACACCTTCGACCTGCTGTTCATCGCCGCCGCAGACGTCGCCTATACCGGCGGCTCGCTGTACCACGCCCTCACACGCACCGACGAGTTCGTACTGGCGTGGACGATGCTGCTGGTCGGGATCATCGCGGCCGGGCTCGTTCGGCGGCAGCGAGGCGGCATCGGGTTCGAGGGGATCGCCGTCCTGCTGACCTACGTCGCGGGGCTGGTGGTGGTGTCCATCGGCTGAGCGGCTCGCTTCATCCCCGGGGTGCGGAAGTGGAAGTCGCCGGGGTCCACGCGGCGGGTACGCAGCCAGTACTGCCATGTGAAGCCGGGCCAGATGGTGCGGTTGACGCCTCGGGAGTCGAGGTACCAGCTTCGGCACCCGCCCGTCGACCACACACCTTTGGCGAGCTTGCGCTGGATCTCGCTGTTGAAGCGGCGCTGCGCCCGTTCGCGCACCTCGATGGCGGCGGCTCCCCGCAGCCCGGCGAGCCGGATGGCCTCGGCCACGTAGCGGATCTGCGACTCGATCATGAAAACGACCGAGTTGTGGCCGAGCCCGGTGTTGGGTCCCAGCAGCAGGAACAGGTTGGGGAAGCCGGCCACGGTGATCCCGAGGTGTGTCTGGATGCCCTCGGACCGCCACAACGTCGCCAGGTCGCGGCCGTTGCTGCCCTGCACGTCGAGGTGTTCCAACGCCTCGGTGACCTTGAAGCCCGTGCCGAAGATGATCGCGTCGGCCGGCCGCTCGACGCCGTCGCCGTCCACGATCCCGCAAGGGGTCACGCGGCTGATGCCTGTCGTGACAAGCTCGACGTTGTCCCGGGTCAGCGCGGGGTAGTAGGTGTTGGAGCCCAGTACCCGCTTGCAGCCAAGGGTGTAGTCGGGGGTCACCTTCCGCCGCAACTGCGGGTCGGGGATCTGCCGCTCGATGTGCCGTTTCGCCAGCCGCTCGCCGAGTTTCAACAAGCCGGGACGGCCGTTGAATCCGACGGCGAAGCTCTCGTTGAGCCAGTACAGCGCGGCGCGATACGCCGCAAGAGCGGCAGGGAAGCGGCGGAACAGCCGCTTGCGCCGCCGCGGAATCTCTCCCTCCGGCCTCGGCAACACCCACGGTGGTGTGCGCTGGTACACCTCCAGCCGTGCCACGCGGGGCGCGATCTTGGGCACGAACTGGACGGCGCTGGCGCCGGTGCCCACCACCGCCACCCGCTTGCCCTCCAGCGGGTAGTCGTGGTTCCAGCGCGAGGAGTGGAACGTGGTGCCCGTGAAGTCCTCGATGCCGGGTAGCGCCGGGAGGTTCGGTACGTGCAGCGCACCCGTGCCGTCCACGAGGAAGGTACCGCTGAACTCCTGGCCAACGGCGGTACGCAGGCGCCAGCGGCAGGCGTCGTCGTCCCAGCGGGCGCCGGTGACCTCGACTCCGAACCGGATGTGCTCGGCGACGCCGTGGTCGTCGGCGACTCTGCGCAGGTATCGCCAGATCTCCGGTTGCTCGGAGAACGACCTGCTCCAGTCCGGGTTCTGCGCGAAGGAGAAGGAGTACATGTGCGAGCGGATGTCGCAGGCGCAGCCGGGATAGGTGTTGTCGCGCCAGGTTCCACCGAGGTCGTCGGCCTTCTCCAGGATCACGAAGTCGTGCCTGCCCGACTGCTTCAGCCGGATGGCCATGCCGAGGCCGGAGAACCCCGAGCCGATGATCACCACTCCGGTCGCCACACCGTCCATGACCGCACCGCCTCGTCGGGCCCGAGCTTTACCGGTTACCGCCGGTATCCGTTACCTGGCGTACTATCCGGCTCGTGGCAGAGGGTGTCAACCGCCGGGACGGTCGAGCGGAACGGTGGCGCGACCACCGCGCCGCCCGTCGCGCCGCCTTCGTCGACGCGGCGTTCCGCGCGCTCGACGAACACGGTCCCGACGCCGGAATGGCTCACCTCGCCCGCGCGGCCGGGGTGTCGAAACCACGGCTGTATCGCCATTTCGCGGACAAGGCCGACCTGGTCGCCGCCGTGGCCGAGCGCGTCGTGTCGCTGGTGCGGTGCCGCCTCGAACCGGCGCTGCGAGAACCCGCGCCGCCACGCATGCGGGTGCGCGAAGGAGTACGCGCCTACCTCGGCGTCGTCGCGGAGCACCCCAACGTCTTCCGCTTCCTGTGCCGCCACCGCTACGCCGAACAGGCGTCCAGGGACCGCCAGGTCGCCGCGGCGGTGATCGCCGCGATGCTCACCGACCAACTGGGCGGGTTCGGCATCGAGTCGGACGGTGTGCGGCCGTGGGCCCACGGCCTCGTCGGCGCCGTGGAAGCGGCGGGCAGTTGGTGGCTCGACCATCCCGGGATGGACATCGAGCAGGTCACCGACCACATCACCACGCTCGTGTGGGGCGCGCTGGAAGCGGCGTTGCGGGAGGAAGGGGTGCCACCCGGCGGCGGGTCCCACGGCACCGGCAACACACCACAACCGGCGAGAGGAAGGCAGGCGCATGGCAGCCGATCGTGAACACGACCTGGTGCTGTTCGGGGGCACGGGCTTCACCGGCACGCTGACGGCGGAATACCTGGCACGCCACGCACCCCAGGAGTGCCGGTGGGCGCTGGCAGGCCGCAACCGGGGCAAGCTCGAGGCCCTGCGCGACCGGCTGGCCGCGATCAACCCCCGGTGCGCGTCGCTTCCGCTGCTGCACGCCGACGTCACCGAACCGAACTCGCTGCGCGAGGTGGCCGGGTCCGCGCGCGGCGTGGCCACCACGGTCGGCCCGTACCTGCACTACGGCGAACCGCTGGTGGCCGCGTGCGCGCGGGAGGGCACCGACTATGTCGACCTCACCGGCGAACCGGAGTTCGTCGACCGGATGTACCTGTCCCACCACGAGACCGCCCGCGAAAGCGGCGCCCGGCTGGTGCACGCGTGCGGCTTCGACTCGGTACCGCACGACCTCGGCGTCTACTACACCGTGCGGCAGTTGCCCTCCGGCGTGCCGCTGACCGTGCAAGGCCAGGTGCGGGCGCGCACCGAGTTCTCCGGCGGCACCTACTCCTCGGCGCTCACCGCGTTCTCCCGCGCTCGGCAGATGGCGCGAACGGCAAGGCAGCGCAGGGCGGTCGAGCCGCGCGCCGACGGCAGGCGCGTCCACCTGCCCGGCTGGCCGCCGAGCAGGGACCGCGACACCGGCAACTGGCTGGTTCCGCTGCCGACGATCGACCCCAGCATCGTGGGCCGCTCCGCGGCCGCGCTCGATCGCTACGGCCCCGACTTCACCTACCGGCACTACGCGGCGGTGAGGCGGCTGCCCACGGTCGTCGCGGCGGGCCTGGGGCTCGGGACGCTCGCACTGCTGGCGCAGCTGCCGCCCGCTCGCCGGGCGCTGGCGGGGCTGCGCAAGCCCGGCGAGGGACCCAGTCATGACAAGCGGTCGCGGTCGTGGTTCAGCGTGCGCTTCGTCGGCGAAGGCGGCGGTGAGCGCGTCGTCACAGAGTTCGCGGGCGGCGACCCGGGCTACGACGAGACGGCGAAGATGCTCGCCGAGTCGGTGCTGTGCCTGGCCTTCGACGACCTGCCCGACACCTGCGGCCAGGTCACCACCGCGGTGGCGATGGGCGATGCGCTGCTGGATCGGCTCACGGCCGCCGGCATGACGGTAAGGGTGGTGAGCCGGTAGCGGGCAGGGTGATCACGACGTCACCAACCTGCGCACCACGGCGTCGGCGAGCAGCCTGCCGCTGTCGGTCAGTACGGCCCTGCCCCGCCGCAACGCGGGCGACTCCAGCAGTCCCTCGGCCGCGGCGGCGCGGGCCTGCCGGATTCCTGCCTCGTCGAGCGCGTCGAACGGCAACCCCTCGGCCAGCCGCAGTTCGAGCATGATCCGCTCCAGGTGGCGATCGGCCGCGGTGAGTTCCTCGCTACCCGCGACCGGCGGCTGCGACCGCTCCAGCAGTGCCGCGTACCGTGCCGGGTGCTTGACGTTCCACCAGCGCACCCCCGCGATGTGGCTGTGCGCGCCGGGACCGGCGCCCCACCAGTCGCCGCCGAGCCAGTACCCGAGGTTGTGCGCGCACCGTGCCCGCGGGGAGGCCGCCCAGTTGGACACCTCGTACCAGTGCAGCCCCGCCTGCCGCAGGGTGTGGTCGATCAGCTCGTAGTCGGCGGCGAGCACGTCGTCGTCCGGAGCGGGAAGCTCGCCCTTGCGGACGCGTCTGGCCAGCGCCGTGCCCTCCTCCACGATCAGCGCGTAGGCGGAGACGTGGTCCACCCCGGCGCTGAGCACGGCCTCGAGCGAGGCACGCAGATCCTGGATGCGCTCCCCCGGTGTGCCGTAGATCAGGTCGAGGTTGACGTGCTCGAACCCGGCGGCGCGTGCCTCTCGCGCGGCCGCGACGGGACGGCCGGGGGTGTGCACCCGGTCGAGCGCTCGCAGCACGTGCGGCGCGGCCGACTGCATGCCCAGCGATACCCGCGTGTAGCCCGCCTCACGGATGCCCGCGAAGAACTCCGGGGAGGTCGACTCCGGATTCGACTCCGTGGTCACCTCCGCCCCCTCGGCCAGCCCGAAGGACTCGCGCACCGCGTCGAGCACGCGGCCGAGCCCCTCGGCGCCGAGCAGTGAGGGTGTGCCGCCACCGACGAACACGGTGTCGGCGCGGGGCGGCGAGCCCAGCATCCGCGCGGCCAGCTCCAGCTCGCGCCGAAGCCCGGTCAGCCACGAGGCGGGTGAGGCGGCCGAACCCAGCTCGCCCGCGGTGTAGGTGTTGAAGTCGCAGTAGCCGCAGCGGGTCGCGCAGAACGGCACGTGCACGTAAACGCCGAACGGGCGCTGCCCCAGCCCACGCAGCGCGGACTCGGGCAGCGTGAACACCGGCGCGGAGCTTGCGGGGACCTCGACCACGCCTTCCAGTGTGGCATTGCCCCGACTTCCGTCGGCCGGCTACAGCCAGCCGACCGCGATGGGATTGTGGGGCCGGTCGAGGAAGAACCGGCCGTGGTCCGGGTCGGTCGAGCCGCTTGCCGGGGCTGCGATCCCGAACCGGACCTGCCGGTTTCGGTGTCGCTCGCTCCAGGCGCGAACTTCCTCGGCGACGCGGGTGGTGAGGTCGGCAGGGTTGTCGCCGTGGCCAATGACACCGACCTCCATGATCCGGCCGCCGCTCGCGGTGTGTCCGACGGCACGCCACGTCAGGTAGGCGAGCTCGCGATCGCCGGGCACGGCCATGGTGCTCGCACGGAACATCGGCTGCACCGCGCCGGCATCGATCGCGGCCGGCTCGACCGACATCGAGCACACGCCGGTGTCCAGGACGCACGCCAGCCACAGGTAGAGCCACTCCAGTGACTGCATGGGACCGAAGGTGACACCGGTCCACACCTCGAACCGCGACCGGTCGAGAACCCCCGCCAGACCGGCGGGATCGAGCGCGTGTTCCTGGTTGAGCAGCAGCTTCACCGCCGCGTCGGAGGTCAGCGCAACCCGGCGCCGTGGGTCGTCGGCGATCCCGTCACGCAGCGGCACGAACCCGCACATCTGGTGGTCCACGCTGCGCCAGCGGCCGTTGTCACCGCGCTCGAACGCGATCGAGCGGGACACGCTGCCGCGGATTCGCACGGGCACCACCAGCCTTCCGTCCGGTGTGAGCTGCCCGAGCCAGGCGTCCGGGATGCCGTAGGCGCCGACGGTGGCCAGGATCCGGTCGAACGGGGCACCGGCCGGATGCCCGAGGGCGCCGTCGGCGAGCACCACCTCCACGTTGCCGACCCCGACGGCCGCCAGCCTGCGCCGAGCGTTGTCGACGACGTCGGGATCGACGTCGATCGCCGTCACCTGCCCGCCGGGCCCGACCAGGCGTGCGAGCAATGCTGCGTTGTAGCCTGCACCGGCGCCGATCTCCAGCACCCGCTGACCGGGCCGAACCGCGAGTTGCCCAAGTTGCAGCGCCACGATCGACGGGTGCGAGAGGCAGCTCAGGACCTCGCCGTCGGCGGCTCGTTTCGTCACGACGATGTCTGGTGCGTAGGCATCCTCGATCGCCGCGTCCGGCACGAAGTGGTGTCGCTCCACCGAGCGCAGCGCGCGTTGGACCTGCTCGTCAACGGCGTAGCCCGCGGCTTCGATCTGCTTGACCATCGCGTCCCGCAGCAGTTCGGGAGAAGTCACGTTCATCGGCACCTCGCTCAATCGCGGCGATGCCGATTCTGGCTCGGCACCCCGACAATCCCGCGGCGCCGATTCGCCGGGAAACGCCGCCCGCCTGCGGTCAGGAGTCCATTCCCGCCCGGTCGAGCAGGTCGGCGAGGGTCCGCAATTCGCCCAGTCCGGTGAGCGCGCCTGCCAGCAGCGGCACCTCGATCACGCCCACGCCGTCGAAGCGCTCCCGCACCCGAGCCAGCACCTCCTGCTGCTGTGCCCTGCGGCGGGCGAGCACTCCGGTCTCCTCGGCAGGAAGCACCCGGTTGACGATCACGGCAGCGAGCCGCATCCCGCCTTCGACCAGGGTGTCGGCCGCGCGCAGGGTCTCGGCCAGCGGTAGGTACTCGGGCACGAGCACGAGGTGCACCCGCGCGTCGGCGGCCAGCCGCTCGCGCATCCACTCCATCCGCGCCCTGCGGGCATGCAACCGTTCCAGCAGCGGATCGGGTTCGTCCCTTGCGTCCCCGAGCATCCCGGCTACCAGCCGGTCCAGGCCGCTGGCCTGCTCCCGCTGCCGCGCCAGCCCCTCGATCCACGGGGTGAGCAGTTCCGGCAAGGTCAGCAGCCGCAACATGTGACCGGTGGGTGCGCTGTCCACCACCACCCGATCCCAGCGATCGCCGAGGCCCTCGACGAGTTCGGTGAGCCGGTCCAGCAGCGCGGACTCCAGCGTCCCCGGAGCCTGCGCAGCTCGCGCGAGATGCCGCTCCACGGCGGGCAGCACCTCCAGCGGCACGGCGTGCCGGGCGTCCTCGGTGATCTCTGCGACACGCCGCTTCGCCTGCCGCTCCCCACTGATCTCGGCCGCCCACAGCCCCGAGGTGACCTCGGCAGGCTCGTCGCGGATCGGTGTCGCCAGCGCGTCACCGAGCGAGTGAGCGGGATCTGTGGACACCACCAGCGTCCGGTGGCCGTTGCGCGCCTGCGACAGCGCGTAGGCCGCTGCCATGGTGGTCTTGCCGACGCCGCCCTTGCCGCCGAAGAAGCGGATCAACAACACACTCCTGGATCTCCGAAGCTTTCCCTGCCCATCCGGCGGTGCCAGTCGTGCACGTCGGCGACCAGGTAGGGGATGAGATCCAGTGTCTCGTACGCGACGGGGTTGTCCACGCCGAGCGACTCCAGCATCACCAGGGCGCGCAGCGTGTCCTGCTGCTTGCGCGCCTCCCGCCGCAGCCCCTGCCGCCAACGGGCGACGAACACCTGGTCGTGGCTGGTCTCCACCCGTCGCCAGGTGGAGACCAGCCAGGACCGGACGCTCATTTCTCCGGTTCCGGCTCCGGCTGCGGGCTCGGCGCCTCGGTACGGGAGGTCCAGCTCTTCCACAGCGCGATCGCGGCCTCGGCGATCAGCCAGATCGCCAGCAGGAAGATGATCGCGTCCAGCGGCGCGAGCACCCACTGCTTCTCCTCGATGAAGTTGCCGAGGTTCTCCACGAGCGCCCAACTGGTCATCGCCAGCAGGAACACCAGCGGAATGAGTACGGCGAGCGGGTTACGCCGGTTCCTGGTCACCCACACCGCGATGACCGCGAGCGCCAGACCGGCCGTGAGCTGGTTGGTGGTGCCGAACAGTTGCCAGAGCACACCGAAGGTGTAGCCCTCGTCGCCGCCGCCGGGCAGCAGCGCCATCACCAGCGGCACGAGCACCGCGATCGCCGTCGCCACCGTGATGTTGCGCGAGATGGCCCTCGCACCTGCGATCTCGGCGATCTCCTGCACGATGTAGCGCTGCAGGCGCACCCCGGTGTCCATGGTGGTGGCCGCGAAGCTGATCACCACGATCGCCGCGAAGATCACACCGATCGAAGCGGGCACCCCGATGTTGCCCGCGAAGTTGGCGATGCCCTGCACGAAGTTGCCCGCCGCGCCACCGGAAGCGGTGGAGAAGTCGGAGTACAGCTCGTCCCACTCCGCCGTGGTCGCCACCACGCCCGCGGTGGCGGCCAGGATCGACGCCGTGGCGAGCGAGCCCTCGCCCACGGCACCCATGTAGCCGACATAGCGGGCGTCGGTCTCCTTGTCGAGCTGTTTCGACGTCGTCCCCGACGACACCAGGCTGTGGAAACCGGAGATGGCCCCGCAGGCGATGGTGATGAACAGGAACGGGAACCAACTCGGTGAGCCTTCCGGGGTGTCGTTGAACGCCGGGGCGACGATCTGGTCCATCCCGACGATGATGCCGAGGCCCACCACACCGAGTGCGATGAACAACTGGTGGGAGTTGATGTAGTCGCGCGGCTGCAACAGCACCCACACCGGAAGCCGCGAGGCGATGAAGGTGTAGGCGAACAGCAGGATCACCCAGAGGTTGCGCTCGGTGAACAGGCCGTCCTCGGCTGCGATACCGGCCAGCGAGATCGGCAGCACCTGGCCGAGCAGGATCGACACGTACAGCAGGATGACCCCGACGATCGAGGGGATCAGCGCCGCGCTGCGCGTGCGGTAGACGTACTGGCCGATCCCGATCGCCAGTGGGATCTCCAGCAGGATCGGCAGCACCGCCTCCGGGTTGGCGACGAAGAGGTTGCCGATCACCACGGCGAACACCGCGTTCACCAGCGTCAGCAGGAAGAAGATGATGAGCAGGAACAGCGTGCGCGCCCGCTTGTTCACCACTTCCTTGGCCAGCGTGCCGATGCTCTTGGCACGGTGGCGCACCGACACCACCAACGCACCGAAGTCGTGCACGCCCGCGGCGAAGATGGTGCCCAGCACCACCCAGGCGAGCGCCGGTCCCCAGCCCCAGAACACGGCGATGGCAGGCCCCACGATCGGCGCCGCCCCCGCCACCGAGGTGAAGTGATGGCCGAACAACACGTGCTTGTTGGTCGGCACGAAGTCGATCCCGTCACGCATGCTGTGCGCCGGGGTCTCGAAGGCGGGGTCGAGGGCGTACACCTTCTTCGCGAGGTACGCCGAGTAGTAGCGGTAACCGAGGTAGAACAAGACGGCTACAGCTATTGCGACGACGATGGCAGGCATGCCGATCTCCACAGACACCGTTAGCAAGGCTTCTGACGGACGGCACCGTAACAGCGACTTGACCTTCTGGTAAGAGCTACGGTGATGAACGCGTTGATTCCGTTATGGCGGCGAGCGATCACGGCAGAGGTCTGCTGGCTCACCGCCGAGGGCGACCCCGCCGCGGTCGCGGCCACCCCGTTGCTCGACCGCGATGTGCCCTGCGTGGCGCTGCCCTACTCCCGTGCGGGCGAGGTGGCCGGCCTGCGAGACGCCGAGCAGGTCGCCTTCGCCGTCACCGACTCGCGCTCGCTGCGCCCCGGCGTGCCCGCGATGGCGGTGGTGGGAGCTGTCAGTGTCCTCGATGACACCGAAGGTGACCACTTCGTGGTCGAGTTGCTGAAGCAGGAACTGGTCAAGTTCCCGCCCACGCGAACGCTGGCGGACAGCCCGTTGCTGTGCAGGGAGAACTGGTGGTGGCTGCCGCGGCTGATCATCCGCCTGGAACGGGTCACGCGACTGCTGGAACTACCGCCCCGCACCAACCCGGCACGGCACGGGCTGCTGGTACGTGAGCGAGATGCGACGCTGGCGCCGGGAGTGGTCGAGGTGCTCGACGGCCGGCACGACCGGCTCCCGCTGCGCGACGCCGGAGGAAAGGCGCTGCGCGGTGACGGCGGACCGGCGCTGGTCTTCGGCTACGACTACTCGATGCCCGACCTGGAACGCTGGGAGACGTGGTCGCGCGGCGGCAGGCTGCTCGGCGACGAACTCGTCGTCGAGCGGCGGTCGGGGTCGCCCGACGCCGACCTGTCGCCGCTGTCGCTGCTCGGCCGGGTGCGCAGGCAGCGGGAGATGTCGCGGGAATGCAAGCGCAACATTCTAGCGGCACAACGGCGCGGGTGAGTCCAGACTTCTCAGCATGCGGGCGGCCGTGGACCACGCTTCGGGCACCGTGGCAGTCTGACCCGGTGACTACAGCAGGTGTGTCCCTCGTGGTGCGGCGCCACGTCGACTACCTGCGCGTCTCCAGCAGTCTCTGCCGGCGCTGACTTCGCGCGCCGATTGCCCCTCGACCGGACAAATCGGACGCCGAACGTGCCGCGACTGCTTTCGAACGGGCTCGGACACTGCCCGCCGCGGTGACGCACGGCGTCCGCCACGTGCACCCACCGCCGCAGGAGGACGAGACAGATGGCCCCCAACGCAGGCCACACCGCGAAGACCAGACAGCGGCGCGGCGAGGGCCAATGGGCCCTCGGCTACCGCGAGCCGCTCAACCCCAACGAACGCTCCAAGAAGGACGATCCGCCGCTCAACGTACGGGCCCGCATCGAGAACCACTACGCACACCGTGGCTTCGACGCCATCGACCCCGGGGACCTGCGCGGGCGGTTCCGTTGGTTCGGCCTGTACACACAGCGCAAACCCGGCATCGACGGCGGCAGGACCGCGGTGCTCGAGCCGGAGGAACTCGACGACCGCTACTTCATGCTGCGGGTGCGCATCGACGGCGGCGCGCTGACCACCGAGCAGTTGCGGCTGCTCGGCGAGCTTTCCCAGACCTACGCCAGGGACACCGCCGACATCACCGACCGGCAGAACATCCAGTACCACTGGATCTCCATCGAGGACGTTCCCACGATCTGGCGGAAGCTGGAGTCGGCAGGCCTGACCACGATGGAGGCCTGCGGCGACAGCCCGAGGGTGATCCTCGGCTCGCCGGTAGCGGGGATCTCGGCCGACGAGGTGATCGACGCGACCCCCGCCATCGAGCAGATCCGCGACCGCTACATCGGCGATCCCGCCTTCGCCAACCTGCCCCGCAAGTTCAAGACCGCCATCTCCGGCCAGCAGGACGTCGCACACGAGATCCACGATGTCGCGTTCGTCGGGGTCGAACACCCCGAGCACGGCCCTGGTTTCGATCTGTGGGTGGGCGGCGGACTGTCCACCAACCCGATGCTCGCCGTGCGGCTGGGGGCATGGCTGCCGCTCGCCGAGGTAGCCGAGGTGTGGGCCGGTGTGGTGAGTGTCTTCCGCGACTACGGCTACCGCAGGCTGCGGTCGCGCGCCCGTATCAAGTTCCTCGTCAAGGACTGGGGCGCGCAGCGCTTCCGCGAGGTGCTGGAGCGCGAGTACCTCGGCCGCAGGCTGCTCGACGGTCCACCACCCCGCGTGCCCGAACACCCTGTCGACCACGTCGGCGTGCACCCTCAGGTGGACGGCAGGTACTACGTGGGTGGCGCCCCGGTGGCGGGCCGCGCATCGGGCTCGATGCTGATCGCGGCGGCCAAGGCAGCCGAACGCGCGGGTGCGGGTCGGGTCCGGTTGACACCACAACAGAAACTCGTCGTGTTGGACGTACCGCGTGGCGAGGTCGAGGCGCTGCGCGCGGAACTGGCCGAAGCTGGTCTTCGCACCGATCCCTCGCCGTGGCGGCGGGGCGTCATGGCCTGCACCGGTATCGAGTTCTGCAAGCTCGCCATCGTGGAGACCAAGGCGAAGGCCAACACACTGGTCGCCGAACTGGAACGCAGGCTCGCCGACATCACCGACGGCATCGACCACCCGGTGAGCATTCATCTCAACGGCTGCCCCAATTCCTGTGCCCGCATCCAGGTCGCCGACATCGGGCTGAAGGGCCAAATCGTCACCGACGCCGAAGGCAGGCAGGTGGAGGGATTCCAGGTGCATCTGGGCGGTGGTCTGGGCCTGGACGCCGGATTCGGCCGTAAACTACGCGGGCACAAGGTCACCGCCGCCCAACTGACGGACTACGTGGAACGGGTGGTGCGCAACTATGTCGCTCAACGAAACGAGGGCGAGCGGTTCGCGCAGTGGGCCGCGCGCGCGGAGGAAGCCGCACTGACATGACGGATTCCGCCCCGAACTTCACGCCCAGCAGGGCTGCGCCGTTCTACTGTCCGTACTGTGGCGACGAGGATCTCCGACCGCGGGACAACGCCGCCTGGCTTTGCACGTCCTGCCGAAGGGTGTTCTCGGTGACATTCGTCGGTCTGCATATACCGGAGGTGAGTCGATGACCGCGGCGGCTTCGACCGAGCAGTTGAAAGCCATGGCGGCCGAAGCAGGCAGGCGGCTCGCGGACGCAGGCGCCGAAGAGTCGCTGCGGTGGGCGGTGGAGCAGTTCGGTGACGACCTGATCGTCGCGTCGAACATGCAGGACGCGGTGCTGATCGATCTCGCGGTCAAGGTGAAACCCGATGTGGCGGTGCTTTTCCTCGACACCGGCTACCACTTCGCCGAGACCGTCGGCACCCGCGACGCGGTCGCCACCGTCTACCCCGACATCCGGATCGTCAACGCCGTCCCTGAGCAGACGGTGGCCGAGCAGGACGCCGAGTACGGCCCGAAACTACACGATCGCGACCCCAACAAGTGCTGCCACCTGCGCAAGGTGGTTCCGCTGCGTGCGACGCTTTCGCGGTACTCGTGTTGGGTGACAGGCGTGCGCAGGGTGGACGCGCCGACCAGGGCCAACACTCCGATCGTCGGCTGGGACGAGCGCAACGGACTGGTGAAGGTGAACCCCATCGCGGCGTGGACGGACGAGGAGTTCGACGACTACCTGTCGCGGCACGGGATACTGCAGAACCCGTTGGTCGGTGAGGGTTATCTGTCGATCGGCTGCGCACCGTGCACGGCCAAGGTGGCACCGGGCGCCGACCCGCGCAGCGGTCGCTGGGCAGGCCAGTCGAAGACCGAGTGCGGGCTGCACGGCTGATCCGCGGCGCGAACGCACGACTCGGGGATGCGGGTTTCCGCACACCAGCACCGGGAACGAACAGCGACGAACGGCTGAGAAAGGACGTCATGACCACACTGGAGACCGCGGCCGACGCGGCACGGGACAACCTGACCGCCCTTGAGTCGGAGGCCGTTCACATCTTCCGCGAGGTGGCGGGCGAGTTCGACCGCCCAGTGATTCTCTTCTCCGGCGGCAAGGATTCCACCCTGCTGCTGCACCTTGCCATCAAGGCGTTCTGGCCCGCTCCGGTGCCGTTTCCGCTGTTGCACGTTGACACCGGGCACAACTTCGACGAGGTCATCGAGTTCCGCGACAAGGTCGTCGAGACCTACGGGCTTCGGCTGGTCGTCGCGCACGTGCAGGACTGGATCGACGACGGCAGGCTCACCGAACGCCCCGACCGCACCCGCAACCCGCTACAGACCCAGCCGCTGCTCGACACCATCTCCGAGCACAAGTTCGACGCGGTGTTCGGCGGCGGCAGGCGAGACGAGGAACGCGCCAGGGCCAAGGAACGCATCTTCAGCCTTCGCAACGCCTTCGGCCAGTGGGACCCGCGCAGGCAGCGCCCCGAGTTGTGGAACCTGTACAACGGCAGGCACCGCCCGGGAGAACACGTGCGGGTCTTCCCGCTGTCGAACTGGACCGAGGCCGACGTGTGGAACTACATTGCCCGCGAGGGCATCGAGTTGCCCTCGATCTACTACGCCCACCGGCGCAAGGTGTACCGCAGAGATGGCATGTGGCTCACCGAGGGACCGTGGGGTGGTCCGCGCGACGGTGAGGTCGTGGAGGAACTGATGGTGCGCTACCGCACCGTCGGCGACGGGTCCTGCACCGGAGCGGTCGAGTCCACAGCCACCACAGTGGAAGAGGTCATCGCCGAGGTACAGGCCAGCAGGCTGACCGAGCGCGGCGCGACCAGGGCGGACGATCGACTTTCGGAAGCCGCCATGGAGGACCGCAAGCGGGAGGGATATTTCTGATGTCGGGCCTGCTCAGGCTTGCCACCGCGGGAAGTGTGGACGACGGGAAGTCCACGCTCGTCGGGCGGCTGCTCTACGACACCAAGTCGGTTCTGGCCGACCAACTCGACGCCGTGCGGCGCGCCAGCGTCGACCGCGGGCTGTCCACGCCCGATCTGTCGCTGCTCGTCGACGGTCTGCGCTCGGAGCGGGAACAGGGCATCACCATCGATGTCGCCTACCGCTACTTCGCCACCCCCAAGCGCAGCTTCGTCCTCGCCGACACTCCCGGCCACGTGCAGTACACCCGCAACACCGTCACCGGTGCCTCCACCGCACAGCTCGCGGTGCTGCTCGTCGACGCCCGAAAGGGTGTGGTGGAGCAGACCAGGCGGCACGCCGCCGTGCTCGCGCTGCTCGGGGTGCCCCGGCTGGTGCTCGCCGTGAACAAGGTCGACCTCATCAACTACGACGAAGCGTCGTTCACCGTGATCGCCAAGGAGTTCGGGGCGCACGCGTCGTCGCTCGGCTACGAGGAAGGCTCGGTTCTGGCCATCCCGGTGTCGGCGCTGCTGGGTGACAACGTGGCCACGCGGTCGGAGAACACTCCGTGGTACCAGGGCCCGACGCTGCTGGAGCACCTCGAGAACGTGCCGGTCGCTCCCGACCCGCACGAAGCGGCGTTCCGGTTCCCCGTGCAGTACGTCATCCGTCCGCGCACGGCCGAGCATCCCGATTACCGCGGCTACGCGGGCCAGATCGCCGCGGGAACCGTACGGCCGGGAGACGAGGTCGTGGTGCTGCCGCAGGGCCTTCGCACCCGGGTGGAGAGCGTCGACACGCCACGTGGCGCACTGGACGAAGCGGGGGCGGGATCGTCGGTAACGGTGTTGCTCGCCGATGAACTCGACATCTCGCGCGGGGACCTCATCGCCTCCGCCGAGCAGCCACCCGAGGTGACCGACGAACTCACCGCCACGCTGTGCTGGCTGTCGAGCAAGTCACTGCGACCGGGGGCCAGGGTGTTGCTCAAGCACGGCACCCGAACGGTGCAGGCACTCGTCGACGACCTTCGTTCCCGCTTCGACGAGCAAAGCCTGTCCACAGTGGACGGACCGCCATCGCTGGAGCTCAACGAGATCGGTGGGGTCAGGCTGCGGCTGTCGGAGCCGCTGCCGCTCGACGACTACAGCACCAGCCCGCGAACGGGCGCGTTCCTGGTGCTGGACCCCGGCGACGGTGACACGCTCGCGGCCGGGTTGGTCGGCGAACGGTTCTCGGCACTGGCCTGCGGGGAGTGACCGGCGGCGGTGGCCGAGGCTGACAGCCCGCCCGCGTTGCTGGCCGTCGCACACGGCAGCAGGGACCCGCGTTCGGCGGCCACGGTGCGGGCCCTGGTGGCCGCCGTGCGACTCCTCGCACCGGCCACCGAGGTGCGCGAGGCGTTCCTCGACCTGTCGTCGCCGACGGTCGGCGACATGCTGGCCGAGTTGCACGCACGCGGACACCGGCACGTTGTCGTCGTCCCGCTGCTGCTGGGCAGCGCCTACCACGCACGGGTGGATCTACCCGCGCTGATCGCCACGGTGAGTCGGCGGCTGCCCCGGCTTCGGGTGTCGGTGGCCGACGTGCTGGGTGCCGATCCGCTACTGGAGTCGGTGGCGGTCGACCGGCTCACCGAGGCGGGTGCCGAGTTGGCCGATCCGGAACTCGGGATCGTGCTCGCCGCCGTCGGTTCGTCGCACGCGAACGCCAACGCCGCCGTGAGCCGCCTCGCAGGCCGCTGGCACCGGGCCAACGCCTGCGCGGTAGCTCCCGCCTTCGCAAGCGCGACCCGGCCCGATGTGCCCTCCGCCTTCGCGCGACTGCGGGCTCGTGGCGCGCGACGCTTCGCCGTCGCGGCCTGGTTCCTGGCGCCCGGACTGTTGCCTGACCGGGTGAACTCCCTGGCCGGTCAGCTGGCACCCGGAACCGCGCTGGCCGCCCCGCTGGGACCGGACCCACGCGTGGCACGGGTGGTCCTGGACCGCTACCGGGCGGCGCTGGCCACGTTCTCCCAACCGGCCGATGTGTCTATTGAATTAGACGTTTGCATGTCTAGGTAGCTAGACTTAGTCTGTGGTGGCGAAACGTCTGAAGCCGGCCAAGGTCCTCAGCATCGCGAGAAGGGCCGCACGAAAGAGCGGCCACACCCTGGAACGCATCGAAGGCAGGGGGAAGGGGTCGCATCAGATATACCTCGTTCGCGATCAACACGGTCAGGAACTGGTGAGGTTCGCCGTTACGGGCCACAACCGGGAATTGTCGTGGGCGGTGTTGCGAAGCATCGAGAACGCGCTCGCACCCCTTTTCGGGGAAAAGTGGATGGAGGAGAAATGAGCGAGGCATCTCCCGTCTATCACGTTACGGTGACTCGCGAGGACAATCTGTGGGTCGCGGTCGTCCACGACCTACCTGCGGGCGCCACCGATGTCGGTCGCATGGTTGACCTCGAGCCGGAGGTCCGCGACCTGATCGCGGGACTTGAGGATCTCGACCCGGACGACTTCGAAATCTCATGGCACTACAGGCAGGGTAAGCACGACCTCAGCCCAGTGGTCGATGAACTCCGGCAGCGAGAAGCCACAGCCGCCGAAGCCGTACTCAGCCGCGACAAAGCCCGACTCGAGGCGATCAAGCAACTGAAGGACGCGGGACTGAGCCTGCGCAGCATCGCAGAGCTACTCGGACTTTCCCATCAGCGGGTCCAGCAGCTCGCCAGCGCCGCTGCCGGGCGCTCTGACGACGAACAACCGTGTGCCAGAGTGTGAGCATGGCTGACGAACTGGTGCACTACGGGGTGACAGGCGGTGTCGCCACCATCACGCTCGACTCCCCGCACAACCGCAACGCGCTTTCCGCCCAGTTACGCGCGGAGCTGAGCGCGGGGCTGGAGAAGGCGATCGGCGACGACGACGTCCGGGTGATCGTGCTCGACCACACCGGCAGCGTCTTCTGCGCGGGTATGGACCTCAAGGAAGCACGCGGCGCGAGCGCCGAGAAGCAGGGCGTCAACGACTTCCCCGCCATCCTCGAGCGCATCTGGACCAGCCCGAAGCCCGTCGTGGCCAAGCTCGCCGGACCGGCACGAGCGGGTGGGGTCGGACTCGTGGCCGCCGCCGACATCGCGGTGGCGGCCGAGAACGCCACGTTCGCCTTCACCGAGGTCCGCATCGGGGTGGTCCCGGCGATCATTTCCGTCACTGTGCTGCCGCGGCTGAACGCCAGGGCCGCCCACGAATTGTTCCTCACCGGGGACACCTTCGACGCCAACCGCGCCGCGGCGATCGGCCTGATCAACGCCGCCGTCCCCGCCGATGAACTCGATGGCGCGGTGCGCAACTACGTGGCCTCGCTCACCCTCGGCGGACCGAAGGCACTCGCGGCGACCAAGGAGTTGTTGCAGCGCGGCACGGCCGAAGGCATGGCCGAGGCGTTGGAGTCCATGCTCGTCACGTCGGCCCGGTTCTTCGCCAGTGACGAAGGGCAGGAAGGTATCCAGGCCTTCGCGCAGAAGCGCAAGCCCAACTGGGTGCCCCGGTAGCGGCTCAGTCCGCCAGTACGACGGTGAGCGTGCGCCCGTTCGCGCGCTCACCCCGGGGAGCCATGGCTCGCTGTGCGTCGGAGAGCACGCTGTGCACCGCAAGGTATGCCTTCGGGTCGGCCTGTTTGAGCAGGTCCGAGAAACGCCAGATCAGCACGTGCTCACCGGAAGGCAGCCACGAAAGATCCGTGAGGCAGTCGTAGAGCGCGTCGAGGTTGCGGCCGAAGTACTCGGGGAAGGACAGCACGGTGGCAATGGCGTCCAGAGTGCTGTCCTTGTCGATGTGTTCGGAGGTGTCGAGCACGTGGGCGTGCGCGCCACGGGCGCGCGCCTGGTCGACCACCGTCCTGGAGTCGGGCCTTGGCTTGACCGTCATCGCTGCGTGTCCACCACGACGAAGGAAACGTAGTGATCGCCGGTGTAGTACACCTCGTCGTGCCGGCCTGTGACGAACCCGAGCGGTCCCCGACCGTCGGTTCCTGGCAGGTCGACCGTGTACTGCTTGTAGTAGCCAGGTGGCATCTGAGGCAACGAACTCTCCCTATTACCGAATGTCGTGCCGTCGGTGTCCGGATGCGGGAACGGCCCTCCGCGCTCGATCAGCGTCCACGTCCGCTCCGCCTGCGGCGGCAGACTGGACAGCGGCGCGATCTCGAGGCCCGAATCCGCGCCCGGGAGGCTACCCGTGCCGTGCCTCGGCTCGCCAATCGCCAGGACGTCCTTCACCAGCCATCCTGCGATCACCAGCAGGATCAAGCCGATCAGCGCAGCACTGATGCGCCTGCGAGACAGCATTTCGTCCGCTCTCCCTAGGACGGTCTGTCCCACTGCCGGGTGCCTTGCCGCACCCGGGAGATCCGATGCGCCACGGCGCCGACCGCCCGATCGATCAGCAGGGCGAGACCGCCGCCCAGTGGCAGCAAGACGGCCATGACCAGCACGAACTGCACCGGGAACCACTGCTGTGCCAACCACAGCTCAAAGCCGTCCCACCAGCGGGCCACTCCGTCGAACACAACAAAGAGGGTACGCCAGGTAGGTTGGCGCCATGTTCGCCGTCTACGCCAAGGAACCCAACGTCGACGATCCGTTGTCCTCGCTCGTCGTGGGCGAGCGCCCCGACCCGGAGGTACCCGAAGGCTGGGTGCGGGTCTCGATGAGGTCGGCCAGCCTCAACATGCACGACATCTGGACGCTGCGTGGGGTCGGGATCAAGCCGGACCAGTTCCCCATGATCCTCGGGTGCGACGGGGCGGGGGTGCTCGACGACGGCACCGAGGTGGTCATCCACTCGGTCGTCAACGATCCGTCCTGGCACGGGGACGACACCCTCGATCCCAAACGGACCCTGCTCACCGAGAAGTACCAGGGCACCTTCGCGGAGTCCGTGGTGGTGCCCTCCCACAACGTCGTTCCCAAGCCCGAGGGCATGTCGTTCGAGGAAGCGGCCATCATGGGCACCGCCTGGCTGACGGCCTACCGGATGTTGTTCGTGAAGTCGGGCCTGCGACCCGGGCAGACGATGCTGGTGCAGGGCGCCTCGGGTGGGGTCGCGACCGCGCTCATCCAGCTCGGCAAGGCCGCGGGCATGCGAGTGTGGGCGACCGGTCGCACCGAGGACAAGCGCGCGCTGGCCGAGCGGCTCGGCGCGCACCAGGCCTTCGAGTCCGGGGCGCGACTGCCGGAGCGGGTCGACGCGGTGTTCGAGACGGTGGGCAAGGCCACGTGGTCACATTCGGTGAAGTCGCTCAAACCCGGCGGGATCATCGTGGTTTCGGGGTCCACCAGCGGCCCCGACCCGAGTGCGGAACTACAGCGGGTGTTCTTCCTGCAGCTGCGGGTGACGGGGTCGACGATGGGTACCAGGGACGAGTTGCGTGACCTGCTGTCGTACGTCGATCTCGCCGGGATCCGGCCTCAGATCGGAGCGCGACTGCCGCTGCGGGAGGCCGAGCAGGGCTTCACCGACATGCTGCAGGGCGCAACCGCAGGCAAGATCGTGTTCACACTGTGACCCGGAACAGCCGCTCTACCTGCGACGACACCTTATTGACACTCGGTCGATACGCTTCCGTGTCCCGGAAGACCGGCGTGTGAACCGCCACGGGTGGGTTAATCTGTATTCATGATCGCGGCGTCGCGGGAGGGTTCATCGACGAACCCGCGAGTACCCGGTCCGGTCGTCCGGTCCGGGTACCGCGAGTTCGCGGGTGTGCGTACCCGTGTGCTCGAGGTGGGTCCGCGACCCACCGCCAGGCAGCGCCGTTCCCGCCGACCGCGCACCGACCGGCCGCGTCTTGTGCTGCTGCACGGCTACTGCGACAGCGCGGACACCTGGTCGCCGGTGCTCGGCGAACTCGCTGCCGCCGGGCACGAGGCGATCGCGGTCGACCTACCCGGTTCCGGTGAGGCCGACGCGCTCGGTCCCGGTCCCATCCTGCCGCAGCTGGACGCGTTCACCTCCGCGCTGGTCGAGGAGGAGGCCACGCGCGGTGGCGTGGTTCTGGTCGGCAACTCCCTCGGCGGCACGATGAGCCTGCGCGCCGCGCAGAACCCTCGGCTTCCGGTGTCGGGGATCGTCTCGATCGCGGCCCCCGGATTCGTCGACACGTGGCTGATCCGCACCGTGGCGCGCTACCCGCTGCCGCTACGGGTGGCCTCGCTGCCGCTCCCGGTTCCGTCGTTCGTCGTCCGCGCCGTCGCCGAACAGGTGGTGCCGCGGCTGCTGTACGCCGACTCCGAAACCGCCGAGCGCACCCACGTCCGCCGCTTCACCGAACTGTTTCCCGACTACCGCTCCGCCACCGACCGGCTGCGGGAGGCACGCAAGCTGGTCGCCGAACTGGAACAGGCCTACGAACTGGACCGCGTCAGCGCCCCGTTGCTGGTCGTGGCCTGCGGCAAGGACCGGCTGGTGAGCTCGGCCTCCGGCAGGCAGTTACACTCGCTCGTCCCGCACAGCAGGCTCATGGTTCGCCAGGACTGGGGCCACTGCCCCCAACTCGACGACCCCGCGGCGGTGGCCGACCTGCTCAGCTACTTCGTCGCGACCTCCAGCACATCTCGGCAGGCCTCGTTCGCGGGCGAGGCCGCCGCCGGATAGCCGCACGCGGCCCGCACGCTGCGCAGCACTCGCCCGGCGCCTGGGAAGGGCTCAGCCGGTCACACAGCACCCCGAGCCGGCCACCGCTGCGGTCGAACAAGCAAAGTGGACTGTGGAGTTCCGGCAGCGCGCTCAGCCGAACCGGCCCTCGGCGCGCCGCAGCGCCTCCCGCGCCTGACTGCGCAACAGTTCGATGATCTCCTCGGCCGCAGCGCTGCCCGCCAGCTGATAGGTCTGGCCCGCCCACATCGACATCGACTCGGGGTCACCGGCCGAACCGGCCGCCGCCCTGATCGGCCTGGTCAGCCGGTGCAGCTGCGGGTAAGCGGCAGGCGCGTGCTCGGTGTGCTCGCGCAGGAACCGGTTGACCAGTCCCCTGGCAGGCCTGCCGGTGAACGCTCTGGTGAAGGCCGTCGGCCTGCCCGCCTCGGCGAGCACCCGCCGCTGCGTGGGATTCGTGCCTGCCTCGTCGGCACGCAGGAACGCCGTGCCCAGTTGCGCGGCCACCGCACCAGCCGTGATCACGGCGGCGACATCGGCACCATGCACCAGCCCGCCCGCCGCCACCAGTGGCAGGTCCGTCACCGCGGACACCAGCCGCAGCGCGGCCAGCACTCCGTACAGCGGTCCTCCCGCCGGGTCGGTGGCATCGTCGGCGAACACACCCCTGTGCCCGCCTGCCTCGAATCCCTGCACGCACAGCCCGTCGGCGCCTGCGGCGGCGGCCTGCCGCGCCTCCTCCTGCGACGTCACCGTCACCAGCACCGCGCTACCCGCGTCGTGCAACCGCTCGATGTCGGCCTCGATCGGGACGCCGAAGGTGAACGACACCACCGGCGTCCTACGTTCGACGACGAGGTCCAGCTTCGCGGAGTAGGCGTCGTCGTCCCACCTCGGCGTCCCGGGGCTGACACCGTAGCGCTCGGCCTCCTCCCACAGCCTCGCGGCGTAGGGCTCGATGTCCACGGTGGATCGAACTCCGGGGACGAACAGGTTCACCCCGAAGGCTGCGTCGGTCAGCGCGCGAAGCCGGTCGATCTGCTCGGCGAGTCCGGCCGCACTGAGATACCCACCCGCGAGGAAGCCGAACGCTCCGGCCCTCGTCGCCGCTGCCACCAGTTCCGGCGTGGTCGGCCCGCCCGCCATCGGAGCGACGATCACGGGGACGCGCAAGCTGTCGAACATGCGCCAAGGGTACGAACCGGCTCACCACGCTCACGACGTGGTCACCTGCACCGAGCCGGGTCCGGCAGGCATGAACCTGGGCGTTGTACCCGACAGGGAGTCTTCTTAGCACGATTCAGCGATCATAGGCGTGCCAAGTTGTTGCTCCGTTCGGCCGAGTGCACTGTTCCATACGTACGCGATGGAACTCGCGGAAACCGAGAGGGAGAGGAAAGCCATGACCGAAATCCAGGAGACCACGAGGAGCACGGCGAAGCGCTGGGCAATGCGCGGTACGGCCGTGAGCGCGCTCTCCGCGACGCTGCTGGCCGTCTTCGCCGGTCAGGCGTCCGCGGCGGTCGTCGAACTCGGCCCCATCGCGGATGCCCTCGACGCCACGGTCCAGGACCTGTCGACGCGCCTCGTCGCCGCGCTCGCGGTTCTCCTCGGCTGACCGAGACAAGACCTGCGCCGCGTGGCCGGAGCCAGCTCCGGCCACGCGGCGCAGGTGTCTGTAGGAGTCGCTACCGTGATGCCATGCCTGTAGATCTGGAACGTCTCCGCCGGCTCGCGGCGGCCGAGCAGGGCCTGGCCACTGTCGCGACCGTACGGCCCGACGGCACCGTGCACGCCTCCGTGGTGAACGCAAGCGTGCTCGACAACCCGGTCACCGGCCATCCCAGCGTCGGGATGGTCATCCGGGGAAAGGCCCGCAAGCTCGAACTGTTCCGAACCCACGGGCACGCCACCGTCGTCTTCCGCCGAGGCTGGGAGTGGGTCTCGGTGCAGGGTTCCACACACCTCATCGGACCGGACGACCCCGACCCCGACTTCCCCGAAAGCGAACTCCCACGGCTACTCAGGGACATCTTCACGGCGGCGGGTGGAACTCACGACGACTGGGAGACCTACGACAGGGTGATGGCGCAGCAGCGCCGCACCGCCGTGTTCGTCGAACCGGTCAGGCTCAGCGGGAATCCCTGAGTCCCACACTCACTTCTTGCCCTTACCGCCCTTGTCGGCACCGTCGTCGGCCGACAGCGCCGCCACGAACGCCTCCTGCGGCACCTCAACTCTGCCGACGGTCTTCATGCGCTTCTTGCCTTCCTTCTGCTTCTCGAGCAGCTTTCGCTTACGAGAGATGTCACCGCCGTAGCACTTGGCGAGCACATCCTTGCGGATGGCGCGGATCGTCTCGCGCGCGATGATGCGCGAACCCACCGCCGCCTGGATAGGGACCTCGAACTGCTGCCGGGGAATGAGTTCACGCAAGCGCGTCGCCATCTTGTTGCCGTAGGCGTAGGCGGCGTCCTTGTGGACGATGGCGGAGAAGGCGTCCACCGGCTCGCCCTGCAACAGGATGTCCACCTTGACCAGATCGGCGACCTGCTCCCCCGCCTCCTCGTAGTCGAGTGAGGCGTAGCCGCGCGTGCGCGACTTCAGCGAGTCGAAGAAGTCGAAGATGATCTCGGCCAGCGGCAACTGGTAACGCAGCTCGACCCTGTCCTCGGACAGGTAATCCATCCCCAGCAGTTGGCCACGCTTGCCCTGGCACAACTCCATGATCGCCCCGATGAACTCCGAAGGCGCGATGACGGTGACCTTGCTGACCGGCTCGTGGACCTCAGCGATCTTGGCACCGGTCGGCCAGTCCGAGGGATTGGTGACGACGTGCTCGGTGCCGTCCTCCAGATACACCTGGTACACGACGTTGGGTGCGGTGGCGATCAGGTCAAGACCGAACTCCCGTTCCAGCCTGGCCCTGGTGATCTCCAGGTGCAGCAACCCGAGGAAACCGCACCGGAAACCGAAACCGAGCGCGACGGAGGTCTCCGGCTCGTAGCTCAACGCGGCGTCGTTGAGTCGCAGCTTGTCCAGCGCGTCCCGCAGATCCGGGTAGTCGGAGCCGTCCACAGGGTACAGACCCGAGTAGACCATCGGCCGCGGCTCACGGTAGCCGGCAAGCGGCTGGGTCGCCCCACCGCGTTCGGCGGTGACCGTGTCACCGACCTTGGACTGCCGGACGTCCTTCACCCCGGTGATGAGGTAGCCGACCTCCCCCACGCCCAGCCCCTTGCTCGCCTTCGGCTCCGGCGAGATGATCCCGACCTCCAGCAGTTCGTGCGTGGCGCCGGTGGACATCATTCGGATGCGCTCCCTCGGCGTGATCTTGCCGTCGAAGACCCGGATGTAGGTGACCACGCCGCGGTAGGTGTCGTAGACGGAGTCGAAGATGAGTGCCCGCGCAGGCGCGTCCGCGTCGCCTCGCGGCGGCGGGACCTGCCGGACCACCTCGTCCAACAGGTCACGCACCCCCTCGCCGGTCTTCGCCGAGACCCGCAGCACGTCGTCGGGCTCGCACCCGATGATGTGCGCCAACTCGGCCGCGTACTTGTCGGGATCCGCGGCAGGAAGGTCGATCTTGTTCAGCACCGGGATGATGTGCAGGTCCTTCTCCAGCGCCAGATACAGATTGGCCAGCGTCTGCGCCTCGATCCCCTGCGCCGCGTCCACCAGCAGGATCGCGCCCTCGCATGCCTCGAGTGCCCGCGACACCTCGTAGGTGAAGTCGACGTGCCCGGGGGTGTCGATGAGGTGCAGGACGTGGTCGGCCTCGCCCAGTCGCCAGGGCAGCCGCACGTTCTGCGCCTTGATCGTGATGCCTCGCTCGCGCTCGATGTCCATCCGGTCCAGGTACTGGTCCCGCATCGACCTCGCCTCGACAACGCCCGTGAGCTGCAGCATCCGGTCGGCCAGGGTGGACTTGCCGTGGTCGATGTGCGCGATGATGCAGAAGTTCCTGATGAACTCAGGGGGCGTGAAGGTGGTGTCGGCGGACGGACGCTGCTGTGTCACTCGATACCTCGGGTCGTTCGCGGGGCGATACCTCTATGCTCCCATGCCCCGGCAGCGGCAATTCCGGGTCATCCCCGATGCGAGCCGCTCGCAGTCGTGCTGATCTCGAAGGATGAGTTCTTTCGCAGACGTGCTCGACCGGACGTTCGGACACCCGCGCGGCTTGCTCGGCAGGCTCGGCGGCGCGGTCATGGCACACGGCAACGCCGCGACGGAACGTCACGTGGTGTCGGTGGCCAACCCCGCGAGCGACGAGAACGTGCTCGTGATCGGGCCCGGACCGGGTGTCGGCCTCCGTGCGGCGGCGGAGCGCGCCCGGCTGGTTATCGGGGTCGATCCGGCCGAGGAGATGCTCGACATGTGCCGCGCCAGGTGCGCCGAGGCGGTGGAGCAGGGCACCGTGGAGTTGCGTGCGGGTACCGCCGCAGCGACCGGGCAGGCCGACGAGTCCGTCGACGTCGTACTGAGCGTGAACAACGTGCAGTTGTGGGACGACCGGCAGGCCGCGCTGGCCGAGTTGCTGCGCGTGCTTCGGCCCGGCGGCCGCCTCGTACTCTCCGCACACGAGAGGTGGCTGCCGGTGCCACGCCAGGAACTGGGTGCCGAGTTCGAGGCCGAGGGCTTCACCGACGTGCAGACCTGGGTGTGGCAGCCGCCGGGCGTAGCGGCGAGCAGGGCCGCCCAGTTGCGCGCCTACAAGCCCACGCGGTGAACCGGGACGCCCCCGTGGCGAGCGCTCACTGCTCCGGCTGCTTGGCCAGGTCCTCCTTGCCCTTGTCGTAATTCTCGTCGGCGTTGGCGGTCTCCTTGGCGGCTTCGTAGGCACCGATCCGGCCGAGGTTGGCCAGCGAGGTGGTGTCGGCGAACCCGTCCTTACTGATCTTGGCCATCGCGTCGTCGACCTTGCCGACGAACTCGCCCGCCCGGTTCGGCAGTGCGTTCTTCAAAGCGCCGGTCCAACCATCGGCAGTACCCTGTACCTGCTTGAACGCGTTGCCGCGCATGCCCGCCATCTTGCCGAGCGACTTCGCGGTGTCCCCGAACTTCCTCGACAGCTTCGCCAGCGACTGCACGGCCCCGCGCAACTTGCTGAACTTGTTGAGCACGGAGGCGAGCTTCATCAGCAACTTGGAGATCTTTCCCGCGATCTTGCCTGCCGTTGCCGCGCCGCGGGCCACCGCCCACCCGGTGAAAGCGGCGATGGAGCCGCCGAGTGTGAACCAACTGCTCGCCAATGCGGCCGCGGCCGCGATGACAATCTCGGAGACTACCTGTGCGATGAGGTCACGGATGATGCCGCGCACGGTGGCGACGAGCACCCCGGAACCACGGACCGCCTCGGACACGCTCGTCGCCGCGTCCTCCAGCGACCTGATCTGAGCCACGATCAGTTTCGCCTTCTCGCGGTACTTCTCAGCGGCGTCGCCCTTCCAGCTCTCGATCTCCGAGGACAGCGCCCGCTCGTACTCGTCCGAGATCGAGGCGATCTCGCTGCGGACCTGCTCACCCCACACAGCGGCCACCCGATTGATCGCCTCCGGATCGCCCGCCAGATCGTCCAGCGGTTCCTTCAGGAAGGCCAGGTGCTCGATCAACCAACCGATGCCCGCGCTGAGCAAACCACCCAGCGGGTTGGCGATCAGGCCGAGGGCGTCGAGGCCGAGGGCGAGGCCATCCATGGCCCAGTCCCCGGGATTGTTGAGGTCCTGTGCGGCTGTGTTGACGGTGTCGATGATCCCAGCACCTGCGGTATCCACCATCAGTTGCCTCCGAAGGCCTCGAGCAGCTCGCGGATCTCGGCCTCGATCTGCTGATAGCTATCCCCTGCCGCCTTGACGCCATCACCGAAGTCGCTGAGCCCCGCGCCCATCTCCTTGATCGCCTCGGCCGTCCGAGCGATCTCTTCCCTCGCCCCCGAACTGAAGAACTGGCCAATGATTCCGTATGTCTCCATGCCCAGATCCACGTTCCCGCCGGTGTCACCGACCTTGCTCAGCCGATCCCCCAGCCTGTCCACTGTCGCGGAATGCGTCGCCAGATCCTCCGGCGTGGACTCGAAACCTTTCCCCATGTCTCTCACTCACCTCAGAATGGAGCCACCGAATGACTCGCCGTCGTCATCGTCGGCTCGGGCCCGCCCACCATGCGTACGTTCCTCCCCCGTGCCGTTCGCGGCCGAGGAGTGACCGTCTTCCTCCTCGTCCATGGCCGCGCCGATCTGGTCGCGCAGGAAATCCATCGCGTCGGACTCACCAACGAGCGGCAACAGCGCTTCCTGCGTCTGGGCAGCGGCCTCGGCGTGCGCTGCCTGCACGGTCTGCGTGATGGTCGCGGCCAAGCGCTGATGTCCCAGTTCGAGCGCACGCGGCGCCAGTCGCAGTTCCTCGAGCCTCCCGCCCGGCGCGAGCACCACCGAGACCGAACCGTCGGGGCTCGCGGCTCGGGCGCGAAGATTCTTGATCTGTTCCTGCGTCTGTGCGGCTCTGCGCTGGATGTCACCGACCCTGCGCGTGTAGTCGGCAAGCCACTCCTGCGCTCGGTCCATTCCTTCTGCTGCCACCGTGCTCCCTTCGATTCGGACGCTACGATGCCACGAATCCGTTTTCGGTTCCCCGGTTCACGTGGTTTATTTCGTGCCGGGCGAGCAGCTCGGACAGCCGGTGGTACCGCGTCTCGGCAGTGAACAGCAAGATCAGCGCAAGGCAGGCCAACAGCACGGAGTCACGAGCACCCGCCAGCCATACCGACCACGGTGCGTCCCCGGGCATTGCGGACACCACTCGCGTCACCGCCCACGCGGCAAGTCCCAGCAGCGCGACCCCGAAGCCGATCCCGAACGCCCTGCTCGCCCGCTCGGATTCGGCCAGCCTGCTCATCCTGGTCGCCAGCAAGGCGCGCGCGGGTTCGCCACCGCTGAGTCCGCGCGCGAGGTAGTCGGGTCCGTACTTGACCACACGTGCGGCGTCGCGGTGGGCGGCCGACGCCGTTGCGTACAGCAGTACTGCCAGTACCAAGCCGATGATGACGGCACCCGCGGCCGGGACATCGACGAGCAGTGCCCGCCCGACCTGCGGCCAGGGCGAGACGAAACGTGGTGCTCGCTCGGCGTCGAACCGCACGACGGTCGAAACAGGCACGGCGATCGCCACGAGCAGGCACCAGGCGGACAGCAACCGCAACCGCACCACCAGCCGAGGAATCGGTACGCCTGCCCGCTCGGCGGCGGTGACCGGCCAGTCATCCTTCCGCCCGCCCCGCTTCGAGCCCCCGCTGTCGCTTTCGGTGTCGGACCCGGTGCCTGGCCGGAACACGCGGTAGGTGTTGTACAGCGCACCCAGTCCGAGCACGAGAAAGACGGCGAACCCGAGCGCGATCTTCACCGGGAACCTCAACTCGGAGAACCGGGCACTGCCGTTTCGGCCGATCGTGGTCTCCTCCTGCACGCCGTCGCCGATGTCGAGGTAGACCTCGACCGGTGTCCCGACGTCGGACGGGCTGAGCTGCCCTGCGGGGAACTCCCGCTGCTCGACGTCTCCATCGGCCCAGCGCACCTCGGCGGTGCAGCGGTAGGTGGTGCCGAAGCCGTGCAAGCTCACCGGGCCGTACTCGACACACTCGCGGGCGCTGGCGGTGCCGATGCGATCCACCTCCGGTCCGCCGCCGTAGGTCACCCGGTTCACGGTCGCCAGCAGCAGCAGGCCGACCAGCACCATCAGCCACCAGCCGAGCGCGCGGGCCACCCGCGCCACAGCGTTACGTGTGTTCACGGACATCCACCCGAAGCGGGTGCTCGGCGGGAACCTCCACCAGCACGATACGGGTGCCGTCGGGGTCGCGGATCCAGGCCTCGTCGAGGCCCCACGGCTCCCGTTTGGGTCCGGAGATCGGCTCCACGCCACGTTGCCGCAGTTCGGCGACGGTCGCGGCCAGGTCTCTGACCTGCAGCCACAGCGCCATGTCGGCGGTGGGGCCGGCCTGGCCGCGCCCGACGATCTCGAGGAAGCCACCGCCGAGGAAGAACACCGTCCCACCCGGGAACTCGCGATACACCGCCAGCCCGAGGGTGTCGCGGTAGAACGCGGTGGTGGCCTGCGGGTCCGTTGGATGCAGCAGCACCCGGCTACTCAGCACGTCCATGCGACTACCGTCTCACGCCGACCAGTGCATGCGGCGGAGACGCTCGTCATCGAACCGATCGGTCAACGAGGGCTGCGACGCGGCCGTGCAGTACAGCTGCGGTGCCGCGGGGTTGCATGATGGCGTTCACCTGCCACTTGTTAGGCTTGTCAACCGTTGCCGTGTGGCATTCCGCCAGGGAGGAAGCCCGACCGAGTTCGGTCGGGGCCACGAGAACACGGCTCGGAGTTCTTCCGCCGAAACACGAAGGAGCGCCCGCGTGGCCAACATCAAGTCCCAGATGAAGCGCATCAAGACCAACGAGAAGGCGCGCCTGCGCAACCAGTCGGTGAAGTCGGCGGTCAAGACCGCGATCCGGAAGTTCCGCGAGGCCGCAGACGCCGGTGACCGCGACAAGGCCCTGGAGTTGCAGCGCGTGGCCGCTCGCAAGCTGGACAAGGCGGCGACCAAGGGCGTCATCCACAAGAACCAGGCCGCCAACAAGAAGTCCGCGATGGCTCGCAAGGTCAACTCGCTCTGATCGCCCGCATCACCTCGCCCCCGGTGACGTTGTCGCCGGGGGCGAGTCCTGTGCGCTACCGGCGATGCCGTGCGGCCACGATATCCAGCACAGCGCGCTCGACGGCGTAGTCCGGATCGGCCGCCGCGCCTTTCACCTCGGCATTCACCCGCGCGACGATGCCCATGGCGGCCGCGAGACCGCTCGAACTCCACCCGCGGGACTGGCCTTGCGCCTTGCGAATCTTCCACGGCGGCATACCCAGCTCCCCGGCGAGCTGGTTCGGGTTACCCCGGCCCGCCGCGGACACGCGGGCGATGGTGCGCACGGCATCGGCCAGCGCGTCGGCCAGCAGCACATGTGGCACGCCGATCTGTTGCGCCCACCGCACCGACTCCAGCGCGGCCGCCCGATCGCCGGACACCGCCTTTTCTGCCACCAGGAAGCCGGTCACGTCGGCCTTGCCCCTGTGATACCGACGCACCGCCGCTTCGTCGACCGATCCACCGGAGTCCGCGACGAGCTGCGCGGCTGCCGACGCCAGCTCACGCAAATCCGAACCGACCGCGTCGATCAGCGCGACGATTCCGCCCGCGTCGATCCGCCCGCCGGCTCTGCGCACCTCGCCACGCACGAACGCCTCGCGTTCGGCAGGCTTGGTGATCTTGGCGCACTCGGTCACCACCGCCCCTGCCTTTCGCAGCGCGGCAGGTAGCGACTTCGCCGCCTTGCTTCGGCCACCTCCGCTGTGCACGACCACGAGCACCACCGCGTCCACGGGGTCGGCGACATAGGCCAGGATCGCGTCGGCGATTTCCTGCGAGCTGTCCTGTGCCGCGTCCAGTACGACCACCCTGCCCTCGGCGAACAGCGACGGGCTCACCAGTTCGGCCAGACCGGCCGGGGTGAGGTCCGACACGCGCATTCGGGTGATGTCGGCAGCGGGGTCGGCAAGGCGCGCAGAATCGAGCGCCGCCCGCACAGCCCGCTCGACTAGCAGTTCTTCGTCACCGAGCACGAGGTGCAGGGGTGCTGGGGTGGTGGCTGGCGCGGTCACGACTCGATCCTGCCACGGTGACCTAGCACGCATCGGGATGGCAGGAGCTGATCTACATGCCGTAAGGTATGAGCCGAACCGCGCGGCCCGGCCGGCGGACAACCGAATACCGCTCATCCAGAGGGGCAGAGGGAACGGCCCGAAGAAGCCCCGGCAACCGGCGTCAGCCTGTCATCTCGATTCCGCGAGGTAGCTGGCGATCACGGTGCCAATTCCGACCCGTACCCGCGGGACAGATGAGGAAAGGAACCTCGCGATGACAGCAGCCGTCGAAACGACCACCACCGGCCGCGCCGTTGACCTGGGCCCCGCCGTGGAGCTCGTTTCCAAGGAAGAGGGCCACCGCCAGCCACTCGCCCCCGAGTTCGTCTCGGCCGAGGACTTCTCGCCGCTGGAGGTCGCCTACGACTTCGGCAAGGTACGCCGGGAGGACATCGAGGCTGGCCCGCGCAACATCTGGCGCTACAAGAAGCTGCTGCCGGTACCGTCGAACGTGGAGCAGATCCCGAACACCGAGCCGGGATGCACCCGGCTGGTGCGAGCCGACCGGTTGGCGAAGGCGCTGGGTGTCCGGCGAGTCTGGGTGAAGGACGACACCGGCAACCCGACGCACTCGTTCAAGGATCGCGTGGTCGCCGTCGCGCTGGCGGCCGCACGCGAGTTCGGCTTCGACACCCTCGCCTGCCCCTCCACCGGCAATCTGGCCAACGCCGTGGCCGCCGCGGCTGCCAGGGCGGGCTGGCGGTCGGTGGTGTTGATCCCATCCTCGCTCGAGCGCGCCAAGATCTTGACCACCGCTGTGTACGACGGCGCGCTCATCGCCGTCGACGGCAACTACGACGACGTGAACCGGCTCGCGACCCAGCTCGCCGCTGAGCACGAGAACTGGGCTTTCGTCAACGTGAACGTGCGGCCCTACTACTCGGAGGGCTCCAAGACCCTCGCCTTCGAGGTTGCCGAGCAGCTCGGTTGGCGGCTGCCCGAGCAGATCGTCGTCCCGATCGCCTCCGGCTCGCAGCTGACCAAGGTCGACAAGGGTTTCCGCGAGTTCGGCGAACTCGGCCTCGTCGAACCGACGCCGTATCGGGTCTTCGGCGCGCAGGCCACCGGTTGCTCGCCGGTCTCCGCCGCGTTCCGGGACGGCCACGACGTCGTGCAGCCCGTGCGGCCCGACACCATCGCCCGCTCGCTGGCGATCGGCAACCCCGCCGACGGCCCCTACGTGCTCGACACCGTTCGCCGCACCGGAGGCGCCATCGAGGACGTGACCGACGAGGAGGTCGTCGAGGGTATCCGGTTGCTGGCCCGCACGGAGGGCATCTTCACCGAGACCGCAGGTGGGGTGACCGTGGCGACCGCCAAGAAGCTCATCGAAGCAGGCAAACTCGACCCGGACGCCGAGACGGTGCTGTTGATCACCGGCGACGGCCTCAAGACCCTCGACGCCCTCGAGAACCGCATCGGTCCCAAGGCCACGGTGCCGCCCAACGCCACCGCAGTGCGCGAGGCGCTGGGCGAATAAGGACCCCACACCACACCGGTGCGGCACACCCGTTGTGCCATGGCCGGGCCCGGGCGCGGCATCATCCTGGCGGACAGGAGCCGTCCCAGCAGGGCCGTCCCCGGAGCAGCCAGTGGGCAGCTGTCCCTGTGGCAGCCCCGGTGGGCAGCCGTTCCCGGTGGGCAGCCGTTCCCAGTGGGCAGCCGTCCCCGTGGGCAGCCGTCCCCGTGGGCAGCCGTCCCCGTGGGCAGCCGTCCCGGTAGGCACCGGCCCAAGCAGGACACCTGTTCCGCCGCAGCAGTGGGCCCGCGGCACGGCCGACCGGGCGTTTCGAGCCGTCGGCGAACGCAGGCCCGCCTTTACGGGGACCGGCCGCACCACACCACAGCCAGTTGCCCGCCTTCACGGGGACCGGCCGCGTCGGACCACAGCCGGTTGCCCGTCGGAACCGACGATCGCCGTGTCACCGCCGGTGTCCGTGCGGGCAACGAGCGCGCCACGACTCGAGGCACCGCGTAGCGTGCCCGGGTTCGGGTGGCCGTAGCCGTTGTCCGCTCCCACACTCACCAACGCGATCCTGGGCGCCACCGCGGAAAGAAACGGCGGCAGACTGTACCGGCTGCCGTGATGAGGGATCTTCAGGACCTCCGCACGCAGATCAGCTCCGGATGCGAGTAGATCCGCCTGCGCGGCCAACTCCACATCCCCCGTCAGCAACACCCGGCCCGCGGTCGTGGTGGCGCGCAGAACGACCGAACTGTTGTTGACCTCCGTTCCGTCGTCGCCTTGCTCGGAGGGCACATAGCGCGGGCCCATGACGTCCAGCCGCAGGCTCGGCCAGCTGAGCCGATCGCCGATGTGGAGCCGCACCACTCGAGTGCCGTGTGCCGAGGCTCGCTCCGTCACGTCGCGCCATGCCCAGTCCGGGGTCCTACCGGGTCCCACGGCGATCGCCCCGACCGAGCGGCCGTCGAACACCGCCGCCAACCCACCGACATGGTCGGCATGCAGGTGACTCAGCACCACCAGCGGTACCCGTTCGACCCCGAGGCGGTCGAGACACCGGTCCATCGATCCCGGTTCCGGTCCGGTATCCACCACCAAGGCCCGGTCCTGTTCTCCTGTCGCCAGTACGATGCCGTCGCCCTGACCCACATCGCAAGCCACCAACACCCAGTCATGCGGCGGCCATGGCGACACGACCAGTCGGGCAGGGATCACCAGCAGCAACCCGACAACAAGCACGACCAGCGCGGTGCGCGCACCCCGGTGTCTCAGTGCGACCGCCAGCAGCACCACCACACCCAGTGCCAGCACCCCGCCCCACCAGCCCGGCGGCCACGGCAACACCGCACCCGGGATCGCCGCCGCACGCCTGGCGACGCTGATCAACCAGCTCACTCCCGGGCCCGCCATGTGCACCAACAACTCCGCACCAGGGCTCCACATCGGCGCCAGAACCGCAGCCAGGACACCCAGCACCGTGACGGGTGCGACCACCGGGGCGGCCACCACGTTCGCCGCCACCGAAACCACACTCACCTCGCCCGCCATCCCGGCGATCACCGGCGCGGTGACGAGGAACGCAGCGACCGGCACGGCGATCCCCTGTGCCAGACCGACCGGCACACCCCTGCGGCACAACGCCGATGCCCAGCGTGGCGCCACCAGGACGAGACCAGCCGTCGCGACGACCGACAACGCGAAACCCATGCTCGTCGCCAATCCGGGGTCGTAGAGCACGAGCACGCACACCGCCGCGCCCAACGCGGGCAGGGCTGAGCGCTGCCTACCGAGCACCAGCGCCAGCAGTCCTACCGCACCCATGAATCCGGCTCTGAGCACACTGGGCTCGTAACCGACAAGGACTACATAACCGACCAGCGCGATTGCCGCCCCTCCGGCCGAGGTGAACGGTCCCAGCCGACACCACCTCGCCAGCAGCAACACGGCTCCGCAGACGATGGCCACGTTCGTTCCCGACACCGCCGTGAGATGCGACAGCCCGGCGGACAGGAACTCCTCCTCCACGATGCCGGGAAGCCCGCTGGTGTCACCGACGACCAGTCCCGGCAACAGCCCGGCCGGCTCCGGCTGGAGGACCTGGCTCGCCGACCGAAGCGCCGCCCTGACCGACTCCGCGCCACGCTGCCACCAGGCCGCCGTCGTGGAGTGACGCGGTGGTCCACGAACGTGGACGACCGCAGTCGTCAGTTCGCCGGGCCTGGCGGGCGCCAGGGTGCCGCCCAGCGTTGCCCGCTGACCGGGAAGGGCACTCGACCAACCCTTCGCGGGCGCGATCAGCAGCACCCTGCCTGTCGACGCGACCGGGCGGCCGGAGACAGCGGCGGTTTCGACGTCGGCAGGTATGAGCACCGAACGTGCACCGCCAGGCCTGTCGGCATAGCCGGGCGAACGCAGCGGGCGGGGACGTTCGGCCAGAGTGACCCGCAGTTGTGCGTGTGGTCCCCGCCGCGCGGCCTCACGTAACGGGTCGTGCTCGCTGGCATAGAGCCGCGCACTGGTCGGCCCCGCGGTGAGCAGGCCGCACACGAACAACGCACCCGCCGCACCCAGCCAGCGGTGAAGCCCGATCCTGTGCCGGGTGAGCCGCCAGGCCAGCACGCACCCGCACACGGCAGCGAGCACCCCGCATACCGCTGCCACCCACCACGTCCACAAGAGACCGACCAGCGTCGAGACCCACACGACGATCGCCGCGGGCACCAGCCTCGGATCGTGAACCGGAGGCGCCGTGGCCGCCTGCGTGCCGACAGCCGGCAGGGAGTTCATCGGACCGTCACCTGCTCGCGCAGGTCGGCGAACCGCTTCTCCCCGATCCCGTCGATCTCGCGAAGTTGTTCCACAGCGGTGAAGGGTCCGTTGCGTTCCCGCCAGTCGAGGATGCGTTGGGCCGTCACCTCACCTACACCGGGCAGGGCTTCGAGTTGGCGCTGATCCGCAGTGTTGAGGTCCACCTCCGTCGGGTTCGCCTGCCCGGCCGCTTCCTGGCCCGGCGCGGTTGGTCTCGGCATGCCGGGCGGAACGGGCACGCCCACATACAACTGTTCGCCGTCGGACAGCCGTCGCGCGAGATTGACCGTCAGCAGGTCCGCGTCCTGGCTGGCACCCCCGGCCTGGTGGATGGCGTCGGCGACCCGAGAACCTGGCGGGAGTGTGACCAGACCCGGGTTGGCGACCTTGCCGACAACGCTGACCACCAGCGGCTGCGACGACGCCTCCGCGTGTTCGTCCGTCGCCGCGGGGCTCGACGCCTGCCGCGGCGCGCCGCCGGTCGGCTTCTCGTGCGCCACCGGCAGCGGAGGCGGTCGTTCCGGCTCCGGCCCGCTCGCGACGAGCACACCGGTGATCACCGAGACAGCGACCACACCGGCCAACGCGGCGAAGACGGCTACCCGGCGCGGACCAACGCCTGACGCAGCCGTGAGTCCGCCCGGAAGCCAGCGCCGCACCAGCCTTCCCGTGGTACTCGGCGTCGCATGCCGCGCCGCTCCAGAACCGCACGGCTCGTCGGACGCCTGAGCCGCCAGCTGGGCCAGCCGGATCTTCGGTTCGCAACGTTCGGTGCTTTCAGGCGGAACTCCGCCGGGTTCGGTTGCCAGCTCATCCTGTCCCCTCTGCCGCGCTTGGCGTGTTTGGTCGAACACGTTTTCGAAACTAGGGCGAGCGACTCGTGGGAGGTCACGGCGAATAGCGAGAGCTGTGGACAACCGTGGTGATGTGGACAACTGACGCGCAGGGGTGCGGCAGTCGCGGATAACAAGCTGGTCTCGACCCCGGCACCCACCGGAACAGTCACCGAGATCAACACGAACCCGGGGAGCGAAACACATCGAGAGGACGCCATGAACCAGCCATATCCGGCACCCCAGCCGCACCCCGAGCCCCGGCCGCAGGCCGCACCAAGACCCGCCAAATTCGGTGGCCTCGCATGGTCGGCGCTGATCCTAGGCATCGTCGGCATCGTCGGCTCACCGATCATCATCTTCAACAACATCACGGCGATCGCAGCGGGCGTCGGGGTGGTGCTCGGCATCATCGCCCTCTTCGGCACCCGCAAGGTGCTGGCAGGCATCGGCACCGCGCTGTGCGTCGGTGCGATCGCCATCACCGTCGCAGCGCAGCAGGCGGCGGTGGAAGAACTCGACCGCATCGTCAACGACCCCGCGGCGGCACCCACCCTGCCGAGCACCGAGACCGCGGTGGAAGTAGCCGAAGAACGACCGCGGACAAATGAACGCAACCACATCGCGATGGCGCTCGGCGACGAAGCGTGGACCGGGCCGAAGCAGCGGGAGAACGGCCCGGAGGGCACCACGTTCGTGATCGACGAAATCGAAGTGGACCCCGCCTGTGACGCCTACGGCATCGCACCGGATGCGGGCCACACGCTGTTGCTGCACGTCCGGGTCGCCACCGGTACGGACCAACTGGCCGCGCAGGACGCGGCGTACGTGTTGAACCCGTTCAATTTCGTGGAGATCGGCAAAGACGGAGTGACCACGCCCGCGCAGGTCGGCGCCTGCACCGACTACGCCAAGGCGCTGCCACAGACCTTCGGGATCAACCAGCAGTACACCGGCACGATCGAACTTGTGGTAGCGCAAGCCAGCGGCACCCTCGGGCTCGCGCCGGGCAGCACCACAGGTGGCCCTGCCGGGTGGGAGTGGAGCTACTGACCAGCAGCCCTGCCTGACTGCTGCGCGACATCACCCGGCAGCCGCTGCACCACCACTCCGAGCACACCGGGGCCGGTGTGCGCGCCGACAACAGCGCCCAGTTCGGACACCACGCAACCCCGCGACCGGGGCAGCCGCTCCTCGAGCCGCGTCGCCAACTCGGCGGCGCGCTCGGGAGAGGCGAGGTGGTGTACGGCCAGTTCTACCTCCTCCTCGCCCGCCGCCTGCACGGCGAGGTCGACCAGTCGAGTCATCGCCCGGTTCATGGTGCGGACCTTCTCCAGTGGCCGGATCTCACCCTCCTGCATGCGCAGCACGGGCTTCATCGCCAACGCGGTGCCCAGCAGGGCTGCGGCATGACCGATCCGCCCACCGCGCCGCAGGTACTCCAGGGTCTCCACCACGAAAAGCGTCTCCGACCGGCTCGCCGCCGACGTCGCGGCGGCCTCGACCGCATGCCCTTCCGCACCGCTCGCGGCGGCCGTGGCGGCGTGCAGGACGGCGAATCCCAGACCCATCGCGGTACTGCGGGAATCGACCACTCGCACCCGCTCCGGCCCGACCTCCTGAGCGGCGAGAACCGCCGCCTCCCAGGTGCCGGACAGCTTCTTGGACAGGTGCACCGACACCACGGTGTCAGCGCCGTCCGTCAACGCCTCGCGAAACACCGAGGCGAACTCCGCCGGTGTCGGCCGGGAGGTCGTGACGATCCTGCGTTGCCCGAGTGCCTCGGCCAGAGCGACGGGGCCCACCTCGACGCCGTCGAGAGCCGACACCCCGTCGATGAGGACATGCAGCGGGACAACGCGGATACCGTGCCTTTCGGCGAACCCTTCCGGCAGGTGGGAGGTGGAATCCGTGACAACGGCGACCGGCACGCGGCCAGCCTACGTCCCCGACGCTTCGGCGGCGCGCGACGGCTCGCCCGCTACGTCGAGCAGTGGTCGTAACAGCTGCGCCATCGCCGTACCGACCACCGAATGGCCTTCCCAGCCCCAGTGCATCCCGTCCGGGTTACCCCGTCCGGCCAGCACGTGCTGCCCCACCACGGCCGCGACGTCGAGCACGGGAACCCCGCTCGCGTGCGCCCACGCCGCCACGGCGGCCTCGGTCGCCCTGCGCGCGGTGTGCACGTATCCGTACGACGGCGCGCGGTGCACCGACGGCAGCCAGGCCACCACCGGCAACGACGGCCGCAGGATGCGCAGCGCCGCCACCGCCGTGCGCAGGTAATGCACGGTGAGGTGTGTCGGCAGCGCCGCGGGACGCCCACCGGTCAACACAGAAAGCGCAGGCTGCGCGGCAAGGTAGGCCTTGCGGGCGGTTCTGCGCAGCCGGTTGGGACGCAGGTAGCGCAGTCCGGTGCGCAGGTAGGTCGGCAGCGGGGAAGGCAGGGTGTCCATGCTGCCCACCGCGAGCACCACCGCGTCGGCCCGGTGCAGTTCCGCCCACACGCGCGGGTCGCCCGTCAGTGACCACCAGGCGTCCCGTGCCGTCCAGCCTGCTCCCGCGACGAGGTCGGCGTCGCCGCCAAGGGCACGCGCGGCGACGTTGGGCCACAGTCGGGGCTCGTCTGCGGCGTAACCCCCGTCGGGGCCGTGGAAGCTCAGCGAGTCGCCGAAAACCAGCAACCGGGGCCGTCCCGGCACAACCGCCATGGCTACCCGGTCATTCCGGCGTTGTAGGCGTGCAACCGCCAGACCTGTTCGCGCCTGACCAGATCGACCCAGTGGCAGTTCGAGATACCGCCCAAGGATGGCCACAGGTGAATGGGCAGGCCGAGCAACCGAGCCGTGAGCGCGAGGATCAGCCCGCCGTGCGCTGCCAGCAACACCGTGTGGTAATCGTCGTCGCCACTGACCAGGTCGTCGACCACCTCGTAGGCGCGGGCGGCGACATCGACCCGCGACTCGCCCCCCGGTGGCGCCCAGGTGGCGTCCGTGCGCCAGCGCTCCCGCTCCCCCGGCGCGCGTTCGTCGACGTCGGCGCCGGTTAGTCCTTGCCACTCACCCAGATGTGTCTCGCGCAGCCGCTTGTCGATGCGCAGCGGCACGCCGATGGCCTCGGTCAGCACGGTGGCGGTGTCGGTGGCTCTGCGCAGGTCGGAGGCGATGACCAAGTCCGGCTCGAACCTCGCCAGCGCGGGGACGGCGAACCGAGCCTGGTTCCAGCCGACCTCGGTCAGCGCCGAGTCCAGATGGCCCTGCATGCGGCCGACGGAGTTGAAGTCGGTCTCGCCGTGCCGCCACAGAACCAGCCGCCGCAGGCTCACGGGGCGCTCGATCCCTCGTCACCGTCACGGTCACCGTTACCGTCGATGTCCTCAGCAGCGAGGTGGTCGCCGAGGCCGGGGACCTCGATGCGTGGGCAGTCCTTCCACAGCCGCTCCAGGCCGTAGAACGCGCGCTCCTCCTCGTGCTGTACGTGCACGACCACGTCGACGTAGTCGAGCAGGACCCAACGCCCTTCCCTGGCACCTTCCCTGCGCACCGGCTTGTGCCCGGCGATGCGCAGCTTCTCCTCGACGTTGTCGACGATGGCACCGACCTGGCGCTCGTTGGGCGCCGACGCGATCACGAACGCGTCGGTGATCACGAGGCGGTCCGAGACATCGAGCACGACCACGTCGGTCGCCTTCTTGTCCGCCGCCGCGTGCGCGGCCGCGGTCGCGAGGTCTTGTGCTCCGGCCGTCGCTACCACGGTGCTCCTTCGAAAATCGAACGTACGCTCGCAGCAGCGTACCCGCAGGCACCGACGAGCTACCCGGCTCGTCACGGCTACCGAACCGACCTCAGCCGGTACAGGTGCCGCTTGTCGATGTACCTGACCACGCCGTCGGGCACCAGGTACCACACCGGTTCCCCGTGCAGCACACGTTCGCGGCAGGCGGTCGAGGAGATGGCCATGGCCGTGACCTCGACGAGGCTGACCTTCCCCTTCGGTAGGTGGTTGTCGTCGAGGTGATAGCCCGGCCGGGTGACCCCGATGAAATGCGCGAAGGTGAACAGTTCGTCGGCATCGCGCCAGGTGAGGATCTGCTCCAGCGCGTCGGCCCCGGTGATGAAGAACAGGTCGTCGTCCGGGTATTCCGCGCGCAGGTCGCGGAGGGTGTCAACCGTGTAGGTCTGGCCTCCACGGTCGATGTCGACCCTGCTCACCGAGAACACCGGGTTGGAGGCGGTGGCGATGACCGTCATGAGGTAGCGGTCCTCGGCCTTGGAGACGATGCGGTCGACCTTCTGCCACGGCTGCCCGGTGGGTACGAAGATGACCTCGTCGAGGTCGAACCGGTACTGCACCTCGCTGGCGGCGACGAGATGTCCGTGATGGATGGGGTCGAACGTGCCACCCATGACACCGATACGACGTGCGGCCATGAGGAACCACCCTATATCCGGCCCCCACGGTGAGCGGCACGAATACGCGCGGGTCACACCCCGCCACGCACAACAAGAGTGACGTGGGTCACTTCATGCGGCGAGTGGCTCCGTTCGCACGCCCGCGAAGACGACAGCACGAGACTGATCCGGTAGAGCTGGACGGCGTGGGCATCGACGTGGACATCAACATGGTCATCGACACGAACAGCGACACGGGCATCGACACGGACAGCAACGCCGCTCGGCAACGGGCACAGGCGCTGCTGCGCGAGCTCGCCGGGCAACAGGCTGTGCTTCGCGAAGACCAGTGGAGCGCGATCGACGCGCTGGTCAACCAGCAACGACGTGCCCTCGTGGTGCAGCGCACCGGGTGGGGCAAGTCGGCGGTCTACTTCCTTGCGACGGCGTTGCTTCGCGAGCGGGGATTCGGTCCCACGGTCATCGTGTCACCGCTGCTGGCGCTCATGCGCAACCAGATCGCCGCCGCCTCGCGCGCGGGCATCCACGCCGCGACGATCAACTCCGCCAACCAGGACGAGTGGGCCGAGACCGAGACGAGCATCGCCGAGGGCGCGCTCGACCTGTTGCTGGTCAGCCCGGAGCGACTGAACAATCCCGACTTCCGGGACACGGTGTTGCCCAGACTCGCCGCCACGGCGGGACTGCTCGTGGTGGACGAGGCACACTGCATTTCGGACTGGGGCCACGACTTCCGCCCCGACTACCGCAGATTGCGCACCTTGCTGGGCGAACTTGCCGAAGGGGTGCCGGTGCTGGCCACGACCGCCACCGCCAACGACCGGGTCGCCACCGACGTGGCCGAACAACTGGGTATCGGCAGCCGCAGCGACACCCTTGTGCTGCGCGGCCCGCTCGACCGGCAGAGCCTGCGGCTCGCCGTTGTGTCGCTACCGACCGAGGCCGCACGCCTGGCATGGCTCGTCGACCACCTGAAAGAACTCCCCGGCTCGGGGATCGTCTACACGCTCACCGTCAGTGCCGCACACGACGTCGCCGCACTGCTGGCCGACCACGGTTACGAAGTCGCCGCCTACACCGGCAGAACCGAACCCGCCGACCGGCATGCCGCCGAGGACGACCTGCTCGCCAACCGGGTCAAGGCTCTGGTCGCGACCTCGGCGCTCGGCATGGGATTCGACAAACCCGATCTGGGCTTCGTCGTGCATCTGGGCTCCCCTTCCTCGCCGATCTCCTACTACCAACAGGTGGGCAGGGCGGGACGCGGAGTGCGGCACGCCGAGGTGATCCTGCTGCCCGGCAAGCAGGACAAGGACATCTGGGCGTACTTCGGCTCGCTGGCGTTCCCCGACGGCAACCGCGTGAGGCAGGTGCTCGACACGCTGGCGGGCGCGGGAAGGCCGCTGTCCACAGCGGCCATCGAGCCGACCGTGGACCTGTCGCGCTCGCGGTTGGAGATGGTGCTGAAGGTCTTGGACGTCGACGGTGCGGTACGGCGGGTACGTGGCGGGTGGGAGGCCACGGGCGCACCATGGCACTACGACGGCGAACGCTATGAACGCGTGCGGCAGTCACGAGCGGCAGAGCAAGAGGCCATGCTCGGCTACCTCGACACCGACGGCTGCCGGATGGAGTACCTGCTGCGCCAACTCGATGATCCGCATGCGGCGCCCTGTGGCCGCTGCGACAACTGCACCGGCCGTTACTGGACCACCGAGGTGGCCGCCGACGTCACCGCCGCGACACGGCAGCGGCTGGGCAGGCCCGGTGTCGAGCTCACGCCACGCAGGCAATGGCCTGCCGGCATGGCGACACTGGACGTACCGCTGTCCGGCCGAATCTCCCGTGCCGAGCAGGCAGAGCCGGGCCGCGCCCTCGGCAGGTTGACCGACATCGGCTGGGGATCACGGCTGCGCGAACTCGTCGGCGCGGGCGCCGAGGATCGCGAGCTACCCGACGAGGTGTTGCAGGCCTGCGTTTCCGTCCTCGCCTCCTGGGACTGGCAACAACGTCCGGCTGCCTTGGTCGCCATCGGCTCACGCGGCAGGCCACGGTTGGTCACCAGCCTGGCAGAACGACTCGCCGCGATCGGCAGGCTGCGATTCGCGGGCACCATCGAGCATCGCGAGGCGGCACCACCCCGCAGGTCCAACAGCGCACGCCGGCTCGCCGACCTGTGGCGTGACCTTGTCGTGCCGCAGGATCTGCGGGCCGGCGTGGCAGCCGCGGCCGGACCTGTGCTGCTGGTGGACGACGTAGTGGACTCCGGATGGACCATCACCCTGGCCGCCCGGCAACTGCTGGAGGCAGGGGCCGGCGCGGTGTTGCCGTTCGTGCTCGCGTCCACCGGGTAGCGGAATCGTTTCGCCATCCGAAAAGCCGAGCGCATGGATGTTGGAAAACTTCCGCCCCGCTCGATGTTGTGGCACAGTTCCACTCTCCCCACAGATACGCGGAGGGTCGACATGGTCGAGTCGAACGTCGGTGCGCCCGCCGTCCACCGACTCCCGGTGCGCAAGCTGTTCGCGGCCAGCGTGGGAAACGCGCTGGAGTGGTTCGACTGGACCATCTACGCCACGTTCAGCATCTACTTCGCCACCGCCTTCTTCCCCGGTGAGCTGGCGCAGATCAACACTTTCGCCACCTATGCGCTCGCATTCTTCTTCCGCCCGCTCGGCGGCATGCTCATCGGCCGCTTCGCCGACCTCAAAGGTCGCAGGCCCGCGATGATCTTCACGATCGTGCTGATGGCGGGCGGCTCGGCGCTGATCGGCCTGCTCCCCACCTACGAGCAGATCGGCTGGCTGGCGCCACTCATGCTGCTACTCGCCCGGATCGCACAGGGGTTGTCGCTCGGTGGCGAGGTGTCGAACGCGTCCGCCTACCTCGGCGAGATCGCGCCCCCCGCGAGGCGCGGACGGTACTCGTCGTTCTTCTACATCTCCACCGGAAGCGCCGTGCTGCTGGCCTCGGTACTGGGCTTCGTGCTCGCCCGCACGATGGACGACGCTCAACTGCAGTCGTGGGGCTGGCGGCTGCCGTTCCTACTCGGTGGTGTGCTGGGCGTCATCGGCCTGTGGCTGCGCACCAGCCTGGAGGAGACCGAGCAGTTCAAGGAGAACAAGACCACCGCCCGCAGGGTCAGGCATCCGCTGATCACTACGTTGCGCGCGCACCCGAAGGCGGTGGGGCAGCTGGTCGGCTTCACCATGCTGTCCACGCTGTGCTACTACACGTTCTTCAGCGCCCTCACGCCGTTCGCCGTGGAGTCACGCGGGGCCGACGACGTCGACGTCTTCCTCGCCCTGTCCATCGCCACGGCGATCTTCGTCGCGCTGCAGTACCCCATGGGCGCGCTGTCGGATCGCTTCGGCCGCAAACCGCAGCTCATGGTGTGGTCGGCCGCGATGGCGATCCTCATCGTCCCGCTGTCGACACTGGTGCGACCGGGCCTGCTGAACCTGCTGGTGGTGTTCTGCGTCGGGCTGGGCCTTTACACCGCGATGACCTCGATCGCACCCGCGATCATGAGCGAGCTGTTCCCCACGTCGTTGCGGGCACTCGGTATCGGGGCCTGGTACAACCTCACGGTCGCGACCTTCGGTGGCACGGCGCCGCTGGTGATCACGGCGCTGGCGAACGCGGGCGTCGCCGGTGCCTTCTTCTGGTACGTAGCCGCCGGCTCCGCCGTGGCGTTCCTGGTGATCCTGACCCTGCCGGAAACCAACCGCAGCGAACTGCGCTGAGCGCGATCGCGAGCCGACCGGTCACCGACCGCGCAGTGGCACCAGATCGTCGGCGTGCACGACCTCACGACGCTGGTCGGGCGGCAACTCGTGCGTTGATCTGCCGATCAGGTCGGGCAACTCGGTGACGTCGAAGGCGACGACACCACGGGCGACCACCTCCTGTGCCGCATCCACCAGGTCCACCACGTCGCCCGCCTGGAAGTCGCCGTCCACCCCGGTGACACCCGCGGCCAGCAGCGAGCGCCGGTTGCGCACCACCGCCGCGACCGCACCGTCGTCGAGGTGGAGCCTGCCTCGCGACCCCGCCGCGTAACCGAGCCAGAACCTGCGGGCCGACAGCCGGGCGCCGGCCTGCTGGAACGCCGTACCGACGTCAGCATCCCGCAACGCGCGCTCGGCCTCGGCGGCCGCCGCGATGAGCACCGGGATTCCCGCGGCCGCCGCGGTGCGAGCAGCCGCCACCTTGGACATCATGCCGCCCGTGCCGAGGCCGGAACTCGACATCCCCACCGCCAGGCCGTCGAGATCGGATTCCGACCTGATCTCGGCGATCTTGCGGGTACCGCCCGCACGCGGATCACCGTCGTAGAGAGCGTCCACGTCGGACAGCAGTACCAAGCCGTCGGCACCGATGAGGTGGGCCACGAGTGCGGCGAGCCGGTCGTTGTCGCCGAACCGGATCTCCTCCGTGGCCACGGTGTCGTTCTCGTTGACCACCGGCACCGCACCAAGGGACAGCAGCCGGGAGAACGTCCGCTCGGCGTTACGGTAGTGCGCCCTGCGCACCACGTCGTCCGAGGTGAGCAACACCTGGCCGACCGTGCGCGAGTAGCGACCGAAGGATTCGGCGTAGGCATGGGCCAGTGTCAGTTGGCCGACGCTGGCGGCCGCCTGCTGGGTGGCCAGATCGCGTGGGCGCGCATCCAGCGACAGCGGCGCCAGCCCCGCACCGATCGCGCCTGAGGAGACGAGCACGATCTGGGTCTGCCTGCCCAGCCGATCGGCGATCGCGTCGACCAGCGCGTGCAGCCTGGTGATGTCCAGCCCGTCACCGGTCGTGGTCAGTGCGGAAGAGCCGACCTTGACGACCAGCCGCCGCGCGAGGGCGATCGCACGCCGGGCCTCACTCGTCATCGACGTCCTCTTCGGTGTCGGCGTCGGGCTCCGGCAGTCCCTCGCGCCGGATCCGGCGCGCTTCCTTGCGTTGCGCGGCGGTGATCCTGCTCCGGTCGGCCAGCCTGGGGTCGCTGCCCCTTCCGGCGAGCACCCCGGCGACACCGGGTGTGGACGGCTCCCAGTCGAACGTCACGTCCCCGATCGTGACCGGGCTTCCCGGTTCGGCGCCCTGGCGGGCGAGCTCGTCCTCGACACCGAGCCTGTTCAGCCGGTCGGCCAGGTAGCCGATGGCCTCGTCGTTGCCGAAGTTGGTCTGCCGCACCCAACGCTCCGGCCGCGTGCCACGGACGATGAAGCCACCCGGTTCGTCGGGATCGGGTTCAACGGTGAAGCCACCGTCGTCGACGGCCTTGGGGGTGAGCACCACCTTGGTCGGCGTCGGCGGCGGCTGCGCGGCGCGGTAGGCGGCCACGATCTCACCGAGCGCGAATGTCAGCTCGCGCAGGCCCTTGCGCGTCACGGTCGAGATCTCGAACACGCGCAGTCCGCGAGCCTCGAGGTCCGGCCGCACCAGTTCGGCAAGCTCGGCGGCCTCCGGTACGTCCACCTTGTTCAGCACCACCACGCGAGGCCGCTGCGCCAGGTCCCCACCGAGGGCGGGCGTGTAGCGCGCGAGTTCGGCCTCCAGCGTGTCGACGTCGCTGATCGGGTCGCGGTTCGGTTCGTATGTCGCGCAGTCCACCACGTGCACCAGTACGGCGCACCGTTCGATGTGCCGCAGGAAGTCCAGTCCGAGGCCCTTGCCCTCACTGGCGCCCGGGATCAGGCCGGGCACATCCGCCATCGTGAAAACGGTGTCACCCGCTGTGACGACCCCGAGGTTCGGTACGAGCGTGGTGAACGGGTAGTCGGCGATCTTCGGGCGTGCGGCGGACAGCACCGAGATGAGTGACGACTTGCCCGCGGAAGGAAAGCCCAACAGCCCCACATCGGCCACCGAGCGCAGCTCCAGCACCAGGTCCCGGGCCTCCCCGGGCTCGCCCAGCAGCGCGAACCCGGGGGCTTTGCGAGCGCGTGAGGCCAGCGCCGCGTTACCGAGACCACCCCTGCCGCCCTTGGCGGCGACGAACTTGGTGCCCGCACCGACCAGATCGGCCAGCACTTCGCCGTCCTCGGTCAGCACGACGGTGCCGTCCGGAACGCTCAGCTGCAGCGACTCCCCCGCCGCACCGCTGCGGTTGCTGCCCTGCCCCTGCTTGCCGTTGCCCGCACTGGCGTGCGGACGGAAATGGAAGTCGAGCAGGGTATGCACTCCCGGGTCGACGACCAGGACCACGTCTCCCCCGTTGCCGCCGTTGCCGCCGTCGGGTCCGCCCAGTGGCTTGAACTTCTCGCGGTGCACCGAGGCGCACCCGTTGCCGCCGTTGCCTGCGGCAACGTGGATCACCGCGCGGTCGACGAATCGGGACGCCATCGTGCTGCCTCTCTCGTGGACGGAAGTCTTTTCCCTGTCACAGCAAAACGAGGGGCGGGGCCGGATGTGTTCCGGACCCGCCCCTCGTTCTGGGTTCGCGTGCTGGCCGGGCCGGTCAGGCCTCGGCCGGCACGATGTTGACCGTCTTGCGGCCACGCTTCGTGCCGAACTGGACCGACCCCGCGGCGAGTGCGAAGAGTGTGTCGTCGCCACCACGGCCGACGTTCACACCCGGGTGGAACTTGGTGCCGCGCTGACGAACCAGGATCTCGCCCGCCTTGACGGCCTGACCGCCGAACCGCTTGACGCCGAGGTACTTCGGGTTGGAGTCACGGCCGTTACGAGAGCTGGACGCGCCCTTCTTGTGTGCCATGGCTGGTCAGGTTCCTTACTTGTTGATGCCGGTGACCTCGACGCGGGTCAACCGCTGCCGGTGACCCTGCCGCTTGTGGTAGCCGGTCTTGTTCTTGAACTTGTGGATGCGGATCTTGGGACCCTTGGTCTGCTCGACGACCCTGCCGGTGACCGAGACCTTCGCCAGCGTGTCGACGTCCGTCGTGACCTCGTCGCCGTCGACCACCAGGACGGCGGGGAAGGTGTGCTCGGTGCCCGGCTCGCCCTCGAGCTTCTCGACCTCGACGACATCGCCAACGGCGACCTTGTACTGCTTGCCGCCGGTCTTGACGACTGCATACGCCGACACGGAAGTCTCCTGGTTACTCGACTGTGGGTTGGGGCTCATGAGGCCTGCTCCGATCGCGGGCCGTCATACAGGTTACTGGTCGGCTCCGACCTGCACTTCACGGGGGTGGTCATGAGCCGTTCTCCTGAGCGTGCACCGGTGGGCCCGCGGGCCGGGTGGCCGCGCGGCGTGGCCTCCGTGTGGTGGTGCGCGTGGCGGGCACGGGAACGGATGCCTCCGCCTCGGGTTCGGCCTTGGCCCGCGGTTCCTGCTCCGCCGAGGCTTGCGGTGCCGCCGACGTGGTTTCCTGCTCCGGCTCGGAGGTAGCCGACGTGCTCGGCCGGGTCTGCTCCGCCGGTGGTGCCGTCTCCTCCTCGTGTGCCTCCTGGGCGGGCTCCGGGCTGCGCTGCGGTCTGGCCACCCGCCGGTGCCTGGCCCTCGACTCCTTCGCCCGCTCGCGTGCGGTCTCGGGTTCGGTCACCTCCGCCCGTGGTTGCTGCTCCTGAGCGTGGCCGTTGAGCTTCGGAGCTTCCTCACCCTGCCCGCCGTCGTCGGACTTGCCTGCCGACTTGGAGGCGTTGGCCATCGCCTGGACCGCCGACACCACGGACTCGCGCTGCTCGGGTGTCGGAACCGGCTCCGCCGACTTCGACTCCGCCTCCTCGGCCTTGGCCTTGTTTCGCGACCGTCGCGACTGACCACCGCCTCCTCCGCCGCCGCCGTTGCCCGCACCGCGCTGCGGTTCCGACGAGACGATCACACCACGGCCCTTGCAGTGCTCACACGTCGTCGAGAAAGCCTCCAGCAGCCCGGTACCCACGCGCTTGCGGGTCATCTGCACGAGGCCGAGCGAGGTCACCTCGGCGACCTGGTGCCGGGTGCGGTCCCTGCCGAGGCACTCGGTGAGCCTTCGCAGCACCAGGTCTCGGTTGGATTCCAGCACCATGTCGATGAAGTCGATCACGATGATGCCGCCGATGTCGCGCAGCCGCAGCTGGCGGACGATCTCCTCGGCGGACTCGAGGTTGTTGCGGGTGACGGTCTCTTCCAGGTTGCCGCCGGAGCCGGTGAACTTGCCGGTGTTGACATCGATCACCGTCATCGCCTCGGTGCGGTCGATGACCAGGTACCCGCCCGAGGGCAGCCACACCTTCCTGTCCAGCGCCTTGGTGAGTTGCTCGTCGATGCGGTAGTCGGCGAAGACGTCGCCCTTGCCCGCGTAGCGCTTGAGGCGGTCGGAAAGGTCGGGGGCGACGTGGTCGACGTAGGCGTGGATGGTCTCCCACGCGGTGTCGCCCTGCACCTCCAGCTTGGCGAAGTCCTCGGTGAACAGGTCCCGCACCACCTTGACCAGCAGGTCGGGCTCCTCGTAGAGCAGCGCGGGCGCGCCGGACTTCTTACCGGAGGCGGACTCGGCCTTCTCCTTGATGACCTCCCACTGCGCCTTCAGCCTGCGCACGTCCCTGGCGAGTTCCTCCTCGCTGATGCCCTCCGACGCGGTCCGGATGATCACGCCCGCGTCCTCGGGCACGATCCGCTTCAGGATGTCCTTGAGCCTGCGCCGCTCGTTCTCCGGCAGCTTGCGCGAGATGCCGGTGGCGCCACCTGCCGGGACGTACACCAGGAACCGCCCAGGTAGCGAGATCTGGGTGGTGAGCCTGGCACCCTTGTGCCCGACCGGGTCCTTGGTGACCTGAACCAGCACGTTGTCGCCGGTGGCGAGCGCCTGCTCGATCTTGCGGGCCTTGCCCTCCAGCCCGGCGGCGTCCCAGTCCACCTCACCGGCGTAGAGGACGGCGTTGCGGCCCCTGCCGATGTCGATGAACGCGGCCTCCATCGAGGGCAACACGTTCTGCACCCGGCCGAGGTAGACGTTACCGACGATCGAGCCGCTGCCCGAAGAGGTGACGAAGTGCTCGACGAGCACACCGTCCTCGAGTACGCCGATCTGGGTGGAGTCTCCCCGCTCGGCGACGACCATGGTGCGCTCGACCGATTCACGTCGGGCGAGGAACTCCGCCTCCGACAAGATCGGCGCGCGCCTGCGCCCCGCCTCCCTGCCGTCCCTTCGCCGCTGCCGCTTGGCCTCGAGCCGGGTCGACCCACGAACGCTGCGGACACCGTCACGTGGCTCGGTCTTGGCCTCGGTCTTGGCCTCGGACTTGGCTTCGGACTTGGCCTCGGACTTGGAGTCACGGACGTGGGTGACCGTGTTCGGTGGGTCGTCCGGGGTCGCCTCGGTGGCGTCGTCGTCGCCGCTCTTACGGCGCCGCCGCCTGCGTCGACGCTTGCTCGCCGACTCCGACTCTTCTGCCTCGCCACCGTCCTCCGGCTTGCTCGGGGCGGATTCGGCCTTCTCCTCCTGCTGCTTGTCCTCGCCACCTGCCGCGGTGTCGGAGCTCTCCTGCTCGTCGGCCAGCTCCTCGCCACCCTTGCCTCGGCCCCGGCCACGACGTCCGCGACGGCGCCGCCTGCGACCGCCACTCTCACCGGAGTCGCCGGAATCGCCGGAATCGCCGGAATCGCCGTCGTCGCCGGAATCGCCGGACGGTTCCTCCCGGCTGTGCCCGGCATCCTGGTCTTCTTCGGCCTGCTGCGGCTTGGCACGCGACGGCTGTTCCGCCGCGACCGGCTCCGGCGGCAGGAACACCGGGGACGGCGCCGCGAACACCGGGGTGGCAACTGGCTGCGGTGGCGTACTCGGCTCTGCCGGAGCCACCGGCGGTGGCGTCGCGGCGACCGGCGGCGGCTGTGAGGACACCGCCTGTGCCGTGTCTTGCGACTCACCGGGCTCGGCGGCCGCCCCGGTCGCGGGCGCGGCCGTCTCGGCCAGAGCGCTGTCGAGCACCCCGAGCGATTCGGCCACCTTGAGTGCCACGTCCTTGTGAACCCCTGACTGCGGGCTGCGGGCTTCCTCGCCCAGGTCTGCGAGCTTGGCCAGCACCTCGCGGCTGCTGGCGCCGAGCAGCTTGGCCAAGGCGTGGACCCTGATCCTGTTCGGCAGTTCCGCCAGCGCAGCGGCTGTGGATGTGGCGGTAGTCCCGCCAGCGTTCTCGGCGGGTGTCTCCGCGTTCGACATACATCTCCTCCGCCCCCGGGCGCGTTCAACACGCGGCCGCGCAGGGGCCGTTTCCTGTTTTGTACCGCCGTGGTGGGCTGCACCGCCGACGGGAATCCTTGCCTCTCGCGCCGCCGAGGTGCCGGGTGACCGGCACACCGCCGACGGCAGGTCCCACGGTGCCGCGCCGAGCAAGCCCGCGCGTTCGACGCCTCCCAGATCGTCCAGCCGCCCGGCACCTTGCGCGCGGCGGCGACGACCTTCTTCGACTCTTTCAGCACGTCACCGGGCCACCAACCGCTGCGCCCCACCCGTACGGCGGCGGCAACGGCTCGGTAACCAACACCGAGTATCCCACACGGCGAGCACGTCATCGCGCGCTCGGTGGCGAGCGCCTCTCGGCCGGGGGAACTTCCGGTTCCGGCTTGTCCCTCTCCGGCACGCTGGTTAACGTGCGCCCCGGCAGGGAAAAAGCCGAGTCAGTGGCAGACGGAGGCCGGCGTGCGCGGGCGTGGCAGCGTGGTTCTCGCGTGTGTCACTCTCGCGCTCAGCGGCCACCTCGGTGTGACAAGCGCCACCGCGGCACCGGCGAGTCCCTGCGACGTGGACGGTCCACAGCTGCGTTATGTCGTGCTGTTCGACAAGGGCACCACCGCGCCTACCGCGCACCGACAGATCCGGGCCGCGTGCGGCACCGTCACCGACTACTACCCGGAGATCGCGGTCGGTGTCGCCGTGTCTTCCACCACCCTGTTCGCCGAGCGCATCGGTCCGCAACGGGCGTTCAGCGCGCAAGCGGCTCGGCTCGCTCGGCGCGGTCCAGGGTCGGCAGTGCCGGGGAACGCGCCGCGGATACCGTCGCGGACCGGCACGGACGTCACCACCGCCGACCGCAGCGCCGAACAGTGGAACCTGCGCGCGATCAACGCGACCGCCGCGCACAGCGTCGACGTGGGCAGCCGGGATGTCGTCGTGGGCGTCCTGGACTCCGGAATCGACCCCGCGCATCCCGACCTCGCGGGCACGGTGGACGCGGAACTGTCGGTGGGTTGCCTGTCCGGCTCGCCGGACCACGCCCGCTCGGCGTGGGAACCGACAACCTCGGGGCACGGCACTCACGTCGCGGGCATACTCGCCGCCGCCGACGACGGCAGGGGCATCACCGGTGTGGCCCCTGGTGTGCGGCTGGCATCGGTGAAGGTCATCGACGAGCGCGGCTACGTCGATCCCGAGGCCGCCGTCTGCGGGCTGCTGTGGGCCGCCCGCAACGGCATGCAGGTCACCAACAGCAGTTACCTGGTGGCGCCGTGGCCGACGTCGTGCGCATCCGGCAGCGGACAGCAGGTGGTACACGAAGCGCTGGCCAGGGCCGTGGAGTACGCCGAAGCGGCGGGCACGCTCACCGTGGCGGCGGCGACCAACGAGGGCGTGCAACTGACCCGCTCCAACCCGAGCGGTATCGCGGCCGCGGCTGACAGCAGCAGTTGCGAGGCACTGCCTGCCGGGTTGCCGCAGGTGGTGGCCGTCTCCTCGGTCGAAAGCTCAGGCGTCAAGGCTGCCTACAGCTCGCACGGGCTCGGCGTGATCGACCTCACCGCCCCAGGGGGCGGCACCGACGACTGCGTGCTGTCGACGGTGCCGTCCGGATACGAGTCGATGTGTGGAACGTCGATGGCGGCACCGCACGTGGCCGGGGTCGCGGCGCTGCTGGCCTCCCGGCTGCCCGGCGCGACGCCCCGCGAGTTGCGCGCGGCGCTGACCGGGCAGGCGTCCGCTCTGGCGTGTCCCACCGACTACGACGTGGCGGGCGACGGCACCCAGGACGCCTACTGCACCGGCTACAGCGGCTACAACAGCTTCTACGGACACGGCATGGTCGACGCATTGGCCGCGGTGTCGGCGTTGCCAGCGGGCTCAGCGCAGCAGCAGGCGGTGCAGCCTGCGCGACGTCCCGTAGAGCCCAACGACCGCCAGGACGAGCAGGTACGCCAGGTGCCCGAGCATCGAGACGTCGAGCACACCGACCGAAAGCCCCCTGGTCAGCTCGACGCCGTGATACAGCGGGAGGCACTGCACGACTACGCGCAGCGCCTCGGGGTAGACGGTCAGTGGGTAGAAGGTCGTTGAGAACAGGAACATCGGCACCACGGCGAGCTGGATGAAGTCGAACTGCGACGGCGATCGCAGGAACGTGGCGCAAGCCATACCCACCGAGGCGAACGCGAAGGACACCAGCAGCGCCACCGGCACCAGCAGCAGCGCCCATGGCGAGACCACCAGACCCATCCCGGTCATCACGCCGAAGAACGCCAGCGCGTAGAGGCCGCCCCGCAACACTGCCCAGCCGATCTCGCCGAGCGCGATGTCGAACGGGCCGATGGGTGTCGCCAGCATCGCGTCGTAGGTCCTGTCGTACCGGAACTTGAAGAACACCCCGAACGTGGAGTCGAACACCGCGCCGTTCATCGCGGAGGCAGCGAGCAGTGCGGGCGCGACGAAAGCGACGTAGCTCATCGGTTGCCCACCCGGCCCGGTGACCGCCGAGACGAGCCTGCCGAAGCCGATCTGGAACGCCAGCAAGTAGAACAGCGGCTCGACGAGACCGGAAACGAACACCAGCCAGCCGCGCGAGTAGGACAGCGCGGAACGCTCGATGATCGCCTTCGCGTGGCCGGAGTACAGTCCGGGCGGCAACACCCGCGGCAGCAGTCCTCGGCGGGGTCTCGACTCCAGGAGTGTCACGCTAGCTCGCCAACCTTCGGTAGAAGTAGCGCCGCGCGAGCAGCCCACCGACGGCGAACAACGCCACCAGATAGGCGACATGGCCGAGCGTGGGCAGCACCTGAAGGCCTTCGAGCGTGACACCGCGGGCGAGCTCGTTGCCGTGCCACAGCGGCGAGATCCAGGCCAGCCAGCGCAACGCCTCCGGGATCTGGCTGATTGGGAAGAACGTCCCGGAGAACAGCATCATCGGCATGACAACGAACCGGAAGATGGACGTGAACCGGGTGCCCTCGTCGTAGGTGGTGGCCGCGACGGCCATCACCACCGCGGCACACGCCAGACCGGTGCCCACCCCGACCAGCAGCACCAGCAGCACGCCCGCGTTGAGCCAGGCGCCGAACGCCCATGCCACCAGCACGTACACGCTGCCGGCGAGGAACAGTCGAAGTCCCACCCAGATCAACTGCCCGCCGAGCAGCTGGCCCGGGCTGACCGGAGTGGCGGTGACGGCGTAGTAGTCCCGCTGCCACTTGAAGCCGGACAGCACCGGAAAGCTGGACTCCCCGACCGCGTTCTGAACCGCGCCCGCCACCAACAGCGCCGGTGCGACGAAGTGGAGGTAGGAGAACCCTCCGGTGGCGGCACCCGGCCGCACCTGGGAGCCGAAACCGACACCCATGGCCAGCAGGAACAGCAGCGGTTGCAGCCCGGAGGAGTACAGGTTCGCGGTCCAGTAGCGCCGGTACCAGACCCAGTGGCCCTCCACCCGCAGCCACGCCGCCCGCCACGAGCCGACAACCCGCCCGGCCGCGGTCGTGCTCGCCACCGTCATTCCGCCAGGCTCCGTCCGGTCAGCCGCAGGAACACGTCCTCCAGCGTGCTGCGGCGTACCAGGCTGGACACCGGTCGCAGCCCCCTGGCGTGGGACCGCTCCAGCGCGGTCTCGCCCTCGTCGGTGTAGACGAGCACCCGGTCCGGGAGCACTTCGACGCGCTGTCCGAGGTCGTCGACCTGCCCCGCGGCCGTCTCCTGCTCGCCGGGAAGGAAGCGCATCTCCAGCACCTCGCGGGTCGAGTAGCGCTCGATGAGGCCCGACGGCGAGCCCTCGGCCACGATGTGCCCGTCGTCCATGACGACCAGGCGGTCGCAAAGCTGCTCAGCCTCGTCCATGTAATGCGTCGTGATGATCAGCGTCACGCCGGTGGACTTCAGCCGGAACAGCCGGTCCCACAGCAGGTGTCGGGCCTGCGGGTCGAGTCCGGTCGTCGGCTCGTCGAGCAGCAGCAGCTCGGGATCGTTCACCAGTGAGCGCGCGATGGTGAGCCGCCGCTTCATCCCACCGGAGAGGGGCTCCACCTCGTCATCGGCTCGGTCGGTGAGTTGGGCGAACTCCATCAGCTCCCGCGCCTTGGCCCGCACGTGCGCCCGCGAAAGCCCGAAGTAGCGGCCGTAGACCTGCAGGTTCTGCCGCACCGTCAGCTCGGAGTCCAGATTGTCCTGCTGCGGCACCACCCCGATGCGGGCACGGATACGCGGGCCGTCGCGGTCGGGGTCCATACCCAGCACCCGCAACTCACCCTCCGAGCGCGGCGACACACACGCGATCATGCGCATGGTCGAGGACTTTCCCGCCCCGTTGGGGCCCAGAAAACCGAACGCCTCCCCCTGCCTGACGTGCACATCGATGCCGCGCACGGCTTCGAAGTCGCCGAAGCGCTTCACCAGCGCCTTGGCTTCCACCATCGCTGTGTCGTCCACTCCAGCGACCCTGCCACGACCCTGCGACAGAAATCGAGTTGTTTTGCCCCCGCCGCCGCACGGCCCATCATCGTTAGGACACGGCCGCCGAGAGCCACAGGGAAGGACGGGACCAGTGACCCAAGAGTTGACGGCGCCCGCACTACACGGTGTCATACCGCCGCTGGTGACCCCGCTCGACGAACGAGGCGAGGTTGACCGGCGTTCGCTGGAACGTGTGGTGTCGGACCAACTGGACGCCGGGGTGCACGGCGTGTTCGTCGGCGGGTCGACCGGCGAGATCGCGCTGCTGGACACCGCACGGCGCACGGCTGCCATCGAGGTGGTGACCGCCACGGTGGCCGGGGCGATACCGGTGCTGGCGGGAGCCGTGGACACCGGGACGTTGCGGGTGGTGGAGCACGCGCGGCAGGCCGTGCGGCTCGGTGCCGACGCCGTGGTGGTGACAACCCCGTTCTACATCCGGCCGCACCGCGACGAGATTGTCGAGCACTTCCGGCGGGTGCACGCGGCCGTGGACGCGCCGGTCATCGGCTACGACATCGTCAGCGCGACCGGTTCGCGGCTGACGGCCGACATCGTCGCCGAGTTGGCGGATTCTGGTCTGATCGCGGGTCTGAAGGACTCCAGTGGGGACCTCGCGAGCTTCCGCGAGATCCTGCGCCGTACGGAGCTGCCCGCGTTCACCGGTTCGGAGTTGCTCGCCGACACGGCGGTTCGGCTCGGCGGCGCCGGAATCGTGCCGGGACTGGGCAATGTGGACCCGCACGGCTATGTGCGCCTGTACCGCGCCGTGCGGGAGAACGACGTCGAGGCCGCCTCAGCCGAGCAGGACAGGTTGGCCCGGCTGTTCACCATTACCTCGGTGGCCGATCAGAGCCGGATCGGGCTCACCGCGTCGGTACTCGGGGCGTACAAGGCGGCGATGGCGCTGCGTGGCCTGATCGATCACCCTGGCACCTGCCCGCCGTTGCTGCCGCTGAACGAGGCCGAGACGCGGATGATCGCGGACATCCTTTCCGATACCGGCCTGCTGGGGTCGTGAGAGCAGCACTCGCCTCACGACCCCGGCGCGGCGGTCACAGGTCGGGGAACCAGAGTTTCAGCTCCCGCTCGGCCGACTCCGGCGAGTCGGAGCCGTGCACCAGGTTGAACTGCGTTTCGAGCGCGAAGTCGCCGCGCAGCGTGCCGGGGGTGGCCTTGTCAACCGGATCGGTGCCCCCGGCCAGCTGCCGAAACGCCGAGATGGCACGGGGGCCTTCCACGGCGATGGCCACGACCGGACCGGAGGTGATGAACTCGAGCAGTTCGCCGAAGAAGGGCTTGTCCTTGTGTTCGGCGTAATGCTCCTCGGCCACCGACCGCTCGACGGCGCGCAGGTCCATCGCGGCGAGGGTCAGTCCCTTGCGTTCGATACGCGAGATGACCTCGCCGACGAGGCCCCGCTTGACGCCGTCGGGCTTGACCAGAACCAACGTGCGCTCACTCACAAGCTGTTACTCCTTCATCGACTGCTACCAAGTGTGCCGGTGTGGGCAGCCTAACCGTCACCTTCCCGACGGCGTGGCCGCAGGGTCTTCGACCACAGCGCCGCGCCGGTGCCGTCGCGCAGGTCGACCGTCAACTCCCCGGTGGTTGCGTTCACGTTCACCTCACCGAAGTGCTGGTAGCCGTCCATCGGTGAGGTGTTGGGCGTCGGCGGCGCGTGTACGAACACCGCCTCGGGTCCGAAGGTGGGATCGAGGTTGTTCGGCCCGAACGCGCCCGCGTTGAGCGGACCGGACACGAACTCCCAGAACGGCTCGAAGTCGCCGAAGGCGGCGCGGTCGGGCGAGTAGTGGTGCGCCGCCGTGTAATGCACGTCGGCCGTCAGCCACACCACGTTGTGCACCCGGCGCCTGGAGATCTCCGAGAGCACCCAGGCGAGTTCGCTCTCACGGCCGCCGGGGGCGCCGGGCAGGCCGTTGGACACGCCCTCGATGTCGTTGCCGTCGGGTACGACAAGCCCGACGGGCAGATCAGCCTGGACGATCTTCCAGGTGGCCTTGCTGCTCGCCAGCGCACGCACCAACCAGTTCGCCTGCCTGCTGCCCAGCACCGAGCCCGGTCGGGTGCGGTCGGAGGTGTTGGCGTCCTTGTAACTGCGCATGTCAAGCACGAAGACCTCGACCGGCCCGTAGCCGAAGCTGCGGTACACCCTGCCGTCGACGGCCGCTTTCGCGTCGATGGGCTGCCACTCGTGGAAGGCCTGGAACGCCCGCCGCGCCAGCACGTCCACCCGCTTCTCGGTGTACTGCGGCAGGTCGAGGATCTCACCGGGGTACCAGTTGTTCACGACCTCGTGGTCGTCCCACTGCACGTAGCTGGGCACGGCGGCGGCGAAGGCACGCACGTTCTCGTCGAGCAGGTTGTAGGCGAACTGCCCCCGGTACTCGTCGAGGGTCTGCGCCACCCGTGCCTTCTCCGACGTGACGATGTTGCGCCAGGTGCGCCCGTCCGGCAGCGACACGGTCTCGGTGAGCGGCCCGTCGGCGTACACGCTGTCGCCGTTGTGCAGGAAGAGGTCCGGCTGCCGCGCGGCCATCGCCGCGTACGCGGTCATACCGCCGATGTCGGGGTTGATGCCCCAGCCCTGGCCCGCGACGTCGCCCGACCACACCAGCCGCACGTCGTCGCGGCGGGTCGGCGCGGTGCGGAACCGGCCGGTCAGCGGTGCGCTGGTGGCCCGCCCGTCGAGGTCCTCGGCGGTGACCCGGTAGTGCACCTCGGCGCCCTTCGGCAGCCCGGTGAGGCGCACCTTGCCGGTGCCGCCGGTACGCGGGGACAGCACCGGACCCCGCACCACCCGCGCCCTGCGGAAGGAGGGGTCGCGCGCGATCTCGACCACCATGCGCGACGGGCGATCGGCCCTGGTCCACACGATCGCGGAGTGTGACGAGACGTCGCCGGACTGCACGCCGTGCGTCAACCGCGGCCGTCCCGCGCGGATCAGCGCGGCGGCCGGTGTCGCGCCGAGCACACCGGTGGCCACGACGCCCGCGCCGAGCACACCTGCCTTGAGCACGCCTCGGCGGGGAAGGGGGTTTTGTTCACTCATGCCGGAACATCTATCCGGTCAACCGGGCCAGTGGGACAACTGCGGTGGTCGGCACGGTGAACTGCCGCGGACCTGTCCGGTCAGCAATCCTGCTGCTGGCTCGGTAACCGTCCCTGCGCCATGCGAGTGGCGACGTCGTGGCGCAGCCACATCAACCACAGCCACACGGCGAGGAAGAGCACTCCGATGACCGCCACCGATGGCAGTGCGACCACGAACGCGATCAGCCCCGCCTGCAGCGCCAGGATCACCCACATCGACCAGGGTCTGCGCAGGACCGCGCACGACAGCAGGAGCGCGGCGGCGATGCCGATCACCGTCCAGCCCTGCAGACTGCTGATGCCCGCGCCGAGTTGGGCGACAACCGGCAACGCGAGCCCCACCACGATGGCCTCGATGACCAGGATGCCCGCCTGCACACCCCGGAACGACTTCATCGGGTCCTTGGCGGGCGGTGCCGCGGGCTCCGTACCGGACCGCTGATCCTCACTCATTCCGGCTCCTTGCCGAACAGCGTGCGTGCCTCACCGACGGTCACCACGGACCCCGTGATGAGCACGCCACCACCGGCCAGCGGCTCCTCCGGGTCGTCGGTCTGTTCCACCAGCGCGACCGCGGACTCGATCGCGGCGTCCAGTACGGGCTCCACGGTCACTCGCTCCTCGCCGAAGACGGAAACGGCCAACTCGGCGAGTTCGGCGACAGGCATGGCGCGTGGCGAGGAACTCGCGGTCACCACCACCTCCGACACCACCGGCTCGAGTGCCTCCAGGATGCCGAGCGCGTCCTTGTCGCGCAGCACGCCGATCACCGCCGCCAGCCTGCGGAAGGCGAACTCGGCGTCGATGGTGGCGGCCAGCGCCGCTGCGGAGTGCGGATTGTGGGCGGCATCCAACAACACCGCGGGAGCGGCGCGGACGCGTTCCAGCCTGCCCGGTGTGCGCACCTCGGCGAAGGCCTCGCGCACCGCTTCCACCACCAGTTGCCGGTCCTTGCCCGCTCCGAAGAACGCCTCCACTGCGGCCAGCGCGAGTGCGGCGTTGGCGGCCTGGTGCGCACCGTGCAACGGCAGGAAGACCTCGTCGTAGACGCCTCCGAGGCCCTGCAGCCGCAACAGCTGACCGCCGACGGCCACGTCCCTGGACAGCACGCCGAACTCGCTGCCCGCCCTGGCGACGACCGCGTCGACTTCCACAGCGCGTTCCAGCAGTACGCGTTCGGCGTCGGGGTGTTGTTCGGCGAGCACCGCGACGGCACCGGGCTTGATGATCCCGGCCTTCTCACCAGCTATCGACGTCAGTTCGCTGCCGAGGTACTCGGCATGGTCGAAGTCGATCGGGGTGAGGACGGCGACCTGCCCGTCGGCGATGTTGGTGGCGTCCCAGGAGCCACCCATTCCGGTCTCCAGCACGGCGACTTCCACCGGGGCGTCGGCGAAGGCGGCGAACGCCATGCCGGTGAGCACCTCGAACTTGCTCATCGGCGGCTCGTCCGGGCCACCCGCCTTGTCGACCATCGACACGAAAGGCTCGACGTCGCGGTAGGTGTTGACGTAGGTCTCCGCCGAGATCGGTGCCCCGTCGATGCTGATGCGCTCGGTGACCAGCTGCAGGTGAGGGCTGGTGTAGCGGCCGACCCGAAGGCCCAACCTCGTCAGCAGAGCCTCGATCATCCGAGCCGTCGAACTCTTGCCGTTGGTGCCTGCGACATGCACGACGGGATATGTCACCTGCGGATCACCGAGCAGGTTGGCCAGTGCCCTGATGCGCGTCAGCGACGGCGCGATCTTGGTCTCCGGCCAGCGCTTGTCGAGTTCGTTCTCGACGGCCAGCAACTCCTGGCGTGCCCGCCGTTGGATCGCGGCCTCGTCGACCGGTTCCAGCTCCGACTCGTCGTCCGGCAACGGGCCAGCGATGAAGTTGTCCCCTGCCGACAGTTCCGGGGGAAACTCCTGGTCGTCGGACGGCACGCGCACTCCCAAACAGTTCGACTGGCTAGCACCGAGTCTACGTGCGGCCCCACTAGCCTGGCCGCGTGCCCTTCGACCACAACGACCACTACCACCGGCTGTTGTTACGCCACGTGCCGTCCGGGGCGAGCACCGCACTCGAGGTTGGCTGCGGCACCGGCAAGTTCGCCCGCAGCCTGGCGGGGGCGGGCCTGGACGTGGACGCCGTGGATCCGGCGGCCGACGTGCTCACCGTGGCGAAGGCGTTGGGCTCGCCAGGACCGGGCCGGATCTCCTACCGGCAGGCGGATATCCGGTCGGTCGCGCTCGAGCCAGGCCACTACGACGTCATTTCGTGCCTGGCATCGCTGCACCACGTGCCGTTCGACACTGTCGCGGCACTGCGGGACGCGCTCGCACCCAACGGTGTGCTGCTGGTGCTCGGGTTGGCAAAGCCGGGTTCGGTCGCCGACCGGGCGCGCTGGGCCGCCGCGGTACCGGGCAACGTGGTGGCGCGGGCGCTGGTACGCGTGGCGGAGGAACTGGGCGGTGGGGTGGATGCCCTGCCCTCGCCCCCGGTGCGCGCGGCGACCATGTCGCTGGCCCAGATCAGGCGAGAAGCGGTCCGGCTGCTGCCCGGCAGCCGAGTGCGCGTACTGGCGTTCGGCGCTACCTGCTCACGTATCGCGCAGCCTGAGCGCCCCTGACGGGCACGAGTCCACGGCCTCCCGCGCGGCTTCGGCGTTGTCGGGTCCGGGGTTGTCGGTACGCAGCACCACTATGCCGTCGTCGTCCTGGTCGAACACGTCCGGCGCGGTCATCGCGCAGACCCCGGCGGCGATGCAGATGTCTCGGTCGGCTTCGATCACGGTCCCTGCCTACCACGCGTCCCACCACCCGCGCACCTCCGCCGCGAGTCCCCCGCTCCTGCCCGCGAGTCCCCCGCTCCTGCCCGCGAGTTCCCCGTTCCCGTCCGCAAGTTCCCCTCTCGCGGGCGAAGCCGGACCGGGCCGCCGAATGCGGAATTCGCGGTACGGGGGCGCAGAGCTCAGGGCTCTGAACGCAGCACTCGCGGTCCCGAACGCAGCACTCGCGGTCCCGAACGCAGCACTCGCGGTCCCGAACGCAGCACTCGCGGTCCCGAACGCAGCACTCGCGGTCCTGGACGGGGGGCTCGCGGCGTCAGGCGGGAAGGCTCGACAACCTGGCGTTGATGCGCTCGATATCGGCCGCGGCGGTGTCCCGGCGGGCGCGAATCTTGTCCACCACATCCGCGGGCGCCTTCTCCAGGAACGCCTGGTTGCCCAGCTTGCCCTCGGTCTGCTTGAGCTCCTTCTCCGCCGCTGCCAGGTCCTTCAGCAAGCGCTTGCGTTCGGCGGCCACGTCGATCGTCCCCGAGGTGTCCACCTCGACGGTCACCATGCCCGCTGACAGCGCCACCTCCAGCGACGCCGTGGCCGTGAAGCCCTCCCCCGCCTCGCTCAGCCGTGCGAGTGCGCGCACCGCGCCTTCGTGGTCGGCGAGCGCCGCGAAGCCGGGACCGACCAGCCGGGTCGCCACCCGCTGCCCCGGCTTCAGCCCCTGGTCGGAACGGAACCGGCGGATCTCGGTGACCAGCTTCTGCACGTCCTCGATACGGGCGTCGGCCTGCGGATCGGGCGATGGCAGGCCCAGCTCGGCCGGGATCGGCCAGCCCGCGACCACCAGCGACTCGCCGCCGGTCAGCGTGATCCACAGCCGCTCGGTGATGAACGGAATGAACGGGTGCAGCAGCCGCAGCACGGTGTCCAACACGTGCCCGAGCACGAGCCTTGTCGAGTCCGCCTGCTCGCCCGCGAGCTGCACCTTGGCCAACTCCAGGTACCAGTCGCACAGCTCGTCCCAGGTGAAGTGGTAGAGCAGGTTGGTTGCCTTGGCGAACTGGAAGTCCTCGATCAGCTCGTCGGCCTCGGAAACCACCGTGCCGAGCCTTCCCAGTATCCAGCGGTCGGCCTCGGTGAGCTGGTCCGGACCAGGCAACGGCTGCTCGACGCTCGCACCGTTCATGATGGCGAACCGGCTGGCGTTCCACAGCTTCGTGCAGAAGTTGCGCGAACCGGCGGCCCATTCCTCGGCCAGTGCCATGTCCGCGCCGGGGTTGGCTCCCCTTGCCAGCGTGAATCGGGTGGCGTCCGCGCCGAACCGGTCCATCCAGTCCAGCGGGTCGATCACGTTGCCCCGCGACTTCGACATCTTCTTGCCACTGGCGTCGCGGATCAGGCCGTGCAGGTAGATGTGGTCGAACGGCTGCACCCCGTCCATGGCGTACAGGCCGAACATCATCATCCTGGCCACCCAGAAGAACAGGATGTCGTAGCCGGTGGACAGCACACTGGTGGGATAGAACTTGGCCAGGTCGTCGGTACGCTGCGGCCAGCCCATCGTGGAGAACGGCCACAGCCCTGAGGAGAACCAGGTGTCCAGCACATCCGGGTCCTGCTGCCAGCCCTCGCCTGTCGGCGGTTCCTCGTCGGGTCCGACACAGACCATCTCGCCGTTCGGGCCGTACCACACCGGGATGCGGTGGCCCCACCACAGCTGGCGAGAGATCGTCCAGTCGTGCATGTTGTCGACCCAGTCGAAATAGCGCTTGGCGAGTTCCGGCGGATGCACGAGGGTGCGCCCGTCCCGCACCGCCTCGCCAGCCGCACGTGCCAGCGGCTCGACCTTCACCCACCACTGCAGCGACAACCTCGGCTCGACGACGGTGTCGCAGCGGGAACAGTGGCCGACGGCGTGCACGTAGGGGCGCTTCTCCGCGAGGATCCTGCCCTGCTCGCGCAGCGCCGCGACGACGGCGGGCCTTGCCTCGAACCGGTCCATGTCCTCGAACGGGCCCGGCACGGTGATCACCGCCCGTTCGTCCATGATGGACGGCATGGGCAGGCCGTGCCGCCTGCCGATCTCGAAGTCGTTGGGGTCGTGTGCGGGCGTCACCTTGACCGCGCCGGAGCCGAACTCGGGGTCGACGTGCTCGTCGGCGACGATCGGGATACGGCGGCCGGTGAGCGGCAGTTCCACCTCGGTGCCGACGAGGTGGCTGTAGCGCTCGTCGTCGGGGTGCACGGCGACGGCGGTGTCACCGAGCATGGTCTCGGCGCGGGTGGTGGCCACCACGATGGCGTTGTCGCCTTCGCCGTAGCGGATGGAGACAAGCTCGCCGTCGTCGTCGGAGTGATCCACCTCGATGTCGGAAAGCGCCGTCTGGCAGCGCGGGCACCAGTTGATGATGCGCTCGGCACGGTAGATGAGGCCGTCGTCGTAGAGCTTCTTGAACATCGTCTGCACGGCGCGGGAAAGCCCGTCGTCCATGGTGAAGCGCTCGCGCGACCAGTCGACGCCGTCACCGAGCCGCTTCATCTGGTCGAGGATCTTGCCGCCGTACTCGGCCTTCCACTCCCAGACCCGCTCGACGAAGCGCTCCCTGCCCAGGTCGTGTCGCGACATCCCCTCGTTCGCCAGTTCGCGCTCGACGACGTTCTGGGTGGCGATGCCCGCATGGTCCATGCCCGGCAGCCAGAGCACCTCGTATCCCTGCATACGCCTGCGGCGGGTGAGGGCGTCCATCAGCGTGTGGTTGAGGGCGTGGCCCATGTGCAAGCTGCCGGTGACGTTGGGGGGCGGCAGCACGATGGTGAAGGGCGGCTTCTTCGAGGCCGAGTCCGCCTCGAAATAGCCTGCGGCTACCCAGCGCTGGTAGATCCCGGCCTCCTCGTCGGCCGGGTTCCAGGCGCTGGGCAGGTCGGTTTGCTGCTGAGCCGCGTTCTCCGTCACAGCCGACAAGTCTACGAACCCGCCGCGCCGACCTGCACGGTGCTCCGATACACAGTTGGAACTGCACAGTCTAGGCTGATGGCATGACTGGTGTCCCTCCTTCGGTGGCCGAACTGGCCGGACAACTGCGCGGCGCGATCGGTCAGCTACTACGACGGCTTCGCCAGGTCGACAACGCGGGCGTGCTCACCCCAACCCAGTCGGCCGTGCTCGGCAGGCTGCACAGGGAAGGACCGGCCACGCAGGCCGAGTTGGCGACCGCCGAACACGTCAGGCAGCAGTCGATGTCGGCCACGCTGGCCGCACTCGACGAGCTGGGCTACCTGAACCGCAGCAGAGACCCCGACGACGGTCGCCGCACCGTGATCTCACTTTCGGAGCTGGGCACGAAGACCGTGCTCGGCGTGCACCAACACCGCGACGAGTGGCTGGCCGCGGCGCTCGCCGAGGACTTCACACAGCAGGAACGGGACCGGCTGGCCGAGGCACTGCCGCTGCTGCGCAGGCTCGCCCAGCGTTGATGACCACCACGACGAAACCCGTCATCGGTGCGCGGCTGGTCGCTCCGCTGGTCGCCAGCGCGGTGCTCAACCCGATCAACTCGACGATGATCGCGGTCGCGCTGGTACCCATCGGTCGGACGTTCGACGCCGGACCCGCCGAAACGGCTTGGCTGATCACCAGCCTCTACCTCGCTACCGCGATCGGTCAGCCGATCGCGGGCGTACTGGTCGACAAGTGGGGGCCGCGCCGGGTCCTGCTCGGGGGTGCGGCCGCCGTCGCCGCGGCCGGCCTGGCAGGCACATTCGCGCTCTCCCTCGACTGGCTGATCGGGGTGCGCATGCTGCTCGGCTTCGGCACCTGCGCGGGGTTCCCCGCCGCGATGGCCGTACTTCGCAGGCAGTCCGACGCCACCGGAGCGGGTGTTCCCGCGGGAGTGCTGGCGGTGCTGTCGATCTCGGCCCAGACCATCATGGTCGTCGGCCCCACTCTCGGCGGCGCGCTGACCGGCTTCTTCGGCTGGCCCGCCATCTTCGCGGTCAACATCCCGCTGGCCGTCGGCGCCATGGTGCTGGCGTGGCTGTGGCTGCCCGCGGATCGACCCGCGCCCCGGGCGCGTTCCCGCCTCGATGTGCGTGGGGTGCTCACCAACGGCCCGATACTGCGCACCTATCTCCGCCAGGCCCTTGCCTTCCTGGCGATCTACACGATCATGTTCGGCTACGTCCAGTGGCTACAGGCCGACCGGGGGCTGTCGGAGGTTGCCGCGGGGCTGCTGCTACTGCCCATGTCGGCCGTCGCGATGGGCGCCGCCGCCCTTTCCGGGCGCGCGAGCGGGCTGCGGGCACGCCTGGTGCTGTCGGTGCTGGCACTTGCGGGCGGCTCCGGATTGCTGCTGGCGGTGCAGCCGAGTTCGTGGACCGGGATACTCGTAGCGGTGGCCGCGATGTTCGGCCTCGCGCAGGGCCTGACGAGCGTGACCAACCAGACCGCGTTGTACAGCCAGGCAGGCGCTGGACTGATCGGGACGGCCAGCGGGTTCTTCCGCACCGCCCAGTACGTCGGCGCCGTGGCCGCTTCCGCGCTGATCGCGGTGTGCTTCGGCGAGCACCCGAGCGCGGCGGGGCTGCACCGGATGGCGCTGGCGCTGCTGCTGATCGCCGTGGCCCTGCTGGTGGTCACGCTGGTCGACCGTGGCCTGCGGCAGCAGTCGCGGGCTACGTCGCGCCGGTGACGATCGTGGGGACGAACAGCGCGGCCATGACGGCGGAGGTGATCTCCTCGACGGCCCTGCGTAGCGCGTCGCCCGCCCAGTTGCCCTCGGCGATCTCGGTGGCCCTTCGCTCGACCAGCCGCGGGTCCCTGCCACCGACGACCTGCTTGGTCACCCCCATACCCGCGAGCAATGCGACAAGCGCCGTCGTGCGTTCGTTGGGCTGGTGCCCGTCGACCAGTACGCGGTTGAGTTCCGCCCTTGTCCGCTGCTCGTGTCGTGAGTCCTCGGCAGGCCAGCGGGTGGTGGGGAAGAGTCCCAGCACCCTGCCCTGCTCCCGTCGCAGGATCCCCCGTTGCACGAGGCCGTCCAGCAGCTGCCGCGAGAGTCCGCCCCTGGCCAGCGGACCGATGACGTCCTTCGGCTTCTTGCCCTCCATTTTGGACATGGTGGCGAGGGCGTCGTCCAGCGTCGCCTCGCCGGTGGGCGTACTGTCCCGGATCACCATTCTGCCGGCCTTGCCCTCGTCGGCATCGGTTGTCACATCGATGCGGCCGAGCATGGCCAACTCGATCAGTACCGCCCCGGCCAGGGAGTACTCGAGATTCGAGACCCCGTCGACGGGCTTTCCTGCCTTGTCGTCGAACAGCAGCAGCAGCAGGTCTTCGGCGATGAGCATGCCGCAAAGCCTAGCCGGGCCCGGCGGCTCGCGCCGTCACGCGAAGGGACCACCGGCACAGCAGGCGGGTGAGCACTTCCCGTGGCGGGCGACCCGCCGGGCCCGAACCGACTGCTGTGTCAACCGCCGATCAGCTGCAATACCTTGCGGACGAGTTCGTACACCCCGTAGGCGAACGGCAGTCCCACCCAGGCCCACACCAGCACCAGTAGCCCGGCACGGCGCTGAGCCGTCGTCTGCTCGCTCACTGCGACTCCTTTCGGGACAGCGGCGGGTTGTCCTCCACCGGCTCGTGGAATTTCGGATCGACCGGCCGGACCAGTTCGTTGGCCACGAAGCCGACGACGAGCAGGCCCATCATGATGAACAGCGACGTGGTGTAGAGCGCTGGACCGGTCTTGCCCGCAGCCTCCTGGCTGTCTGCGATGGCATTGATGATCAGCGGCCCCAGCACGCCCGCCGTGGACCACGCGGTGAGCAGCCTGCCGTGGATGGCGCCGACCTGGTAGGTGCCGAACAGGTCCTTAAGGTAGGCGGGAATGGTGGCGAAACCGCCCCCGTAGAAGGAAAGGATCACCATCGCGCTGAGGATGAAAACGATCTTCGACGAGTTCGTCGTCAAGGCGATGACCAGGTACAACAGTGCGCCGACACCGAGGTAGAACCGGTAGATGTTGCGCCTGCCGACAATATCCGATGTAGACGACCAGACAAAGCGGCCCAACATGTTGGTCAGCGAAAGCAAAGCCACGAAACCCGCGGCAGCACCCGCGCCGACGGGCACCGAGGTCTCGGCGAAGAAGTCGCGGATCATCGGCGAGGCCTTCTCGAGAATGCCGATCCCCGCCGTGACGTTGAGGCACAGGACGAGCCACAGCAGCCAGAACTGCGGCGTGCGTAGCGCGTTGTTGGCCGACACGTTGGCCGTGGTGACCATCGCGTTGCCGCTGTCGCCGTTTCCGGGCTTCCACCCGGCGGGACGCCAATCCTGCGCCGGAACCCGCACCAGCAGTACGCCCATCGACATGAAAACGGCATAGACCACACCGTGGACGGCGAACGTGGTGGCGATCCCCGCGTTGTCGGTGCCGAAGGACTGCAACATCTGGCTCGACCACGGCGACGCGATGAGCGCGCCGCCGCCGAAACCCATGATGGCGATGCCCGTGGCCATCCCCGGCCGGTCGGGGAACCACTTGATCAGCGTGGAGACCGGCGAGATGTAGCCGATCCCGAGCCCCACCCCGCCGACCACCCCGTAGCCGAGGACGACCAGCCAGTACTGCGAGCTCGCCACGCCGAGCGCCGAGATGAGAAAGCCCGACGAGAAGCACGACATCGCCACGAACATGGCCCAGCGTGGCCCGTTGCGCTCCACCAGTGTCCCGCCGAAAGCCGCCGACAGCCCCAGCATGACGATGCCGAGCTGGAAGGGTAGAGCACTCTGCGTTCCGCTCAGCCCGAGTGTTTCCTCGAGCGGAGGTTTGAACACGCTCCAGGCGTAGACCTGCCCGATCGCCAGGTGCACGGACAGCGCTGCGGGTGGGATGAGCCAGCGACTCCAGTTCGCTGGTGCGATGCTGTGGGAACGGTCAAGGAAGCCGAGTGCCACTTCGGCACCTCCGTAGACTGAATACTGTCTAACTGTATGCGTCGCGCGGCGAATGTATACAGCAACGACGCGGACACAGCAAGTAGCTGTCGAATATTGGGATCGCGAGGAGTGGTGCCCCATGGGCCGAGTCACGGTACGCAGGCCGGTGCGGATGTTGACCTCGCACGGCGTGCGGCGCAGGCCGGACGCCCTCGCGGCCGAGGAGCCGCTCGAGATCAGGGTTTCAGGAAAGCCGCTCGCCGTCACCATGCGCACTCCCGGACACGACGTCGAACTCGCACACGGCTTCCTGCTCTCCGAAGGGGTGATCGGTGACAGCGAGGACGTCGCGCTCGCCCGCTACTGCGACAGCCTCGACGATCAGGGCCGCAACACCTACAACGTCCTCGACATCGCGCTCGCCGACGGCGTGCCGCCGCCCGAGACCGGGGTCGAGCGCAACTTCTACACCACCTCTTCCTGTGGCGTGTGCGGCAAGGCCGCGCTGGACGCCGTGAAACTGAGGACCAGGTATTCGCCTTCGGGCTCGCCGTTCACCATCACCCCGAACCTGCTGGCCGAACTGCCGGACGTGCTGCGCGCCCGGCAGCGAGTTTTCGCGGCCACCGGAGGGCTGCACGCGGCCGGCCTGTTCACCTCGGAGGGGTCCTTGCTGACCGTGCGGGAGGACGTCGGCAGGCACAACGCCGTGGACAAGGTGCTGGGATGGGCATTGCTGGAGCGCCGGGTCCCGCTGTCGGACTGCGGGTTGCTGGTGTCCGGCCGCGCCTCCTTCGAACTGGTGCAAAAGGCCGCCATGGCGGGTATCCCGATGCTCGCGGCGGTCTCCGCACCGTCGTCACTTGCTGTGGAACTCGCGGAGGAGAACGGGATGACGCTCGTCGGCTTCCTGCGGGGACAGAGCATGAACCTTTACACGGGCGAAAAGCGGATCATGGAAGGCTGACGCCGTCACGGTTCGACAACGAGCTTTGCGGGGTGGTGCGTGTCGGCGGCGGACACCGACGAGCCGAAGCGGTACCGGATCGGAAGGCGCGGCCTGCTGCTGGGGACGCTGGGCGGTATGGCGGCCGCGGGCGTGGCGTCGTTCAGCGCGGGGTCCCGGTCGCTGGACTGGGCGTTGCGAAGCTCGATCACCATATCCTCACCGCTGCAGGGAGCCGGCTTCACCCGGCTGGAACGGGTTTACTCGCGTGCTCGCGGCCGCGAGGTCGAGTTGGCGCTGACGCTGCCTACCCGGAACCCACCGGCGGGAATGCCGATATCTCTGCTGTTGCACGGACGTCGCGGGTCGGCGCGCACGGCGGCTCCGGACGGGCTGGCCCAGTGCCTGGCCGACGCGGTGGCACGCAGGAGGGTGCCCGCGTTCGGCTTCCTCGCCGTCGACGGCGGTGACAGCTACTGGCACGAGCACCGGCCCGGCGACGACCCCATGGGCATGCTGCTGTTCGAGGTGCCCAACTGGCTGAAGGAGCTACGGCTGTCCGGCGAGGGCGGAGTCCCGTTCGCATCCGCCGGCATCTCGATGGGCGGTTTCGGCTCGTTGCTCTATGCCAGGCGCCGTGCGCAGCAGCGCAGCCCGCTGGGAGCGGTCGGCGTCATCTCCCCGGCCCTGCTGACCAGCTGGCAGCAGATGCGCAAGCGTCGCGCCTTCAACGGCCCGCGCGACTGGGCTTCGATGGATCCGCTGCGTCACATCCGGGACATCGGCGACGTGCCGATCGGCGTGTGGTGCGGCACGCGAGACCCGTTCATCTCCGGGACGCGCCGGTTCATTCGCACGGCCGAGCCTGAGGTGGCGGTCACGGCCGAGGGCAAACACAACGGGGAGTTCTTCAGCCGGGTCGCGCCCGGCCTGGTCGCCTTCCTCGGCAGGCATGCGCCGAGGCCGGTTCGCCAGGGATCCTGATCGCGATCAGCCGCGCAGGTAGATCCGGGTGGTGGTGCCCTCGGGCGTGGAGTGGGTGCGCACCAGGTCGACGACCCGGTGGACGAGAAGCAGGCCCCTGCCACCCAACTGGCGCGGGCTCGCGGGCCTTCGGCCTGCGAGCGGGTCGCTGAGGTACCCGCGGTCGGAGACCTCGGCGATGACGTCACCGTGCTCGCGCCACACCCGAAGCACACCCGAGCCGCCGCCGTGCTGGACGCTGTTGGCACACAACTCCGCCACAGCGAGCGCGAAGTCGTCCAGCCGGTCCTGGCTGAGGCCGAGCGCGGCGCCACGTGCGACGGCGACGTGCCGAGCCTTGGTGAGGCTGCCGAGGTCGAAGGAGAACTCCTCGGCGTCCGGCGGGGCTGTCAGCGGCAGGTTGTATCGCGAAAACGCCTCATCGGGGGCATATCCCTCGCTGGCTCGCGTGCCCGACTCGTCCGCGATCACCGGATGGGTGGCGTGCGCATCGGCGAGTGCCTGTTCGGACAGCCGGGAGGTGTCGTAGGGGCACAGAATGGTCACCGCCGACCCCGCGAAGGACGCGTTGATCAACGCTTCGTGCTGGACACAAGCCGGGTACTCCGCACTCGAGCGCTCCGGCCAGATCGGCTCACCGAGAACTCGGACTCTGCCCTGGTGAGCGTCGGCGAAGTCATGCAAAACGGAAGGGATGATGCGACCGGGATTGCGGCCGACCTCGGCCATGTCCAGTAACCGGACGTCCCGGGCCGCCGGACCCAGCGCGGCCTCGATGCGGTCGAGCTTCGGCCCGGGCACCGCGACGGCAACCGGCTTCCCCGCGGCGAGTCCCTCGAGCACGAACGGCACGACACCTGCCAGATAACTGGAGTCGTCGTGATAAAGCAGCGCCTGATGCGAGAACTCGCCCGCACCCAGCTCGCTGATTGCTGTCACTACAACCGTGTCCCATTTCGGTCGTTGCCCTTAACCCGTACGGGCTATCCAGAGAACCCGGCAGGCAAACCTTCACCGGAGGATACGGCCCACAAGCGCTACAAGCCATATACAGACAGCAACACTCGTGGCAAGCAGCGTCACCCACGCGACGAGATTCCGGTCGCTCGAAGCGTTGCGAGCTCGCCACTGCGCGTAGGCAGCGACGGACAGTGGCAGCAACGGCAACAGCGGCAGGGCCGACATTCTGGTGATCGTCGCGAGCAAGCAGACGGCACCCAGGACCCCGAGCACCACGATGAGGGCCAGGTGGGTTCGCGGATGACGCAACCGTCCTACCGCGACCATGCCCTGCCACAACTGTGTTACGTCGGCACGCTCGCTGCCGCTGTCGCGACCTTCAGGCATCGGCGTCATGGTTGTTCAGCGAGCCATGCGCACCGGCTCAGGCCGACTTCTCGCCGCGCTCTCGCTGCCGCCGCGACGGTTGCCGCGACACGATCGTCGGGTTGACGTTCTCCCGGACGGTCTGCTCCGTGATGACGACCTTCGCCACGTCGTCGCGGCTGGGGATGTCGTACATCACCGGCTGCAGCACCTCCTCCATGATCGCGCGCAACCCCCTCGCGCCGGTCCCCCGCAGCAGGGCCTGGTCGGCGATCGCCTCGAGCGCGGTCTTGGTGAACTCGAGTTCGACGTTGTCCATCTCGAAGAGGCGCTTGTACTGCTTGGTCAAGGCGTTGCGCGGCTGGGTGAGGATCTGCACCAGCGAAGGCTTGTCCAGGTTCGTCACGCTGGCCACGACCGGCAGCCTGCCGATGAACTCGGGGATCAGCCCGAACTTGATCAAGTCTTCGGGCATGGTCTCGCTGAAGATGTCGCTTTCCTCGATCTCACGCTTGGTGCGGATCTCCGCCCCGAAGCCGAGCCCGCGCTTGCCGATCCGATCGTTGATGATCTTCTCGAGGCCCGCGAACGCACCCGCGACGATGAACAGCACGTTCGTGGTGTCGATCTGGATGAACTCCTGGTGCGGGTGCTTGCGTCCACCCTGCGGCGGCACCGACGCCGTGGTGCCCTCGAGAATCTTCAGCAGCGCCTGCTGCACACCCTCGCCCGAGACGTCACGCGTGATCGAGGGGTTCTCGGACTTGCGCGCGATCTTGTCGACCTCGTCGATGTAGATGATGCCCGTCTCGGCCCGCTTGACGTCGTAGTCCGCAGCCTGAATGAGCTTCAGCAGAATGTTCTCGACGTCCTCGCCGACGTAGCCCGCCTCGGTCAGCGCGGTGGCGTCCGCGATGGCGAACGGCACATTGAGCAGCTTGGCCAGCGTCTGCGCGAGGTAGGTCTTGCCGCACCCGGTGGGGCCGAGCATCAGAATGTTCGATTTGGCCAGCTCGACGGGCTCGTCCTTGGAGTCCTTCGGGTTCTTGCCCTCGGACTGGATGCGCTTGTAGTGGTTGTATACCGCTACCGCCAGCGTCCGTTTCGCCTCGTCCTGCCCGATGATGTACTGCTCGAGGAACTCGTGGATGTCGGCGGGCTTGGGAAGCTCGTCGAGCTTGACGTCACCCGCCTCGGCGAGTTCTTCCTCGATGATCTCGTTACAGAGGTCGATGCATTCGTCACAGATATAGACGCCAGGGCCGGCGATGAGCTTCTTCACCTGTTTTTGGCTCTTGCCACAAAAGGAGCACTTCAGCAGGTCTCCGCCGTCGCCGATCCTTGCCATGACCGCTGACCTCGTCCCCTCCGGTGCCGATGAACACCTGACTCGTGCGTTGCCACTGACGGTACCCGCCCAACGCGCCCGGCGGGAGCCTAACGGCAATTCGGACGCGCGCGGGCCAACCCTAGTACTGCGGACGGGTGCGTGTCGGCAGGCGACACGCACCCGTCCGCGAACGTCAGACCTCGGCGGACGCCTTGCGGTACGACAGCACCTCGTCGATGATGCCGTACTCCTTGGCTTCCTCCGGGGTGAGGATCTTGTCGCGCTCGATGTCGGCGCGGACCTCGTCCGCCGACTTGTTCGTGTGCTTGGCCAGCGTGGTCTCCATCAGTCGCCTGACCCGCTGGATCTCCCTCGCCTGGATCTCCAGGTCCGAAACCTGGCCGTAGGCGCCCTCGGTGGCGGGCTGGTGGATCAGCACGCGGGAGTTGGGCAGCGCGAGCCGCTTGCCCTTCGTCCCGGCCGCGAGCAACACGGCCGCCGCGGACGCGGCCTGGCCGAGGCAGACGGTCTGGATGTCGGGGCGCACGTACTGCATGGTGTCGTAGATCGCCATGAGGGCCGTGAAGGAGCCACCCGGGGAGTTGATGTAGATGATGATGTCGCGGTCGGGGTCCTCGTGCTCCAGGTGCAGCAGCTGGGCCATCACGTCGTTGGCCGACGCGTCGTCCACCTGCACCCCCAGCATGATCTGCCGCTCCTCGTACAACTTGTTGTACGGGTTGGACTCCTTGACCCCGTAGCTGGTGCGCTCCACGTAGGAGGGCAGCACGTACCGGGACTGCGGAAGATATGGACTGGTCATAGTGTTTTGCTCCTGCCGTGCCCGGTCAGTTGGAGTTCGAGTTCGGATGCGGGTGCTCGCGGGTCAGCACCTGGTCCACGAAGCCGTAGTCCTTGGCTTCCTCGGCCGTGAACCACCGGTCGCGATCACCGTCGGCGATGATCTGCTCCACGGTCTGACCTGTCTGCTCAGCGGTGATCTTCGCCAGCTCGTACTTCCACTTGCTGAACACCTCGGCCTGGATGGCGATGTCGGAAGCAGTGCCACCGACACCCGCCGAAGGCTGGTGCATCAGGATGCGCGCGTGCTGTAGCGCGTAGCGCTTACCGGGAGTACCCGAGGAGAGCAGGAACTGGCCCATCGACGCCGCCAACCCCATCGCGTACGTGGCCACGTCGGGCTCGATGAGCTGCATCGTGTCGTAGATCGCGAAGCCGGCCGTCACCGACCCGCCCGGCGAGTTGATGTAGAACCGGATGTCGGCCTGCGAGTCCTCGGCGGCCAGCAGCAGCAGCTGCGCGGTGATGCGGTTGGCGACCTCGTCGTTGACCTCGGAGCCCAGCACCACGATGCGCTCCTGAAGCAGCCGCTCGTACACCGAGTCGGTCAGGTTGAGCCCCGCTGTGCTGGTTCGCCCCTCTGGCATGTGCTGCGTCACGTCTGCCTGCCTTTTCAGGAGTCTGAGATCTTGTAACCGACCCTAACCAACTCGGGCGGCGCAGGATGCCTGACACCGCCCGAGTTCGCTCAGAGCATGAGAAAGGGTCACTTGTCGGAGCTGGACGCGGCCTCTCCCGCGGTGCCCGCCTCGTCGGCACCACTCGATGGGGTGGCCTCGTCGCGCTCCTCGTCGCCGGCTTGGTCACCGGCTGCGGCACTGGCTTCGTCACCGGCCTCGGCCTCGGTCGCGTCCTCGGCGGGACCGAACAGGTCGGTCAGGTCCACGGTGTTGCCCGACTCGTCGGTCACGGTCACACCCCGCACCACCGAGGC